>NZ_JAAOMA010000011.1:0-141739 GCF_011602385.1 Chromobacterium fluminis | reverse complement strand
AGCTATTAGCGCGACTCTCCGTCGAAGTGCTGGACCACTACGCCGCCCAACTACAACACATCAACGCCACGGCCCAAAGCGAGCACTCGGCATGGGAGACGATATGAAACCCAGCTTGATGCAGTTGCATAAGGACTTGCTGCTGGGCAACACCCGCAGCGTGACGCTCACCATTCAGGCGCTCGACGCCATCGCCGGCCATCAAAAAGCCGGCGGCGCGGCCTTCACCCTAGTCAACGCCAAAGCCGCCCTGGCCGCCGCCCGGCAGATCGACGCCGCCCAGCTCTACCTCACCCCGCTGGCCGGCATTCCTCTCGTCATCAACGATAGCTTCGACGTACAAGGCCAAATCACGCGCGCCGGCTCCGTGGTGCTGAAATCCAACCCGCCCGCCAGCCAAGACGCGGCCATCGTCGCCACCCTGCGCGCGGCCGGCGCCGTGCTGCTGGCGCGCGCCAATATCAGCGAGTTCTCCTACTCCGGCCTGGGCCTGAACCCGCACTACGGCACCCCGCTGAACCCCGGCGATCCCACCCGCGTGGCCGGCGGCTCCAGTTCCGGCGCGGCGGTCAGCGTGGCCCTGGGCATGAGCGCGGCCGCGCTGGTGTCCGACAGCAGCGGCTCCGCGCGCATCCCCGCCGCCTTCTGCGGCCTGGTTGGCTTCAAGGCCACGTCGAAGCGGATGCCGCTGCAAGGCTGCCTATCCCCATCCTTCTCCCTGGATTCCGTCGGCATCCTGGCGCGTTCAGCCCCCTGCTGCTCCGTCCTGGACGCCGTGCTCAGCGGCGGCTGGATGCCCGCCCACACCCGCAGCGGCCAAGCGCCGGGCATCAAAAGATGCCGGCTCTATGTCACCGAGGACTATCTCGCGGAGCAACTGGACCCCGCGGTGGCCCAAGCCTTCGACAAGGCGCTGACGCGCCTGTCCAAAGCCGGCGCCCGCATCATTCCCTTCGACTTTCCCGAACTCAGGCAGATTGCAGAAATGAACGCCCAGGGCGGGCAAATCGCGGCCGAAGCCTGGCGCCGGCACCGCACGCGGCTGGAAGGCAAGGACAACGGCCGCTACGACCCGCGCATCGCCCAGCTCATCCGACAAGGGGCCAATCAGAGCGCCGTGGATTATCAAGACCTGCTTGAGCAACGCCGCACGCTGCAAGCCGTCGCCGCGCATCGGCTCTCCATGGCCGACGCCTGGCTCATGCCCACCGTGGCCATCCTGCCGCCCACGCTGGCTCAGTTGGAGGACGACGACGCCTACACCCGCTTGAACCACCTGGTGCAGCGCAATAGCGCCGTCGTCAATCTGCTGGACGGCTGCGCCGTCAGCCTGCCCCTCTCCCCCCAAATCGGCCTGAGCGTCTGCGGGCTGCACGGCAGCGACACCCATATTCTGAAATTGGCGGCCGGCATTGAAGCCACGCTGGCGAAAACGGAAGGAGAATGACATGGAGGCCCCAATGCCCGTGATGGAGCAATTGAAGCAGCTGAATCAAGACTTGCTCGACGCCCAGCCGGATCACACCGCGCTGTCCCATCTAGGCCAGCAACTAAGCCAACAGTGCGCGGAAATGGATGCCTGTCTGCTGCAGGGCTTGATGGAACTGCGCGCCGCCCATATCGGCTTGCAAGCCATCCTGACCCTGCTGCAACGGCGCGATGAACCGCTGCAGTTCAGCAGCGATGAAGCGGTGGCGCTGCTGGAGCCGGTGCAGCAACGCTTGAGCCACGGCCTAAGCAGCATCAACCGCCTGGTGTAGCCCGGCCATATGCCAGGGAGCGCCTGGCGCTCCCTGGTTCTCTGCGCATCAAGCAATCGCCTTTGAACAAGAGCTCAACCCGCCACATTGACTTGCACTTCACACTGCAGTTCATGTCACCCCAAAATGAAACTAGCAGACGATGGGAAGTGGACAGTTAAGCAAATTCATATCGTGATCACTTTCTCACCATTGTCCACGGCCACCGCAGCAATTTTTTCCTTCAATTTAATTTGAACCCCCTCTTCTTTTGAGACCAAGAACCACTGACCTTCGACATTAGCAGGGGTAAGTTCGAACAGCGTTGGGTCATCAAGCGCATTTAATACCGCAAAGACTTTGTAGTCTCCAGAAAACGCTTTCAACTTTGCATATTCGTTTGGAGTGAGTTCGAAATTTAGAGTGTCACGCGACATGCCTTTAACCTCTATGCGAAGGAAAGATTTGCCCTTCCTAGCCTCAAGATCCCAGCCTAAACAGTCCTCCTCCACAGAAACTACTGTGTATCCTTGAGCCTCGTAATAAGCAGTGGCAGAGTCGACTGCGGCCCCTTCGACCCGTGTATTATGCGCACTATCAGGCTTGCTTGCTCTCCCCCCTACCTTCTTTTTTCCTAACGGCTCATCGGAAGGCAGAGCGCCCCCCTCTTCTTCCTCCATAAACTTACGCAGCGTTCGCATAAACTTCTGCACTTCCACATTATTCCCTTGGGCCTCTGGATACCAAACATTTGATTGCCCCGGAAACCCCGGATTACCTTGTTGCGCCGACGGAACCTCGAAAATGCGACGTTCCTCAACAAGCAAAGTTGCTCCGTCGACATTGACTACGCATAGATACTTGCCATCGGCCCCTTCAATCTCTGGAACCTGTCCACGCCTTGCTCGATATTGTTTGTGGAACACAGTGGCCCCTCGGTACCAACCACCACCTGTCCATACCCTCTACGGCGTGCGATGAATATAACATCAACACCAGCCAACTCATCACCAACCGACCAACTGCCATTTTGGATACTTCGGAGGTTAATACCCGCATAATTCCGGCTCATCGCATATCCGAAGCACTTTCCCCTGTTAGGCTTAAAGTTGAAAATCTCTCCACCAATACCATTTTGTCGGATGTAGGCCCCACCACTTGTGATGGTCCCCACTCCGTCATACTTCTCCATATAGCCCACGCGCAATACCAATAACGGATGCATATTCCAATATCTCTCTTATCTCTTTGTTTACATAACAACGCACAAAGCACGACGCTGACTCACGGCCGCTAAAAAAATTAGCCAAGAGTGAGTTGGCAAGGCTCAGCCCACCATGCCAATTATCAAATTTAAGACAATAACATGTTTCATTGAGATACAAGCCAACACTAAACCGCCACGGCTCCTCCTTACCTAAGCCCCTCCTCTCAATACAGCAAGAAACCGTCCTCTTCCCCCTCCCGCGCTAAGGCCGCACCCATGCCCTCGCGCCGGATGCGCGCACCCTCGGCGTCGATGGTGCCCATGATGTGCTTGGCGGCCTTGGCCAGCGTCGCCTTGCCCTCGTCCGATCCCACGTCGTAATAGGCCGCTGCCCAGCAACTTCATGGCGATCACTGCCGCTGTCGATATCTGGTGTTGAGCATGAAGCCTCTTCGTATTTTCCAGTCTGACAATAAGTGCTTTGCCGTGGAGCGCTCTTTTCAAAACCGCCAACGTGCCGTACCTGTCCTTTAGAACTGGGCCTCTCCAAACCTTGATCTAGCTCGCTTGTACCGTCACAAGCCATCCAAATAGAATGTCTCCGCTCTCCATTGCGAACCAACATCATCAGGCCACTTTGCGTAAGTGGCTTTTCTTTGCGGACATTCTATTCCATGGATATCAGCCAGCTGCTTGCCAGTTTTTCCAGCGCCTTCACGCAAGACAATCGTCTGCTCACGCTGTCCCTCGGGGATGGCAGCATCGCGGCTGAAACCCTGTTGCCTCAGACTCTGGAAGGCGAGGAAGGCGTTTCAGAGAGCTATCGCTATCAATTGACCTGCCTGTCTCCCAATGGCTCCATCGAACTGAAGTCTCTGCTGGGCGTTGCGGCAAAGATAGGCATTGCCGCCGCCTCCGGGGAAGAGCTTGTACGCTGTGGGGTGGTGTCGGAGGTGAAGCAGCTGGGGGCGGATGGCGGTTTCGCTCAGTACGGTTTGACGGTGGAGTCCCCGTTTTCGCTGCTGCGCTATCGGCGGACTTCACGCGTGTTTCAGGACTTGACCGTGCCAGACATCATTAAGCAGATTCTGGCCGAGCATCAGGCGAATAATGCTCAGTTCGCACGGGTTCAGACTTTGGACATTCAAGTGGGTCCGGCTTCGCCGCGCAGCTACTGCCTACAATACCGCGAGAGCGACTATGACTTTATCGTGCGCTTGATGCATGAAGAGGGCTACGGCTGGCGGTTTGCCCACTCTGAGAAAGACAAGCTGCCGCAAGTACAGCTGATCCTGTTTGATGATCCGTTTGGGCTACCCGCCGCCAGCATGGAGCGTCTGCGCTTTCACCGCAGCGATGCGACGGAAGAAGAGGACGGCTTAAGCGCTTGGGAGTCTTCCCGGCAAATCGTATCCGGCAATGTCGCGCTGGCGAGCTTCGATTACCAGCCGGTCACCAGCAATATGACGGGCGATGAAAGCCAAATCAATCAGGGCCAGAGCGGCAAGTCCTTACAGTCCACCTTGCAGGACTACTCGCCGCAGACGCTTTACTATGCGAGCGATGCGGAGCAATTTGGGCATTACGCGCAGCTGCGGCAGCAGGCGCATGATTTACAAGCCAAACAGTTCAGCGGCGGTGGCGCGGTCAGGGGGCTGCTGCCGGGCGAATGGTTCCGTCTGGACAACCATCCCAACCATGACGGGGACAGCAGCGAGCAACGTGAATTCGTGGTGACCAAACAGCGCTTCATCGCTCACAACAATCTTCCCCAAGGGCTGAAGCGGCTGCTTCAAACCTCCATCCCTTATCTATCCCAAAGCAAAGAACAGACTGAACCCGCGCCTTACCAAACCACCTTTACCGCTCAACGGCGCGGCATTCCGCTGACGCCGGCATATGCCTATACCCGGCACGCCAAGCCAACGAGTTTGGGCAGCCAGACCGCTACTGTGGTGGGGCCGGCCGGCGAAGAGGTGCATACGGATCAATTCGGACGCATCAAGGTGCAATTCCATTGGCAGCGCCCTGAAGAGCATCCCGGCATCGGCGCGGCGATGGATGATAAGTCCTCTTGTTGGATTCGAGTGGTGATGCCTAGTGCCGGGGCGGCTTGGGGGCATCAGTTCATTCCCCGCATCGGTCAGGAAGTCTTGGTGGACTTTCTGGAAGGAGACATTGACCGTCCTGTCGTTGTTGGCGTGCTCTATAACGGCAGCCACGCCACCCCGGACTTTAGCGGCGCAGGCGCTTTGCCGGCGAACAAGACCCTCTCCGGCATCAAGTCGAAAGAGCATCAAGGCGGCGGCTACAGCGAACTGCTGTTTGATGACACGCCTGGAGAAGTCCGCGCCAAGCTTTCCAGTGAGCCGGGTAAGACCCAGTTGAACCAGGGCTTTTTGACTCATCCCCGCAAAGACGGGAAAGCGGAGCCACGCGGCAACGGCTTTGAGTTGCGAACGGATTTGTCAGGCGCGATCCGGGCCGCTCAAGGGGTTCTGGTCAGCGCCTATGCCCGTACAGGCGCTGGCGGCAACCAGCTGGACCGACAAGAGTTGATCGGCCAGTTGGAGATGGCGCTGTCCATTGCGAAGTCTCTCGCCAAGCAGGCCGAGGTTCATCATGCGGATGAAACCGACACCAAACCGCAAGAGCAACTGGCGCAAGACGTTAAACAATGGGAAGGTGGCAGCAATACCGCCAAGGAAGCCAAGAGTGGGCACAAAGCCATCCTGGCCCTCGGCGCACCGGAAGGCATTGCCCTGGCCAGCGAATCGAACATCTCGATGGCGACGGGCTGCACGCACGACTTGATTGCCGCCAAGGATAGCAACCAGAGCATAGGCCAGCATCTGCGCATGCGCGTGGGACAGTCCCTGTCCATCTTCGTGATGCAGTTGGGCATGAAGCTCATCTCCGCCTCTGGCGCGATTCGCATCCAAGCGCAGGATGACGACATTGAAATTATCGCCGCCAAGCGCTTACGTCTGGTGGGCTTGAAGGCGGTCAGTATTGAAGGGCCTCAGGTCAATATCACCGCACAGAATGCCGGCGCGGAGTATGGGGGCGGGATCACCACGAAGACATCGGCCACGCATACCCAGCATGCCGCCAACCACGCCATGACAGGGCCGGCCAGTGTCAGCCCGCAAATGCTCAACCTGCCGCAAAGCGCCATTCAGACGAATGAACAGTTTGGCATAGCAGGCCGCTCCGGCAAGGCGCAATCCCAGATACAGCATGAAGTCCGCAATGGTCAGAACAAGCTGGAAGGCTCTGGCAGCACGGATGGCAGCGGCGCAACCTCTACGCTGACCGGCAAGGCCATTGATCAACTGAAAATGCATCTGAAACGGAACGGATGATGGCAGACGTATTAAGCACCGCAACCCGCCGCGTATCCTTGCAATTCGACAAGAAAGGCAACCCGTATTTTGAATCCGTCAAAAGCCCGGACAGTTTCAAGCAATGCGCCTTATGCGTAAAACCGCCGCATACCGTTATTCCGGTGATTTTTGTGCCGGGGATTATGGGAACGAATTTAAGAATAAGGGGTAAGAAGCAAATAAAAGCATGGGCTCCGCCTAATGGGAAGCTAGGCGGGATAGGAGCGGCTCTTAACGGAACTACTCAATCGCCTGCGGAGCGCCAAGCGCTATTTTCCCCCGGAGACACCGAGGTTAACCCGGATGGCCCTTGCCAAGTTCCTGATAATTTGCATTGGGTCAGCGCCGAAGAGGCGAAACGGCGTGGCTGGGGCGCATTGCATGCCGACAGTTACCACTTCATTTTGCAGCGCTTGGAAGTCATCCTCAATGACCAATACAGCAGCCCGGGTCATCCTGAGGAGCGTGGTAATTTTCTGTTGCCGGAAATTGGTCTACTGGCCCATCTCAATGGCGGCAAGCAGACTGCTCCTCGCTCTGAAAAAGAGCCGGACTACGCCAAGGCCGCAGCGGAGGCGGTAAAAGCTTGGAATTTGACCCCACAGGGACTAAGTCAAGACGAAGTGTTGCGGTTGGACGATTATTACTACCCGGTATGGGCACATGGTTACAACTGGCTACAAAGCAATGAAGAGTCCGCGCAATCTCTGATCGAAAAGATTGATCAAATCATTGAACATTACAAAAATACCAACTATTTCGATTGCGATGGCAAAGTTATCTTGGTCACGCACTCCATGGGCGGCTTGGTGGGGCGCAGGGCGGCTCAGATGGCTCCTGACAAGATATTGGGGGTGGTGCATGGTGTGCAGCCGGTAGCAGGCGCGCCAGTGGTCTATCGCCGTTTCCGCGCCGGGACTGAGGTAGGCGGCTTTTTAGATATTGAAGGCGCCGCCGTGGCTGCCATCATTGGTTGGAATGCTGGAGACATTACGCCGACTCTGGCATGTTCTCCTGGACCGTTGGAGTTGTTGCCGACCAAGCACTATGCACCGGGCTGGCTGAAAGTTGTTAAGAAAGGCGGTAGCGATGTAATTTTTAGCTTGCCGCAGGCTGATCCCTATGAGGAAATCTACAGCAAGACTACGGATGAATGCTGGTGGGGGATGCTTGATCCTGGGTTAATTGATCCTGCTAACAAATTAAGCTCGAGTGGAAATTCACCGTTGAAATCGCATAGAGATGCGTTAGACCAGGCAAGTAAATTTCATAATGCACTTGATCTTTATGCTCACCCACAAACTTATGGCTATTACGGTATTGATCAGAAGAAATTCCGTACTTTTGGCCATATTCATTGGCAGGCTTCAGGCAGTATTCCAGGAGATGATGTCATGCCATTAATCTATCAAAAGGATAGTCAGCGAACCATGACGGGGAAAAGTACCGTTCCACTTTATCAAGATGAAGGCTCGCCAAAAATTAAATTCAAATTAAGCAATGAGCGTGATCAGGGAGGGGATGGCACGGTTCCTCTAGACTCTGGGAAAGTGCTGACCCAGCTGCAACCAACACCCAAAGCAGTATTTAGCATGTCGGGGTTCGACCATCAAATGAGCTACAAGAATCAATATGCGATTCAAGCTACAGTCTATGGCATTGCCAAAATCGTTCAACAAGCCCCGCCGCCCAAGGCATACTAAAGGACTGTCACTATGAATCGACTTGCTTTATTGCTTGCCTTATTGATGGCCAGCCCTGCTCTTTATGCTGCGGAGAAGAAGATGTTTGAAAAAATGAGAACCTATTGCTTTGGCAGATACTTGGTTGACATTCCGTATGAGGCTGAACTGGATGGACAGCTTAGCAAGTACATGAATGACACCATTCAAACGGTTAAAACAAGTGATACATCATTGAAAGCTAAAATTGACAAGAAGATGGGAGATTTGAAAAAAAAGGCATTTCCGTATTACGAGCTTAGCAAGGAAATAAACAATGGAAGCGGAGTGATCTTACTTGGCTACAAGGAGGCTTTTAAGGATCCTATGTATAGCATAGACACATTCAAGTGGGATAGAGGGTACGCATTTATTACTTCGGGTGCATCCTATAGTGATAAGGGAATTGATCGTACTGTTAGTTTATTTGCCGATTACTTAAAAAATGTACGCTATCGCTCGGATCGTGACATTCCGAAAGAGCCAGGGTTCTGCATTGAAAATGGCTTTATCCTCAACAATGGAAAATCGCCACAGTTTGAAATGGCTTCAATCACTTTCGCCTTGAAGAATAATCCAGATGTTTGGTTCAGCATAGACAGCTTCACACTATCAAAGCCAGAGCCATCCTTGCTGGAAAGGCAAAAGGCGGCAAAACTGGATGAGAGATTTCCTGGCAAGATAAAGGCAATCAGGAAGGGAGCTAGAACGGTAAACGGCATGCAGGGCGAGGAGTCCCTAAATGAGTTCCCCTCTGACAACGGCATGGGTGTTGCACATAGTTTTATGTGGGAGGCACAGGGTGGTTTTGATAACCCCCTCAATCCAAAAGTCTCGATACAGCTTACCTCTGGTGAAGGCGTAGCCGGTGTTACCGGGGAGTCATCTTTAAGTGCAGCACAAATGCAGCGTCTCTATGAAAGCGTGATTAAGTCCATCCGAGTTCGTCCGACAGCCCAATAAATTTAAGAGAAGCAATGAATTAGACTATTCGGTTCGTTGAAAAGTGGCTATTGCGCTTGAGTTACAAGAATTGATATGTAATTCAAGCTACAGTCTATCGCATTGCCAAAATCGTTCAACAAGCCCCCCCAAGGCGCACTAAAAGACTGCCACTATGAGTCGACTTGCTTTATTGCTTGCCTTATTGATGACCAGCCCTGCTCTTTATGCTGCGGAGAGTACGATTTTTGACAAAATGAGAACCTATTGCTTTGGCAGATACTTGGTTGACATTCCGCATGAAGCAGAACTCAAGGGGCAGGGAAATAAATATATTTCTGCATCAATAAAAACCGAAAAAATTAGTAGGGAAGCCATGCTTAAGCTGGCGGAGAAAAAAGAACTCACCTTAAAAAACGAGCATGACAAATATGAAGATCAGTTTGCGGAAACTCGATTTTCAAACTCACCAGACAAGAGATTGGTGTTAGCAAAGTCAGAACCATTTGGACGACTCATGTATTCATTGGATGCCTATAAATTTTTAGGAAATGGATACACTGCACTTTCCTCAGTCCGTGCATTAAACAAAAAAAACATCCAGGAAACACTTTCTGAGTATGAGGCCTACCTACAAGGGATTCGTTATCGCTCGGATCGAGACATTCCGAAAGAGGCCGGTTTTTGCATTGCAAATGGCTTTGTCTCCAATGATGGAAAATCGCCACAGTTTGAGATGGCTTCAATCACTTTCGCCTTGAAGAATAATCCGGATGTTTGGTTCAGCATAGACAGCTTCACACTGTCAAAGCCAGAGCCATCCTTGCTGGAAAGGCAAAAGGCAGCAAAACTGGATGAGCGATTTCCTGGCAAGATAAAGGCAATCAGGAAGGGCGCTAGAACGGTAAATGGAATGCAAGGTGAGGAATCTCTAAATGAGTTCCCCTCTGACAACGGCATGGGTGTTGCACATAGTTTTATGTGGGAGGTACAGGGTGGTTTTGATAACCCCCTCAATCCAAAAGTCTCGATACAGCTAACCTCTGGTGAAGGCGTAGCCGGTGTTACCGGGGAGTCATCATTAAATGCAACACAAATGCAGCATCTCTATGAAAGCGTGATTAAGTCCATCCGAGTTCGTCCGGTAGCTCAATAAATTTAAGTGGCGTAACGGGTAACAACATTGATCAGTCCGCGTCAACATTCATCGCTAAAAATAGTCTCTGGCTTTATGCGAGGCCACAGTGCAATTTATTAATTTTTGATATTGCAATTAGCAAGGACCATTCCTCTATGATTAATATTTCTAAGATTGCTACCTATTTTGGATTATTGCCTGCCGTATTAATGGCGACGGGTTGCGCTGTCAATAGGCCGCTTGAGCCTGAGGCGATTCGCGCCGCGATGAAAGCGACTTATCAATGTCATTCATCGCAACTAGATAAAGCAGGACAAGGTGAGCAAGGCACAAATAAAGGCTGCTATTTTGTGCTACATAGCCCGGAAACGGGAAGAGTGCTCAAGAATACTCCTTATTTACTTCAGGTCCATGACCCGAAGTCCAGCGACGAAGCACCTGCGATTTCTTTGCAGGGACGGACGGATGGCCAAGGAAGAAGCCAATTTGTATCACCCCTTTTTGATATTAATGTGAATGCCGTACGCTTTGTAGAAGTTGTGGGCAGCGGGAACTATCGGGGCAACTTCACCTTGGTTTCAAGAAGCGGCAAGCCGTCTAGCGGGGCTGGATACAAGTTGTTGGCGTGCGGGAAAGAAGTATATAAATCCCGTGCAGACTATCACGGTGAAACAGTAGTTTTTCAGATGCAAGATCACTGTGACTTTTCAATGCAGCTTACAAGATAAGCATGGAGCAACGTTGCTAGGCTGCCAGGAAAAGTCAGAATAAGACCCGCTAACAAAACCCCTGATCCTGCGTTGCGCCTCCTTGTCGTACTACGGGCACTGCCTGCGTCGGCGCGCCTTGGCTCAGCTACGCTGCGCGGTTTTGTTAGCGGCTCTAAACCACACGGGCCCACAGATGGGCGACACCGCATCAACCGCCTAGTGTAGACGCCAGGGAGCGCCCGACGCTCCTTGGTGCTCAGTGCATCAGAACGAAATCACCCGTCCACGCCCAGCGCCGCCCTCACCTCCGCGCCGGCGATGTCGAACAACGCGCCAGCGGCCGGCGTCAGCCCCAGCATGTGGATGCAGCCATGGACCATGCCGTCCAGCTGGCGCACCGTTGCCGCCACCCCGGCCTCGTTCAGCCGCGCAGCGTAGTCCTCCGCTTCGCCGCGCAGCGGGTCGAACTCCGCCGTCAGGATGGTCGCGCTCGGCAAGCCTTCCAGGCGGGTCGCCAGCAGCGGTGAGACATAGGGCGAGTTCCCCTCCGCCTCCTCGGAGAGATAGGTGGCGTAGCAGAAGCGCATCAACTCCCGCGTCAGGTAGTAGCCGTCGCCGTACGCCTGGTAGGAGGCGCTGTCCATCCTGTGGTTCAAGGCCGGGTAGATCAGCAGTTGATGGGCGATGGACGGGCCGCCGTGATCGCGCGCCAGCAGGCAGGCGGCGGCGGCGAGATTGCCGCCGGCGCTGTCACCAGCCACGCCCAGCCGGCCGGGATCCACGCCGAGCGCTGGCGCGTGTTCAAAGGCCCAGCACAGGGCGTCATACACATCGTGCAGCGGCACCGGATAGCGGTGCTCCGGCGCCAGCCGGTAATCGACGGACAGCACCACGCAGCCAGTGGCCTTGGCCAGCGCGCGGCAGGGGTTGTCGTAGACCTCGGCCGAGCCCAGGCACCAGCCGCCGCCGTGGGCGAAGACCAGCGCCGGCTGCGCCGCCGCGCGGGCCTCGGGCCAATAGCCGACCACCCGCAGCGGATAGCCGTCCCGCGCCCTCACTTGGAACACCTCCACCCGCGCCACGTCTTCCAGCGGGCCGTGCTGTTGGCGCAGCCCGGCATCGGTGTCGGCGCGCAGCCGCGCCATGTCCGCGGGCGCGGCGGCATCGCCCGCCTCCGCTTGTTCCAGCCACTGCTGGATCTTGATATCCAATGGCATGCTCAATCCTCGCTTTCCAGGAAGGGCAGCAGCTCGGCGATGAACTCGTCGGCGGCCTCCTCCATGATGAAGTGGCCGCAGTCCGGGATGACCACGCCGCGCAAGTCGTCGGCCTGGCCGCGCATGGTGTCCAGCGGGGCCTTGCCGGTGGCGTGCTCGGCGCCGATGGCGAGCACCGGCATGGTCAGCTTGCTTTGCGCGCGCCGCTGGTTCTGACGAATGGTTTCAGGGATGGCCCGGTAGTAAGCGAAACCGCCGCGCAGGCCGCCCGGCGAGGAGTAGGCGTCGATATAGACCTCCGCCGCCACGCGGTCTCGCCGCCACGACCAACGCTGGAACATGAAGTCCAGGTAGGCGCGCTCGCGCCCGGCGATCAGCGTTTCCGGCAAGTCGGCCAGCTGGTTGAACATGAAATGCCACAGGAAGATGTTTTCCTCGGGCGGCGCGAAAATCGACGGCGCCGGGGCCAGGCCGGGTATCACCGCCTCGGTCAGCGCCAGCCGGCTAACCACGCCGGGATGGTCGCTGGCCAGCGCGTAAGCCAGCCACATGCCCACATCGTGGCCCACCACGGGATAGCGGGCGTGGCCCAGCCGGACCATCACGCGATGCAATACGGCGGCGGCCGCGCCGGTGTCGTAGCCGGCGTCCGGCCGGCTGGAAAACCCGGTGCCGGGCGGGTCCACGGCGATGGCTTGAAAACCGCGGGCGGCCAAGGCGCGCATCACGTGACGCCAGGCGTACCAGGTTTGCGGCCAGCCGGGAATCAGCAGCACCGGGCGGCCGACGCCGGCGGTGACCACGTGGATGCGCTGGCCGTTCAGCCGCACATAGTCATGTTTGAAATCGGCTTCGGAATGGGAGCATGGAAGAGCTGTCATCGGGATCTCTCTGAAAAAATGGATGGGAAGTCAGGCGATGCCCAGCATCGCGCGGATCTGAGCTTGATCCACCGACGCGCCGGCAAAGTCGTCGAACACCCGTTCGGTGACGTGGATGATGTGGCGCTTGATGAAGTCCACGCCCTCGCGCGCGCCGTCTTCCTGGTCCTTGAGGCAGCACTCCCACTCCAGCGTGGCCCAGCCTTCGTAGTCGTACTGCGCCAGCTTGGAGAAGATCGCCTTGAAGTCCACTTGGCCGTCGCCCAGGGAACGGAAACGACCGGCGCGCTCCATCCAACCGCTGTAGCCGCCGTAGATGCCTTGCCGGCCGTTGGGCCGAAATTCGGCGTCCTTCACATGGAACATGCGGATGTGCTCGTGATAGATGTCCAGGTAGGCGAGGTAGTCCAGTTGCTGCAGCACCAGGTGGCTGGGATCGAACAACATCTTGCAGCGCGCATGCTGGTCCACCAGCTCGTAGAAGCGTTCGAAGCTGGCGCCGTCATGCAGGTCTTCGCTGGGGTGGATTTCGTAGCACAGATTGACGCCGTGTTCGTCGCAAGCGTCCAGAATCGGCCGCCAGCGCCGCGCCAGTTCTTCGAAGGCGGTTTCGATCAAGCCTTCCGGCCGTTGCGGAAACGGGAACAAATACGGCCAGACGAAGGAGCCGGAAAACGTACCCATTTCGCTCAGCCCCAGCCGCCGCGAGGCCTGAGCCGCCATCCGCAAACGCTCCAGCGCCCAAGCGGTGCGCTCCGCCGGCTTGCCGCGCAGATTCGGCGGCGCGAAGTTGTCGCACATCGCGTCGTAAGCCGGGTGCACGGCGACCAGTTGTCCGAAGATATGCGTGGTCAGCTCGCTAAGCTCCAAACCGTGCGCAGCCAGCGTGCCCTTGATCTCATCGCAATAGTCCTGGCTGGCGGCGGCCCGCTCCACATCGATGAAGCGGCTGTCCCATGCCGGAATTTGCAGGGCTTTAAAGCCGGTGCGCGCCGCCCAGCCGGCAATGCCGTCCAGGGTGTTGAACGGGGCTTGATCCGCGCCGAATTGAGCCAGATGGAGGCTGGGGCCTTTGAGTGTTGTCATGTGTCGTTGTCTATTGTTTGTCGATCGACAAATAATAGACGTCGGCAAGGCTACACGTCAACGGCGGAGCGCGATAAAATTCTGTCCGATAACATTTGAGCGAGGCGAAAAGATGGCGGGCAGGCCCAGAGAGTTTGACCGGGACCAGGCGTTGCAACAGGCGATGCTGGCTTTTTGGCGGCGCGGCTACGAGGGCACGTCGATGTCCGACCTGGTGGCGGCGCTGGGCATCGCCTCGGCCCGGATCTACGCGGCCTTCGGCAGCAAGGAGGGTTTGTTCCGCGAGGCGGTGGCGCTCTACGCCGCCGGGGACGGCGGCTTCGCCGATCTGGCGCTGCGCCAGGAGAGCGATGTGGCCTCCGCCATCGAGCGGATGTTGCGGGACGCCGTCGCGCTCTATACGCGGCATGACGCGCCGGGCGGCTGCATGGTGGTGTCGGCAGCCACCAATTGCTCGGAACAGAACGACGGCGTGCTGGAATGGCTGCGTTCGCAGCGACAGGAGCGCACGCAATCGGTGATAGACCGCCTGCGGCGCGGCGTGGCCGACGGCCAGTTGGGGCCGGATACGGATGTAGACGCCTTGGGCGATTTCTACGCCGCGCAATTGCACGGCATCTCGGTGCAGGCGCGCGACGGCGTGCCGCGCGAGCGCCTGCTGGCTTCGGTGTCCGTCGCCATGGCGCCGCTTTTGATGGCGGCGGCCAAGGCCTGAGCCCGCGCCGGGCCGTCCTAGCCCGTTCCCGCCTGCGGCCACTCGGGGAACAAGGTCTCGGCCAGATGCATCGCGCGCATCGGCAAGCGGTGCGCCCAAGGACGGACCTGGGCGGCGCAGCGGCGCCAGTGCTCGTGGGTGAACATGCGGCTGGGCGCGCTGGCCACCCACACCGCCAGCACCAGCGCGGCGCGCAGGGTGTCCGGATCAGTACTCAAGCCCACATTGGCCTGCGCGGCGGCGTGGATGGCCTCGCTCACCGGCAGCGGCGCGTCGGGCGCGAAGCCCAGCCGCGCCATCGCCGCGCTCACCTCCGGCGAGCGGACGGGCTCCGGCGCGCAGGAACGGGCGGCGGCCAACAGCAAGCCGCCCGCTTGTGCCGCACCGCCCATGCCCCACTCCGCCAGCAGTGCTTGCGCCGCGCGCGGCGCCGGCCAGTTTGGCGTCGCCGACACCTCTCCGTCGCGGTGCAGGCCGCGCTCGCCGGGATCCGACGCGGAGAGCGCCGCGTCCGGAAACAGGGGCGCCAGGGTTTGCCGCACGCTGCGCTCCACCGCCGGGGTATTGCCCTGATGCCAGAAATTGAAAATCAGCGCGTCGCGCGGCCGCCGCGTCAACGGCGACACGGAATGGTAGGAGTGCGCGCTCATCTCAAAGCCGAAGGCCATATTGGGATAGGGGCGGATGCTCTGGTAAACGGCCTCCGGCTCGTCGCCGGCGTGGATATTCAGCAGGCCGCCGTCTTCCGGGCTGTGGTCGCGGGTGAATTGCACCACCACGCGGTAGCCTTCGTAGCCCAGGCCCGGGTTGTCGTTGTGCACGCCTATGCGCTGCCCCGGCACCATGCGGTGGCCCAGCACCTGGATGTCGTCCGCCGACAATGGCACCTCGAACAGGATTTGCATCTGCTCGCGCAAAGCCTCCAGGAAATCGTCCCGCACGAAGGCCGGCGCGTCCGGCCTCAACATATAGAGCCGGCGCAGATCCAGCCGATAGGTGACGAAGAAATCCCCCACCCGCTCCTCCCAAGGCAGCGGGCCGCTGAGCACCGCGCCCGCTTGTGCCACCACCGTCTCGTCGAAGGTGTCGAAACAGAGGAAGTGCCGGTACGGTTGCTCAAAGAACAAGACGTTTTCCAACATGGTTCGCCCCTATGCGCAATGCGCCGAGGCGTCGCGGCCGGCCAGCGCGCGGAACTGGTCCGCCCGCTGCGCCAGAGGTCGCCACAGCGCCTGTCCCAGCGCGGTCAACGCCCGCGCCCGGTCCAGCGAGTCCTCCATCTGGGCGCGCCAGTCTTCCAATTCCGACACATTGCGCGCCAGCTCCCTGTGCACCTCGACGCCGGCCATGATCAGCCGGTAATAGAAAATCAGCACATTGACGAAGGCGTGGTGGGCTTTGAGTATGCCCAGCGTCGGCCGCGGCACCCCGCGCGCCGGGGAGTGGAAGGTTTCGCCCAGCGAGGAGTCGCTCAGCGGCCCCATCGCGGCGAGCTGGTGCAGATAATCGTGGCTGACTTCGTGCACCAGGGTTTCGGCGCAGCGCAAAGGGTCCGGATGGAGGGTCATGTACAAGGCGCCGTTGAGCATGGAATAGGTTTCGCTGTTGAATTTGCCCGGCTCCAGCCGTAGCGGGGACACCACGCGCAACAGGCGGGCGATCCAGCGGTGATAAGCCGGGGAATGACGGGCGATCAGCGCCACCGCCCGGCCCAGGGTGGCCGCGCAACCAGGGCCGGGCGGAACGACTTCCAGGTCCGGGCTCAGCAGGCTGCGCGGCAGCGGTCTCAGCACAATATCCGGCCCCGTTTCGCCCAAGGCGACGGCCGGCAGTTTGCGCGCCGGCCCCGTCACGCTGCGCCAGCCCTCTTCCGCGCGCTCGAAAGCGCAGCCGCGTTGCGCGTGCGCGGCCGTGTCCAGCAGGATTTCCAGCCGCTTCGCGTCGCCGCTGACGCGGTAGGCCACGGCGGGCGGCAGCGCGTAGCCGGTGAAACCCAGCGTCAGCGGCCGGGACAGCCGCAGGTGGAATTCGCGTCCGGGCCGGTGCGCGCTCCAGTGCAATGCGCATTGCAGTGCGCGCGACAACAGCAGATCCGGCTGCCGGGCCTCCTCGTCGCGCAACGCTTGCAGATTGCAAAACGGGTGCGCCGCCAGTTCGGTCAGCCGCGCGGCCTCGGCCGCGTCGGCGCCGTCCGCACTGAACATGGCGGCGGCCATCTCCGACAGCGCCGGCGCGACGCCGGGCGCATGGCGCTGCAACAAGGGTCGCCAATGCTCGAGAAAAGCGTTCAATTGCCGGCCGCGCAGTTGCCGCGTCCAGCCGGCGTGCCAGTCCTCGTCGAAGGCTTCGAAAGGGCTGGAATAGGCGCGGGCGATTTCAGGGGTCATCGCGCAATCTCCTCGCTCAAGTTCTCCGCCGGCGCCGTCAACGGCCGCAATCGCCGCTGCAAGGCGCTCAGAAAGCGCCGCCCGGCCGGGCTCAGGCTGCGCGCCCGTTCCAGCTCGGCGGCCATCCGCGGCAGCCAGTCTCGTAAATCCGCCATGTGATGGCGCCAATCGGCATCCGCCAGCCGGCCATTGCGCCGCAAGGCGTCGAAAAACAAGGCCACGTTGCCGAAGGCGTGATAAGCCAACAGCAACATGAGGGCTGGACGCCGGCAGCGCTTGACCGGGGAATACAGCCATTCTTCGACGCCGCGCTCAACCAGGGGGAACAGCCGGTCCACCAAGTGAAAGTGCTGGTGGCTGGCTTCATGGACCAGGGTTTCCGCCATGTCCAGCGGCGAGGCGAACAGCGTCATCGACACCAGCCCTGGATAGTGCAGGCTGCTCCAGCTGGACACCTGGCTTCCGCTGCGCCGCAGCGGCCGGACCAGGCGCACCAGACGGCGCACCCAGGGGCCGTAAACCGGCGCGCCCTGATCAAACAAGGCCAGCCCGGCGGCCAGCGCCTGAGCGGCCGCCACATCCGGCTCGCCGGCGGGCTGTTGGCGGTCATCCGGGGTGCGCGCCGGATAGGCCGCCAGCATGGGTTGCCTGCCCGCTCCGTCCCATGACGCCGCCGCGGCGCTCAACGTCAGCCGCGCGCCGTCCGCGTCGATGGCGCTCAGGCTCAACCGCCGCCCGTCCGCGGCGACGCGAAGCGCGCGGACGTCGACGATCCGGTCCGGCAGCACAAGGGTGCGCGGCGGCCTCCAACGCGCGCGCCATTCGCCCGCGACGCCGCTCTGATGCGCGTGCCAGGCGATCTCCAGCGCGCAGGCCAGCAGGAAACCGGCGCGCGGCTGGCGTTCCGCCTGAACCAGCGCGCCCAGCGACGGGTGCCATAGTCGTTCGAAATCCGGCTCCGCCTCGGCCAGCTCGCGCAACGCCCGCGCCGCGCCCGCCGGCAAGGCGATGCCCGGCGCGGCGCGCTCAAGGAAAACACGCAGGCTTTGCCGCCAGGCCTGGGCCGCGCAGCCTTCCAGCAGCGCCAGCCCGTCCGGATCCTCCGGACAGGCGGCGCTGGCGGCGAGGTCGTCAAACGGGGTGGACATCGTCGCTGCCCGCGGTGAAGTCGAAAGCTTCCAAGCCGCTCACGGCGCGGCCGCCGCGGCTGAGCCGGCCGGCCTGGTAGCTCACCCGCTCGACATCGCCCAGTTCCGCGCGGAAGGCGGCGGAGCCGCCCAGCAACAGCAAACCGCCGTCCGCCATCGGCTGGCCGTAGACCAGCCCCAAGCGCGGATGACGCAGCACCAGGCTGCGCAGATGACGCACCGCGGCCAGGCCGAAGCCGGGGTCTACGCGGCACAGCGCCTCCCAATGCCGCATCGCCTGGGCGCGGCTGGCCTCGCAGTCGGCGCGGCAGGGAAAGTGGCTGAGCAGATGCCAGCCGAACACGTCCAGCATGGTGTTGGTCCAGTAGGGCAGCGCGCCGCCGTCCCCGGCGAAAGCCGGCTCCAGGCGCGCGTGGTGGTGGTCTCTATGCGCCAGATAGGCTTGCACGCAGCAGTCCGGGTAGCCCAACAACCGGCCGGCGATGATGTCGTTGTCGGTGAAGCGCGCCGCCAGTTCCGCCAATTCGCCGTCGCGGGCGGCGAAGACGAAGGCGCGCGCGTCCGGCGCGGCGGCCTCGTCGCTGGCCACGGCGGACACCACGTAGTCGTCGGCGTCCGCCACCGCCGGCCGCAGCGCCCGCTCCCAGCGGCGGGCGGACAGGCCCAGCCGCCGCAGCGCGTCGATCACGCGCTCCGCTTCGCGGTAGGCGCAGGACACCCGCGCCAGCGGCTTGGCGCCGGCCAGGGTCAAGGCCAAGTCCACCCGCGCCGCCTGGGTCAGTTGCGGCAAAATGGCGCGCAAGCCCTCCGGCGAGGCGGCCGCCGCCGTTCTTATTGAAAGGCCACCAAATGCCAACGCTCCGTGGGCAGCCTCGCCACTTCGCGCCCGTCCCGCGCGTTGAGCACGCATAAGTCCTCCTGTTGCCATTCGATGCAATCGCCCTGGTCCAGCCTGGCCTCCGGCAAGCGATCACTGGAGCGCAGCGGCCGCCATCCCTGGTAGAACACCGCGTCGCCCACGCCGCCGCCGTAGAGCTGCGCGCCGAAATTGCCGTAACGCCGCGCCTCCGGCGGCGCTTCCTCGTCGCGCAGCAGCAAGGGCAGCGGCAGCAGTCGCTCCAGTTGCGCGGCGAAGCCCGGGACGGCTTCGCGCAAGGCGTCCAGCAGCGCCGCGGCGTAGGCGATGCTGGCGCGGCAGCCCAGATGGCAGGGAAAGTGGGAAATCAGGTAATACGGCGAGCCGCTCCCCACTTCCATCTCGGTGAGGAAAACATTGAGCCGCCAGTCGCGCCCGCCCGGAGTCCGCGCCACGCGCAGCAGGTCGGTCATCGGCGCGGCGCCGAAGTATTCATTGGCGGCGACGCAGCAGGCCGGGTAGCCCAGCGCTCGCCCCAAGGCCACATTGTCTTGCCGCCGCTGAGCGTCCAGCCCTTGTTCCAAAGCGTCCGCGTCCAGCGCGTAATAGACGCGGACATCGCTGCGGCTGAAGGCGGCGCGTTCCTCCGCTGTGGCGTGGCGATAGCCCCAGTCGTCCGGCGGCGGCACGTATTGGCCATGGCGCAGGCCGCAGGCGTCCAGCAGCGCGCACAGCCGCGCGGCGCTGTCCCGGCCGGCGGTGAAGCGCGCCAGCGGCTTGAGGCCGGCCAGCACCGCCAGCGCTTCCACCGCGATGCGGGCGCCTTCGCCGCCGGCTTGCAGTTCGCCGGCGATCAAGTCCCGGGCGCTCATTGGGTGCTCATCCGGATGATGGTCAGCGCCTGGTCGATGCGCTGCGGGCGCTCGCGCATCAGCCTCGTCACAAAGTCGAACAGGTGCCGGGTGCGCTGACAGCAGGAGCTGGTCAAGGGCTGCGGGTCCAGCGAATGGGTTTCCCCCTTGCTGACGATGGGCGACACGCCGCAATAAGGCCGGTAAGCGCACACCTGGCAGGCGTCGTGCTCGCGCAGCGAGTAGGACACCAGTTGGCGCGCCTTCTCGGAGGTGACCGCGGCGGCGTAGCTGTCGGTGTGCACGTTGCCGATGCGGAAATCGGCGTGGCCGCGGCCTTCGTCGCAGCCGTAGACATTGCCCAGATGATCGTAGGCCAGATTGCCCAGCACCATGCCGCTGGGGTTGCGGAAGTCCACGTATTTGACGTCGCGGTTGTTGAACAGCTTTTCCAGCGCCAGCGAGAAATAGCGCTCCTCCAGCAAGATGCCCTGGTCCCACAGCGAAAAGATGTAGTCCAGCGCGTCGCGCCAGGCGTCGAAGAACTCGTCCATCTCCATGCCCACGCTGTCCCATTTGCCTTTGGCGAAACCCATTTTCTGCACCGGGGAGAAGAAAATGGACGACTGCCCCTCCGCCACCGCGAAGTCGACGTAGTCGCGCAGCTTGTGCAGATTGTTGCGCCCCACCACGATCAGCGAGGGCACGTCCAGGCCGCGGTCGCGCATGCGGGCGCGGTTGCGGCGGATGTCGTCCCAATGGCCGCGGCCTTCCCAATCCACGCGCAGCGACGGGTGTTCGGCGGCGTCGAACTCGATGGAGGTGGTGATGTTGATGCGGCTGGCCGCCAGATAGTCCAGCACCTCGTCCGGCAGGTCCACGCCGTTGCTGACGATGGAGAAGGACAGCGCGCGCTTGTGCGCCAGGTTCTTGATCATGGCGTAGGCGTGCAGATAGCGCACCGCGCCGAAGTTGAGCGTGGCCTCCCCGCCCTGGAATTCGAAATGGATGCGCGAGGACGGCGATTGATAGGCGAAATCGACGATGGCGCGCGCGGTGGCTTCGTCCAGGTCGTAGCGGGCCGGGTCCGAGCTGTCCCGCACCACGGCCGCGTGGCAGTAGGCGCAGCGCAGATTGCAACGCCGCGTCATGCCGATGATGTGCAGCGCGGTGCCGGGAAAGTAGTTGGCGGACCAGTCTTCATAGGCGCGCATCACGCTGTCGGCGTTGCGCGCGGTGAGGATCAGGCCGCGCTCCTCCAGCAGATCGTGCAGCGCCCTGGGGAGGGCGATGCTGCGCAGCGCGCGGTATTCCTCCCGGCTCAGCAGCGCCCAGCTGCCCTGATCGCTGGACAGGAAGACGCCGTCGCCGATGTCTCGGGCGCGGTAATTGGGCTTCCAGCGGTCGCGCAGCCGGAAGTCGGCGAAGATGTCCTCCATGCCGGCCCGGTCCGGCTGGGCGGGCGCGGCCGACGCGGCGCGCGGCGCGCGCGCTTCAATCGGGCGAATCGGGGTAACGACGTGGTTCATGGCGGGCCTCGCAAACGGGTGGCGGGTTCAGGCGATCAGATAGAGTTGCGGATGCTGGCGCGAGAAGCTGGCGATGAGGCCCAGCGAGGACAAGTCCCGGTGATCGAACAGCACGCGCAAAAAAGGCTTGTCGCGCCGCGGCTGATAGCGCTCCAGCGCGGCGACGCGCACCTCGTCTATCAGCTCCGCCGGGATCTCGGCCAAGGGCCGCACCCAGTCCCGCCCGTGGCGGATCAGCGCGCCGCGCTCGGCCCCCGGACAGGCGTCGGCCAGCCGGCAGCCGCGGCAGGCGCGGGTTTTTTCGTACCAGGGATGGGTGTCCACCGCCGGATCGGAATCCCGGATCAAGAGATCGAGGAAATCCGGTATCAGACAGGGCGCCAGTTTCTCCAGCGTCACCGGCACGCCCAGCGCGCGGAACAGCGGCACGATGGCGCGCAGCCTTTCGCGCACCAGCGCCGGGTCGGCGATGGAATCGATGAATTTGCCGGTGCGCACGGTGCCGCTGAACTTGAGCCGCGAGGAACCGGCCTCTACCGCGGTCACGCCGGTGGCGAGCAGGTGTTCCACGTTTTCCGCCAGGATCACGATATTGGTCTGGATGTCGAAGCCCAGCTCGCTGAGGTGGCGGATGCCCTGCAGGGTTTGCCGGAACGCGCCTTCGCGCACGCCGTTGAGCTTATCGTGCAGTTCGGCGTTGTGGCCCATCAGGCTGGTGCGCACTTCCAGCCGGCCGTCGGCCATGGCCGCCAGCCGCTCCGCCGACGGACGGTGGGAGAACAGCCGTACGTTGGAGGCCAGGCTGACTCGGCGGCCGGTTTTCAAGGCTTCGCGCAGCACCTCCCAGAACACCGGGTCTATGGTGGGCTCGCCGCCGAAGATGTCCACCTCCTCGTCCGGCGCCGCCTGGTCAAGCTCGGCCACGATCTCCTCCAGCGGCCTAAAAGCGCGCTGGGCGATCTCGTCGTCCACGATGCAGAAGAAACATTTGTTGTTGCAGGAAGCCGTCAGCCGGATGATCATCGCCGTCGCCCCACCAAGAAGCCCGCAAGCGGGCCGCCAGAAAATCCGTCCCGGCGCGGCTGGCCGCGCCGGGGTCCGCTCCGCCTCGCGGCTATTTGACGCCGCGCTTCAAAGCCGCCTTGATCTGGGGGTTGTTTTCGATTTCCTTGAGCACCAGCGGGTCCTTGAGCGCGTCGCGCACCGCCGCCGGGTTCAGCGTGGCGGACACCGCCGGATTGGTGACCAGATCGCCCGGCGAGAACACCGTGGCCGCCTTGTCGTGGATATGGCCGTCGTTGTCGTGGATGTTGCTGCGGTCGCTCCAGTCGCGGCTATGCCCGGCCGCCACCACCGAGCCGGCCAGCAAATCGCCGGACACCCGGGTCAGGTGATCGAACTGGGCGCGCAGACGCGCGACGTCGATCTTTTTCAATTCGGCGACGGTTGCGGTATTGGCGCCGGCGTCCTTCGCCGCGGCGACAGGGTCCGACAAGAACTTGGCGCGGAAATCGTTATCGCTCACCGCGCGCATCAGCAGTTTGTTCACTTCCGGTTGGGCCATGGTGTCCTCCTGGCTTGAGCACTGTGACCGAGGCGTGCTTGGCTTGGCGCCGTCGTCTGGATGGAGCGGAAACCGGCGGCGCGTTCTGCGACTGAAGGCAATATGCGGTTCGCGCTCCCGATCGGCTTCACGCCGGCAAGGGGCCTTCGCCGCTAAGCCGCTAAGCGGCCGCCGCACCCCCCGGGGAATCTCCGCACCCACCCAAATGCCTCGCCCATCCGCCTCGTCATCCAGCCAGCCTGCGTATCACTGGAATGAAAAAGCGCCGACGGTTTTCGTCAGCGCTTTAACTATATTCATGCGTTTTTAATATATCTGTACGTTAAATTACCTAAAACCAAGCTTGATTGATGACGCGCTTTTCCCACTCCGCTCCGTCCAACAGCCGCCAGCCGCCCTCGTCCGCCGTGAGCCAGCCGTCCAGGCCCAGCGCGTCCAGGAAACCCTCGTCGTGCGACACCACCAGCAAGCCGCCGCGGTAGCCGCGCAGCATCGCCTCCAGCGCCTGCAGCGACGGCAGATCCAAGTGATTGCTGGGTTCGTCCAGCAACAGCCACTGCGGCGGCGGATCGGCGTAGAGCGCGTAGGCCAGCGCCGCCTTCAGCCGCTCCCCGCCGCTGAGCAGGCCACAGGGCCGGGCCGCCCGCTCGGCGTCCAGCCCCAGTTGGGCCAGCAACATGCGCAGCCGGCTTTCCCTGGCCGCGGGGTTGAGCGCCAGCAGTTGCTCGATCGCGCCGCGGCTAGGATCCAACCCGTCCAGATCCTGGGCCAGATAGGCGCAGGCGGCCGGCGATCGAACCCGGCCGGCGACCGGACGCAGTTGTCCGGCCAGCACCTTGAGCAGGGTGGACTTGCCGCAGCCGTTGGGGCCGAGCACGCCGATGCGGCGGCCGCCGCCCAGGCTGAGGCCGACCCGGCGCGTGGCCGGCGGCGCGAACGGCAGTTCCACCTCGTCCAGAACAATGGCGGTGCGCGGCAGCGCCCGCCCCTGCGGCAAGGCGTGCACGACGACCGCCGCGTCGTCCTCCGCTCGCCGGGCCGCCTCGCGCACCGCCTGGTCCAGGCCTTCCCGCGCCGCGGCCTGTTGCCGTCGCAACTTGCCGGCGCTGTCCTCGCTGCGCTGCTGCTGGCGGTCCAACAAAATACTGGCCTGGTTGGCTTCGCGGCCGCGCCGTTCGCCGCGGGCCTGACGCCGTTCTTGCCGCTCTTGCTGTTCGCGTAGCGCCCGCTGGCCGCGCAAGCGCTCCTGTTTGCGCTGCTCCAGCGTTTGCAGCGCCCGCGCCTGCTCTTGCGCTTTGTGCTCGGCGTAAAAATCGTAAGCGCCGCCGTAGCTGGCCAGGCCCTGCGGCGATAGTTCAACGATGCGCTCCATCCCGGCCAGCAAGCGGCGGTCGTGACTGATCACCAGCAGACCGCGCGGCCAGAGCGACAATTGTTCGATCAAGGCCTGTCGCTGATTCCGGTCCAGATGATTGCTGGGCTCGTCCAGGATCAGAAAGTCAGCGTCGGACAATATGGCTCCGCACAGCGCCGCCCGCGCGGCTTCGCCGCCGCTGAGCGCGTCGGCCGGCGTTTCCGGGCGCAGATGTCCCAGGCCGAAACGCCGCCATTCCCGCTCCAGGCTTTGGCGCAAGTCCCAGCGGTCGCCCAGCAGCTCGAAATCCCGCGCGTCGACGCTGCCGGCCTCAATGCGCGCCAGCGCGTCCAGCGGCGCTTGCAGTCCGGCAAGGCCGGCGGCGGTGTCGCCCCGGGGCGCGCCGGCCCGCTGCGCCAGGTAATGCGTCGTGCCGCCGCGCAGACAGCGGCCGGCGCTGGGCCGCAGTTCTCCTGCCAGCAAGCGCGCCAGCACGGTCTTGCCCACGCCGTTGCGGCCCACCAGGCCGATGCGCTGGGCGTGAAACCTCATATTGAGATGGCTGAACAGAACCCTGCCGTCAGGCAGCAGATAGGACACGTCGTCCAAAGTGAGATGAGTGTGCGTCATGAAGCTTCCAGGGATGCCGAACATTCCCCTGCGCGCAGGGGGCGGAGAACGTGGCCGTCCAGGGGGACGGCGGCATCAATGGCGCATCGGACTAAGACCTCGGGGAAAGATTGGGTCGCGCAAGGGGTCGGCCCCGCGCGAAAGCGATATGGTAGCGCGCGCCGGGCCGCGCGCCAAGCGGGACAGGCAGACCCTGTCCCGCTTCCGGAAGCGATTCAACCCTCCTGTCTCAGCGCTCGCCGCAGCGCGGCAGATCGTGAACAGGTGCTCAAACCAGCTTGGCCAACATCATGTCCGCGGTCTGCAAAGCGCCCTCCACCCAGCCTTGGGCGTCGGAATAGGCTTCGCCGCACACATACAACGGCTGGCCGTCCAGCGGCTGGATGATCTGCCGTTTCACCTCCCAGCTTTTCACTCCGATGTTCCAGCTGTTCCAGCCGCCGCCGAACGGATCGTCGCCCCAGTCGCGGAAGGCGGCGTTGCGCACTTTGGGCGTGTAGGACAGGCTGTGCATCACCGTCAGTTGGCGGGTGACTTCTTCCGTCATCATGCGCGGGGCCTTGTAGCGGTGCCAGCTCAGTTCATTGGCGCGCACATGGTCGTCCGCGCCGATGAAGGGATCGGCCAGCTCGGCCACCTCCAGGCCCTTCTTCCAGGCGCTGTGACGACGGCCGCGCAAGCCGTCCCAAAAACCGGTGTTGTCGCCGTCGTCGTAGCTGGCCAGCAACATGGCGTGGCCGTGCAAGGCAGGCTGGCCGTTGCTGCGCGGCCAGTAATAGGTCTGGCGCACCGGCAAATCGGTGACGGAACGGCCGGACTTGACCGGCACGTATTCACCGTCGGCCTTGCTGTAGCCGGTATTGAGCCACCAGGGGCTGTTGTAGGTGGTGAACAGCTTGAACAGCGGCCGCGGGGTGACGCTGGCGGTCAATTGCTGGAAGCGCGCGGACTCCTGCAGCCAGGGGCTGGTGGCGGACAGCAGCTCCAGCGCGCGGCGCGGCATCGCCAGGATCAGGGTCTTGGCGGACACGGTACCGCCCGGCGTCTGGAATTGAAAACCCTGCTCGCTGCGCGTCACGCCGCTGACCGGCGCTTCCAGCCTCACCTCGCCGCCGGCTTGTTCGAACAGCTGGGCCAGCACCCTCGGCACTTGCTGAAAACCGTTGCAAAACCCCATGTATTGGGCCGATACGCCGAAGTCCGACAGAAACCAGGGGATGGCGTCGGCGGCGTTCCAGTTGCACAGCGTGGTGTCGTAACCGCCGGTGTCTTCGGCGTATTCATAGGCTTCGCCGGTGATCACGCGGAACAACACGTTCCAGAAACCCTGCTGGTACAGCGGCACGCCGCCGAAGCTGGCGCTCTGCGCCATCAGCCGGCGCTCTTCCTCCGTCAGCGATTTATTGGTGATGCCGGGCACGATTTGCTCGATGGCGTCGATGATGACGGCGCCGCCGGTTTGGCCGCGGTCCAGGAAGTTGAGCCGGTACGGCACTTTGTCCGGCTGGGTGGTGAAGTCTTGCAAGCGCAGGTAGACCCCGCGCAGATAGGCGATGTTTTGCGGCTCGTCCACCGGGAAGCCATAGAGCTCGATCTGCTCCGGCGCCGGCAGCAGCGCGTTCAACTCCTGGATCAGGTCGTAAATCAGCGGCTGCACTTCCGGCAGGATGCGCATGCCGCCCAGTTCCGCCACCATGTCGGGGATGTCCGGCGGCCGCACCGACAGCAAACGGCCGCCGATGTGATCGCTGGCCTCGAACACCGCTATCTTGCTCTGGGGATAGTGCTGTTGCAGCCGCCAGGCGCTGTACACGCCGGACACGCCGCCGCCGACAATGGCGATGTCTATGTTTTCGCTAGCCATGTTTGCTCGTCCTCGCTGAGTGAAGCCGGGATCAGAAAATCACCGGCACATTGGCCGGCTGGCCGTTGTCCGTGTTGCGCTGGGCGTCCCCGTCCGGCGCGTGGAAGCAATCCAGCCGCGGCTGGTTGCGGTAGCGGGCGTTGGCCTGCTGCGGCGTGGGCGGCGGCTGGTCCAGGCCCACGGTCTGCATGTCCAGCACATAGGCGCGGCCGGCCAGCGCGTGGTCCAGCCCGCGCCGCACCGCGGCGCGCACCGCCTCCGGATGCGCCACCACCTCGCCCTCCATGCCGCCAAAGGCCTTGGCCAGGGCGACGAAGTCCGGCTTGGGCCGGTGGATGCGCAGGTATTCCGGATCCTGGGTGCGCGCATGCCAACCGTAGCCGGCCGCGTCGCCGTACATCGCCTCCACTTGTTGCAGCCCCATTTGCAGGGTGTGGTACTCGTGGTTGTTGGTGATGATGTAGAGCACGCCCAGCTGGCGGTGCTGCGCGGTCCACCAGGTTTGCGGGTAGAACAGCGAGGAGCCGTCGCCGGTGGCCGCCACCACGAAACGGGTGTCTATGCCCTGGCAGCCTTGCGCCTCCAGCTTGATGCCCAGGGTGGCGGGCATGGACCAGCCCAAGGAGCCGCCGCCCACGCAGTAGTAGCTGATCGGCGCGGCGGCCTCTTCGGTGAAGGGCAGCAGGTATTGGAAAGGCGCCGGATCCGACACCGCTTCGTGCACATAGACGAATTGCTTTTCCAGCTGGCGTTCGCTGATCTCCAGGCGCAAGGCGTCGGCGATCACCACCGCCCAGATTTCTTGCTGTTGCATCGCCTCGCGCAGATAGACGTCCCATTGCACGCGCCGCGCGTCGGCTTTTTGCCGCAACAGCTCATTGCGTTGCCGCGCGGCCGCGGACGGCTGATCGCCGATCTCCCGGTTCAGCAGCGGCAAAGTGGCCTTGATGTCGCCGAACAAGGCGCACTCGCCGTAGTAGTTCTTGCCGATGTCCCAACTGTTGTTGCTCAGGTAAACCTGACGCACCGAGGGCGGAATCAAGGGGCCGTCGCTGTACTTGAACACGGTGACCTGGGCCTGATTGCTGAAACCGCACAAAAAGGCGACGTCATGACCGGCGAAAACCTTCTGCAGATCTTTTTGCCCGCCGGGCAGCTCGCCCTGCCAGTGGTAATCTCCATTGGGGAAGTTGGCCAGGCTGCTGAAGGTTTGCAGCGACACCGGCGCGCCGATCAACTCCGCCAGCGCCTGCAATTCCGGCCAGGCCTCCGCGTAGCCCGCGGCGTCGCCCACCACGATCAGCGGGTTGACCGCCTCGCGCAGCATGACGGCCGCTTGGCGGATGGCGTCGGCGTCCGCGGTGAAGTGCGGGGAGATGCGGGTAATGCCGGGCAGGCGGTCGCCGTCGCCGATGCGCCTCATGGTGAACTCCCAGGGAATCGCGACGAATACCGGGCCGTTGGGCGGCGCCATCGCCTCCTTGAAGGCGCGCTGCAACACCATGGGCAGTTCTTGCTCGGTGCGCACCTCATGCGCCCACTTGGTGTATTGCCGCGCCAGATCCACCAGGTTGGAGGCCAGCAAAGGCTCTTGGGTGACCAGCTCGTTCTGCTGCTGGCAACACAGAATCACCAGCGGCGCCTGAGAACGCCAGGCGTTGAACAGATTGCCGATGCCGTGGGCGATGCCCGGGGTGACGTGCACCACCACCACGCCGGGCTTGCCGGTCATCCGCGCCGACCCCATCGCCGCGCCCATGGCGATGTTCTCGTGCAGGCACTCGATGTACTCCACCTGGTTTTCCGGGTAGGACGTACCGTCGATGATGGGAATCTCATTGGTGCCGGGCACGCCGAAAATGCGATGAATGCCCAACTCGCTCAATGCGTCGAACACATAGTCCCGGGCCCAGCGTTGCCCGCCGTTGCGTTGTTGACTATCCATACCGTCCCACCCCTCTTCATAAGTTGTCGTCGTTATGTGAGTGGTAATCCAGGCGGGAGGAAATTCAATCCGGATAATTTCTGTGTCGAAAATACCAATGCGAATTGGCGCTAAGACGAACGGCGCGCCCGCTTCCGACAAACAAGGCTTGCGCCGCCGCGGCAAAGTCTCGCCGCCCCATATCCACCCCCGTCCAAAAGGACAGCAAGATCATGTACGGCCAGCCGCCGGCATTGACTTTGCATGCCAGCCAAATTAAGGACTTTCCGCGTCAAGCCCTGATGGGCTAAGGGTTTCTACTAGGGACATCGGCTGCGGATGCGCTCCGGCGCTTGTGCTAACATGGAGCGTTCCTGTCGCATCGGCCAGGCTCCAAGCACGCCGCCTTTCGGGGAGGCGCCCACCGCCTGCCTCGCCCCAAATCATGCGCAATGGATAGAGCCGCCGGCCATGGCGGCGCCAAAATGATAAATAAGCATCCGAGACTGCCAACACAATGAACAAGACCAATACCGTTGACCATCTGCCGGTCTCACAGCGCATCCGCAGCCGCCTGCAGCAAGCCGGCGTCCGTTTTCACGCCAACGACAATATCGCCGCCCACATCGAAGACGGCGAGCTGGATCAGCTGCAAACCGAGGTTCAGGAAAAACTGAAAGCCGTGCTGGAAAGCCTGGTCATCGACACCGAACACGACCACAACACCCAGGACACCGCCAAGCGCGTGGCCAAGATGTTCATCAGGGAAGTCTTCCGCGGCCGCTATGTGGCGATGCCGGCCAGCACCGAGTTTCCCAATGTGGAAAAGCTCAACGAATTGATGATCGTGGGCCCGATCACGGTGCGCAGCGCCTGCTCCCACCACCTGTGCCCCATCATCGGCCGCGTTTGGGTGGGCGTGATGCCCAATGAACACTCCAACCTGATCGGCCTGTCCAAATACGCGCGGCTGATAGATTGGGTGATGACCCGCCCGCAAATCCAGGAAGAAGCGGTGTCGCAGATCGCCGACCTGCTGATGAAGAAGCTGCAGCCGGATGGCTTGGCCATCGTGATGGAGGCGGACCACTTCTGCATGCACTGGCGCGGCGTGAAGGACAGCAACAGCAAGATGACCAATAGCGTGATGCGCGGCTCCTTCCTCAGCGACGCCAATCTGCGCCGCGAATTCCTGTCCTTGATGCATAAATAAGCCCCTTGCCGCCGGCAAGGCGGCGCGCAGCAACTAAGATGAAACGAGGCCGCGCCGGTCTGGCGCGGCCTCTTTGCATCCAAGGGGCACATCATGCTGGTACGCCTGACTTACTGCAGCCGCGCGCACAAATCCATAGACAGCGATCTGGTGGACGACATCATGATCGCCGCGCGCAAATACAATCCGGCCCAGGGCATCACCGGAGTGCTGTGCTACAGCAAGGACGTATTCGTTCAATCGCTGGAGGGCGGCCGCGCCGAGGTCAACCTGCTGTACCAGAAACTGGCCCACGACCCGCGCCATCAATGTCTGACGCTGCTGGAATACCAGGAAGTGGAGCAACGCCGCTTCGCCAACTGGAGCATGGCGGAGGTGATGATGGAAAAACTCAACACCTCGCTGCTGCTGCGCTATTCCGCCCAGGCTCGGCTGGACCCGTTCAACCTGCCCGGCGCCAGCACCGCCTTATTGCTGGAGGCGCTGGCCGAAGCCGGCAGCACCCAGATCCGCCACTGAGAACCTGTTCACGATCTTTTGTCTGTGCTTTGAAACACGGTTTTCTGCACAGGAGGCCGCGTATCCGACGCGCCCCGGGTCCCTTCAAGCCTGCCGTCGGGTGGCAGGTCCGAGGTCTTAAGCGGCTGCCTGTTCGAGCAGCGCGACGGTAGCGCGCTGCGAGTTCAGCCGCGCCTCGGACCTGACGGGAACCGGCGGGAAGCCGTAGGCCTGGCTTGCAGGGTGGCCTTTAGGGGTGGAGGGGATATTTGGCCAAGCAAATATCTCCTCCCTGCTCGCCGGGCAGCCCCGGCAATGAAAATCACCATCCGCGCAGCGGATTCCATGTTTTGGAGCCATCTCTCGGAAAGATCGTGAACAGGTTCTAAGCAGCGGTTTACGCTCTGCTCCGCTTCTCTAAGCCGCGCCCGCCGCCTGCGCGCGCAAGCCGGCGCTCGACTCCTGCAACACATAGGCGACGGCGATGCACAGCAGCGACAAGCCGGCGAGCGCCAGCCAGAATTGGCCGGCATGGCCGTAATCCGCCATCCAGCGGTAAACCGCGACGCCCATGCCCCCGCCCAGCGACTCCCCAAGCGCGGTGCTGATGGACAGCACGCTGTAAGCTACCGCCCGGCTTTCCTGGCCGATCAAGGACAGCAGCAACACGTCCATGCTGGGCGCGAACATCATCTCGGCGAAGGTGAACACCAGCACGAAAGCCAGCGCGCCGATATAGCCCGGGAGAATGAAGGGCATGATGAAGGCCAACGCGAAGGTGGCGTAGGAGGAACGGACAATGCCCAGCGGCTTGCCGCCGCTCCAGCGGTGGGCCAGATGGGTGACCAAGAGCTGAAGCGCGATCACCAGCAAGGCGTTCAAGGTGTACAGCCAGCCAAGCTTGCCCGGCTGGGCCAGCGTTTCCGAGACATAGAGCGCGAGCACGTTGAACAACTGGCCGTACAGCAGCCAGCAAAAGAAATTGATCAGCAGAAAGGGAGGGATGCCGGGCACATAGAGCAACTTCCAATAGGCTAGAAACGACGGCGCGCCGCCGCCAGGGCGTTTCATGCCCAGCCTGCCGAAGTTCAGGAAGGTCACCACCCCGGCCACGCAGTAGGAGACGGCGATGCCGATCAACACCAGCTGGTACTGCCCCTTGGCCGCCAGGTACAGGGCCAGCGGCGCCGCCGCCGCCGCCGCGATATTAATGCCGATATAGGTGATGGAGAACAGCTTGGCGCGGTTCTCCATCATATCGCTGGTCGCCGCGGCCAGTTGCTTGCTCGCCAGCGCGTTGATGGAAATGCCGGTGCCGGACAGGGCCAGCGCACAGGCGGTCAAATACACGTCCTTGGCCGAATACAGCAACATGAAACCGGCCGCGGCCATGACGCAGCCTATCAAGACGGACTTCGTCGCCGCCATCCGGTCCAGCCAGGGCGCCAGCGGTATCTTCGCCGCCTTGGTCGTCAAGGTGAACAGAATGACCAGCATGGCGATCTGTTCCGCGCTGAACCCGGCCTTGTTGAGCGTGACCACCAGGGTGGAGACCAGGCCGTAGTAGCCCAGATAGGTCATGATGTAATGCGCGGTGATGTACAACACGCTGCGCCGGACCGGATGTGAGTTCATGCTTGCCTGTCTTTAGACCCGCTAACAAAACCCCTGATCCTGCGTTGCGCCTCCTTGTCGTACGACTGGTACTGCCTGCGTCGGCGCGCCTTGGCTCAGGTTCTCTGCGAGGTGTTGTTAGCGGCTCTTATTCGAGTTGATCCAAGAAACGATTCAAAGTCCGCCCTGCTCCACGCTAAGCGGCTCCCATTCCACCCGCACCGCGTCGCGCGCTGCCTCCGCGTTGGCGACGGCTTGCTCTATCGTGTCGCCCACGCACAGCGCGTAGCCCTGGCGGGAGTTGGACGATTTAAGCGTCTCGCAGCGCAGGCCGGCGTGCAGCTGACACTCCACCCGGACCACGCCCTGGGCGCTTTTCGCCTGCTCAATGCCGCTCACGCTCAGAATACGGGCGTTCTCGTAGGAGAAGAAACGAATGGCGGCGGCCTTGGCCGCGGGCTTGCGCGCTGGCCGCGACAGATCGGTGAGCGCCGCCATGGTTTCGCCGGTGAGATTGACGCCGCTGACCAGCTCGCACATTTCCCAGATTTGATCGCCGCCTATCCGGGTTTGCGATTCTATGATCCTGGGCCCGGACGGCGTCAGGCGGATCTCGGTGTGCGCGGGCCCGGTTTTCTGGCCGATGACGTCCAGAAAACGGCTGACCAAGGTCTTGACCGCCGCCTGCTGCGCCTCGTCCAGCCGCGCCGGCACCTGGTGGCCCAGCTCGATGAAGCGCGGCAGCGCCGTGACTTCCTTCTCGGTGATCATCGCGATCTCATGCCGGCCGTTGATGGACAGCGACTCCACGCTGTACTCCGGGCCGTGTAAAAACTCCTCGGCCAGAACCGGCCCGTCCATCACCGCGCGGGAGCCGTTCCAGCGTTCCTCCAGATGCGCGTCCTCATCCACGAAGAACACGCCCTCGCTCAGGCCGCCGGCAAACGGCTTCAGCACCATCGCCTCGCCATTGAGCGAGTGGAAAAAGCTTCTCGCGTCGTCCAGGCTTTGACAGACCTGGTATCGCACCGGGCTCAGGCCCTGGCGGCCCAGCAGCTCGCGCATCTTGATTTTGTCGCGCGTGTTCAGCACCGCTTCCAGATTGTCCCCGGCGACGCCGAGCTCGATCGCGCATTGCGACGCCGGATGCAGGCCGTATTCGGTGAAGGACACCACCGCGTCGAACGGGTCCTTGGCGTGCCAGGCGCGCGCCAGCAGCAACACCTCTTCCATGTCTTCGTAATCCATCACCGCGTAACGGGCGGCCGCGCTGTACTGCCGCTCATTGACGCGCTCCGGGATCTGCATCATCGAATAGCGGGCGCCCAATTGCTCCAGCCTATCCAGCGTGTGGTTCAATCCCCCGACAACCAATACATGCGCTTGCTTCATTTATTCTCTCCTGATGAGGTATCCCAAACCGCGGGACGAAAACCGGATCATGGGCGCAGTTTCGACAAATCGATGCCCATGCGCTTGGCCCAGACCCGGTTGCGCATCATCACCACATTGAACAGTTCGGGATGGGTGAGCTTGACCTCTTCCGGATTGAGGGCGAGCGCCAGCAGCTCCGCCATCCGTTGCCGGATGTGGGTTTGCAGATTGGCCTGGTCCAGGCACTTCCGACCCAGGCCGATGGAGTTGCTCAGCAATTTGATGCGGTGGAACCACAGCGCCGGCAGATAGAGCACGTCGCCGGGCTTCAGCGTGCATTGCATCAGTTGGGCGGCGGGATCGTCGGCCAGCGCTTGTAGATCAGCATCCCCCGTCTCCGTTTCCGGCAACATCGCCTGCGGCCCCAAAACAGTCCAATGCTTTTCGCCCACCAGCTGCACATGCATGACGTCTATGGTGTAGGAGTCCTGATGCAGCCGGGTGACGCCGCCGCGCTGGCCCAGCCAGAGCTGGTGATTGGTGGAGATCACCTCGCCGTACAGATCGCGGCGGAAATCGTATTGGGCGATGTCCAGTTCCGGCATGTCCTCGGCCAGTTCGGGGCAGGAGGCCTGGTAATACCATTCCTGCAGATAGATGGGCGTCGTCTCCGGCCCCTCGTTGCGCATCAGCATGTCGACGAACTCGGCGAAGCTGGCCTGGGCGGAACGCTGGCTGCTATAGCTGTTGACCACCACCGGCGTTGCGCCGCAGCGCCGGGCCAGATGCTCGAAACTCCAATGGCGCACCGCCGGCCAGTCGGCGGCGTAGCCTTCCAGAATCACCGGCCGCTGCTGGTGACGGTATTCGCGGTCGAACACCTCCTTGCTCAGACCCCGGCGGCGCTCGATGCCCGGCGCCCGGCGCAAGGCCTCGGCGACGGGGCCGTCGGAGAAAGCGTTTTCAACGATCTGCAAGCTGGCGACATCGCGCCGCTTCAGGATATTCGCTTCGATCAGAACGGGAGCGTTTTGCATGGATTCCTCCAATAGACTTAGAGCCGCTAACAAAACCTCGCAGAGAACCTGAGCCAAGGCGCGCCGACGCGGGCAGTACAAGTCGTACGACAAGGAGGCGCAACGCGGGATCAGGGGTTTTGTTAGTCGGTCTTATTGGCGGGCGCGCGCCCGCAGAATGGTGTCCCTTATCGTCGTCAGCACTTGCGGCCGCAAAGCGTCCTGATGCGGCAGCCAGCGATGGATGAAATGCTCGCAGTCGTCCAGCCAGACAATATGCTTGCTGCGGGCGTTCTTGGCCGCGGCCAGATAGCCGTCCAGCGTCTCGGCGGGCACCACCGCGTCCTTGCCGGCGCCTATGATCAGCAAGTCGCCGCTGAATTCGCGCAGGCCGGCATAGGCCGGGGAGTCCGGATAGGGGGCGGGACGGGCCAGCCCGCCGTCGAAACGGGATTCGGCGGCATCGGCCGGATAGCTTGCCGGGCAGAACAGCACCAGACAGGCGGGCTTCAGCACCGGCGCGACCCAGGCGGCGAGATGGCCGCCCATGCTGGTGCCGATCAGGGTCAGCGACTCGCGCTTGTCCAGATGTTCGGCGGCGGCCAGCGTTTCCTCGTAACGACGCCGCAGGCAGGCCTCTTCCAGCGCCCCGCTGCTGTCGCCGTTGCCGGAGAATTCGAAGCACACCGAAGCCAGGCCATGCCCGGCCAAGTGGTCCAGCACATAGCGTATGGTGTGCCGGTTCGCGGTCTGGCCCAGCCCGTGCAGGGTGAGGATGCTGCTTGCCGCGCCGGCGTCCGGCTGCACGCGGGTGGCGGCCAGCCATTGCTCGCCGGCGCTAAAGACAAAGTCTTCCGTTTTCATCGACGGGCTCGCGGACATGTCGGGGGCGTCCATCTTGATGCCGGCCCGGCCGCTCAACGGCTTGCCGCGGCGGCCAGCGTCGGGAAGCGTTCGGCGCGGACCCGCTCCCATTCCTGGCGCAGCACGCTGTAATAGATCACATCGCGGCGACGGCCGCCGGGCATGAAGTTGAAGCTGCGCAGCACGCCTTCCTCCGTCGCGCCGATGCCGGCCAGGCCCGCGCGCGCGCCGGCGTTCAACACGTCGGTCTTGAACTCCACGCGCTCGCATTCCAGCGCTTCAAACGCGTGCTTGAGCAGTTCGAACTTGACCGCGCGGTTGATGCCGGTGCGCCGCGCGTCCCGGCACAGCCAGGACCAGCCTATCTCCAGGCGGCGCTCGCCCTCGGCGAGATTGCCGTAAGCGGTGCTGCCGACGATGCGGTCCGTTTGGCGGTCGATGATGGCGAACACGATGCGGCTGCCGTTAAGGGTGTCCTGTATCGCCTGCTCGAGGAAGCGGCCCAGATCGTCCGGCGTCTGGATGCGAGCGACGAAATACTCCCAAATGGCGGGCTCGAACACGATGCGCTCAAACGCCGCGTAATCGCCGATCTGAATCCGGCGCAAACGCACGCGTTCGTTTTCCAGGGTGAGGTCCTTCAAATTACGCCAAGTCATTTATCGCTCCTTGCATAGGTTTAAGCGGGCCGTGTATCAGAAAGAGGGCTGCGGCGCCCGGCCATCCCGCACATACGCCGCGTCCGCCGAAAACGCTTCCGGCGTCCGCGCGTGGCGCGCATAGATGTCGTCCAGCTGCGCCATGTAACGCTGATGAATCATTTTGCGCTTGGGCTTGAATTGAGAAGTCAGCAGGCCGTTCTCGATGGAAAACGGCTCGTCGACAATGAGCGCCGCCAGGATGCGCGCCTCCTGGAAGACATCCTCGTTCAGCGCCCGGATATGCCGGCGCAAGGCCTCGGCGTCCGCCCCGGCCAGCGCCGGGGACAGGATGGCCGTAATAAAGGGCTTGCCGGTGCCGTACAGCACGCATTCATGCACGTCCGGATGCCGGCGCAAGCCCTCCTCCATCGGCCTCGCCAGCACGTTGCGGCCGCTGGCCATGGTCAAGACGTCGTCCACGCGGCCGTGGATGTACAGGAAACCGTCCTCGTCCACATGGCCCAAGTCCCAAGTCTTGACCTCGGCGCTGGGCAGGAAGCTTTTTTCGCTGACGCCGGGATCGCACCAGGTATAGCGGCAGTTGACCGGATGACGGCTGGCCACGATCAAGACGCCGTCCTGGTCGAAACGGATGGATTTGTTCGGCAGCACCTTGCCCACGCTGCCCAGGCGGAAGGCGCCGGGGTGGTTCTTGGCGACGATGCAGGCCTCGTTGCTGCCGTATCCCTCGTACAAGGGCACGCCGGCATGGTTGAAGAATTCGAGCACGGTCCGGCTGGCCGGGGCGGAGCCGGTCCACAGATAACGGACGCGCCCGCCGAGCGCGTCCTGGATCTGCGCGCCGCGGGCGGCCGGATCGCCGTCCCCGTGCCGCTGCGACAGGCTGGCGCGCAAGGCTTCGTAAAAGCCCGGCACGCCCATGACGACGGTGGGCTGGCAGGCCTTGGCCATGTCCAGCGCCTGATCCAGATCGGAAAGCGTGAGGTCGTGTCCAAACGCCAGCGCCGAATAAATCCAGTAGCGTTGCTGCAGCAAGGCCAGCCGCAGGAACACCAGCAGATTGTCACCGTCCCCATGCCCGAACATCGCCTGCACTTCATTGATGGAACTGTTGACGCTGGCGACGGTGGCTTCCAGGCCCTTGGGCGCGCCGGTGCTGCCCGAGGTGAATTTGATCGCCAGCACGTCGGCCGGGTCGTAGCCGGCGTGCAAGGGCCGCTCCGTCGCGTCCGCCTCGGCGTGTTCGGCCCAGGCATACACTTCGGCGATGTCGAAAACCGCGCCCGAGCGGTCCACACCCTCGGCGAACAAAGCTTTCAAGCCGTAGAGGTCCACGATACGCGCCGGCTCGAAGCGCCCGGCCTCGAAGCCCGCGGTCACCGCCCCCAGTTTCAGGACGGCCAGATCCAGCAGCACGAATTCGATCCGGTTGCGGGACAACACGCCCACCCGGTCGCGCGGGCGCAAGCCCAGCGCTTGCAAGCGCCGGGCCACGCGCGCCGCCTTGCGGTCCAGCTCGGCCAGCGTCCAGGCGCGCACCGCGCCGTCTTGCGGGAAGCGGATGACATGTCGCTCGTCATCGCATCCGCGCAGCGCGATGGCGTTGACCAGATCGACGTCCGGGCCGCGCGGCGCTTGAGACATCATCTCACTCATGACCGCCCTTCCTCCTCCGCGCCCGCCCGGCGCAGCGGCGTGAAGAAACGCTGCTCCGCCAAGTTCAAAGGCGTGCCCGGCGGCGACAGCTCCACGCTTTCCGGCCAGACGTCGACGCGCTCCATGCCCAAGGCTCGGCCCAGGCGCTGGGCGAAGCGCGGCATCAAGGGGCCGGCGGCCTGAGCCAATAGACGGGCCGTGGCCAGTTCCAGCGCGATCGCGGTCCGGTACTCGTCGCGCAGCGCCGGATTCCGACGGATGCGCTCGTTCGATTTGGCGAAGCGCAACGCGCCGGCCACCAGCCCGTCCAGCTCTTCCGCCACGCGGTTGAGCGTGAAACCGTCTGCGCCGTAATGGGTGCTCAGGCTGGTCAGCCGATTGCTCAGCGCGTCGAAATAGGCGGTGTGAGCGGCGGTCCAGTTGCCGGCGTCGGGCGCGCGCTGCTGGAAATCCTGCCGCAAGCGCTCGCCCAGGCCGCTCAGCCAGGCCTGCCACTGGCCCAAGAGCGTCCGCTCCACGCACGCATGGAAGTCGTCCAGCGTGAAATTGGTCCGCTCCTGCTCGCCGCGCGTGCGCGCCAGGTAATAGCGCACCGCGTCCACGCTGTCAGGGCTCAGGATGTCCTTGCCCCATACCGCGTGCCGGCGGCTGGTGGAGAACTTCAGGCCCTCGAGCAGGTAGAACTCGTTCTCGTTGTAGTCGATATCGCATTGCCAGTCCGGAAAGGCCATCCGGTACAAGGCCGGATAGAGGATGGAGTGGTAATAGCTGTTGTCGTAGCCGAAAAAGTGGACGATCTTCCAGTCCGGCTGCGGCCGGTCGGCTTGCCAGGGCTTGCCCAGCCGGCCGCCCAATTCCGCGATGCCGTATAGGAAGCCGTACGCCATTTCCGGCCACACCCAGATCACCTGCTCGCCCTCGACCTCCTCCGCCGGCGGCACGCCCCACTGCGCCGGATGGGTGATGGGCACCCAATAGTCCTTGCGCGCCAGCACCCGCTCCGCCAATTGCTGCAAGCGCGGCGACACCTTGCTCAGGCGCTGATGCTGTTCCACCGCATCCTTGAAGGCGGATAGATTGATCATGTAGCGGCGGATGGCGCCGGTAACCGGCGTCGCGTCCGACAGCCGCGAGCGCGGCGCGTCCAGGTCCACGCAGTTGTTCGGCTCGCCGCACTCCTCGCAGATATTGCCGCCGCAGGGCGAGCCGCAGCTCGGACACTTGGCGGAAACGTCCACCTCGTACAGATAGTCGCCGGTTTCGGCGTCGAACAGCGCCGCGTCGGAACGCAGCTGCGCGCCGCCCCGCACCAGGCGCGAGAAGAAATCGCGCAGGCCGGCCGCGTAAGCCGGGTCGCGGGTGGTGATGGTGTATTGATCCAGGTGGATGTCCATCAGGTCCAGCGTGGACTTGATCGCCGCCGAGTAATGGCTGGCCACCTGCTGAGGGCTGCTGTTTTCCTGACGGGCGCGGCCCACTACATAGCTCTGGTAATCGTCGCTGCCGGTGAGGTGATAGGCCTCGTGTCCGTTGGCGCGCAGGAAGCGCACATAGACATCGGCGCCCAGATAGGGGCCGGACAGATGGCCCAGGTGCAAGTCGCCGTTGGGCGTGGGCGGCGTGGAAAACACGAACACAGGACGCCCCTTCAAACGCGCGGCGCCGTTGTCTTGCGCGGCGGCCTCGCGTTTGGCCGCGTCCCGCCAGTAGAAGTCGCAGAAGCGCAGCGGCTGCTCGCCGGTATTGCGCAACACGTGTTTTTCAAACGGTTTGAACAGCACCAGGCTGCCGGCGCGCACCGGCTGGGAGCGGCCGTCGGCGTCGATGACGCCTTCGCCGCTCAGAATCAGAAAGGCTTCCAGCTCGTCGTGCTTGTGCGGCTGGCTTTCCCCGCCGGGCTCGACGACGCCGTAGGCCAGCCGCACCTGCTCCTGCTCACCCAGGCCGGCGATGGAAGCCATCTCGATGCCGAAAGCCGGCGCCAGCTGCGCTTCGTTCAATTCTATGATGTGCATGATCGGCTACCCCTTGGTGAGAGTGTGGTTGAGCAGGGCGACGGCTTCCGCGGCAACGCCGGGCGCCAGGCGATAACCGGAGCCGTTGCACGCTCCGACGAACAAAATGCGTCGATGCCGGCCGAGGTATTGCGCCAGCGGCTCGCGGCTTGGGCTGTAGGCGTCGCAGAACACCCTACCCGAGCCCGCCAGCGACGCCAGCTCCGGCGCAACGTCCTTCAACGCCTCGCGCGCCTCGGCGATCTCGCGGGCCTCCACCCTGGCCTGCCGGCACTGCTCCGGCGACACGTCCCATTGCTGGCAGGTGTAGCTGAACAGCCAATGCCCGCGGTGCGGCAGCGGCGCCAGAAAAGCGTCCTCGGCGGGGAAGAACAGCGCGGCCCCCTCCTCCGCCGGCCACTGAATATGCAGGGCCACCACTTTCTTGACGCGGACGCCTAGCCCGGCGGTCAGCCCGCTCCAGCAGCCCTCGTTGACCCACGGCCCGGGGGCCAGCACCACGGCGTCGGCGGCCAGCTCCCGGCCGCTGGACAGGGTCAGGCGAACGCCGTCGGCGCTCTCGTCCAGCGCCTCGGCCCCGACGCCCTCCAACACCTCGGCGCGATCGCGCAGACGCTGCGCGTACCATAAGGCCAGCCCCTGCACATCCGTCACATGACAGTCCGGCATCCGCCACAGCTCGCGGCCGGCCGGCAGATCCGGCGCGACGCGCGACTTTTCCTCCGCCGACAAGGGCAGCAGGCCGGCGCAGCGGGCGCGGACCTCCTCGGCGTCGGCCGCGCCGGCCGCGACGAAAAAGTCGAAGCCGTACATGGGCAGCTGCGGATGGCGGGCGCGCAAGGTCTGGTAGTAATCCGCGCTGGCCGCGCTCAGTTGGCGCACGCGCTCGGAGCGCCCCACCGGGAAATGGACGCCGGCGGAATACATCGACGCTCCCGCGCCGACCAAACCGCGATCCACCAGGGTGAGCCGGGCCCGCGGCTCGCGCTCCAGCAGGCGCGCGGCTATCGTGCAGCCGAGAATGCCGCCGCCGACGACGACGATGCGAGGCGCCGTCATGCCCATTCCCTCTTGCTCTTGCGCTCGGCCGCGAACGTCGAGGCCAGCGGCGCCCAGGACACGAAGGCGGCGTCGACGTTGTCGACGCGCGGCGCGTCCAGCATGCGGTTGATGACAATCTGGCTGCGCCACGCGGTCAGGCTGAGGTTGGGATCGGCCAAGCCGCGCTGCTGGCGGATGGCGTTCAGAATGAACAAGCTGCGATTGCGCGGCAGCTTGCCCAGCGCCGCGTAATCGCGGTCGACGGCGATTTCCTCGCCCTCTCGCTCCAGGCGCTCCCGCAGCGGCTGCAGGAAGGGCGTGGGCGCCGGCTTGAATCCGCTGGCCCAGATCACCACGTCCGCTTCCAGCGTTTCCGACGCGTTGGCGCCCAAATGGCTGGCGGCGATGGACCAGCGCTCGCCGTTCCGGCCGATGGCGCGCACCTCGCGGAAGGGCAGCAAGCTGATGTCGATAGGCGCGCGTTCGATGAAGCGCAGCGAATAGATCTGTTGGTAAAGGCTGCGCAAGGTGCATTCGGAAATGCCGTCGCTGCTGAGCAGATTGCGCTTGATGAAGGCGCTGCGGAATATCTCGTCCTGCTCGTAAAAGTAGTTGGAATGAGTAGGCGTATACAGGTCGTTGGTGAACGGGGAATCGTCGAGCGGGAAGTAGTTCTCCCGGCGCGACAACCAGCTCAGCGCGGCCGGCGCCTGGCCGCCGCCTCGGCGCAGCAAATCCAGCACCACCTCGGCGCCGGACTGTCCGCCGCCTATCACCAACACGCGCTTGCCCGCCGCGACGCCGGCCTTGGCGGCGAAATCGCTAATGTGGAAATGCGTAACCTCGTCGAGACAGGAACGCGCGAAGTCCGGCACCTCCGGCACAATGCCGACGCCGACGACCACATTGTCGCCCTGCACCCGTCGTTTCGTGGTCTGCACCACGAAGGCGGCGCCGTCGAAATCCACCTCCAGCACCCGTTCGCCAAAGCAGATATTGCCGTTGCTCTCCGCCGCCCATTTCAAATAGTCGCGGAATTCCAATCGCGACACCTGATCGAATCGCGCATTGAGAAACTGCAGCAATCTACCGTGCTGATGCAGATAGGAAACAAAGGAAAAGCGGTTGGTCGGGTCCGCCAGCGTGACCAGATCCTTGAACAGGGAGACCTGCAGCCCCGCGCCTGGAATCATCATGCCGTCGTGCCAGGTGAACGCCGCTTTCTGTTCGAAGAAGATGCTCTTGATGTCGTGCTGGCCATGCAAGAGCGAAGCCACGCTCAGATTGGACGGCCCGCTGCCGATGCCGATGCAGTGGTATTTCATGGTGTATTGGCACTCGAAGTGTATGCAAGACAAAAGGAGCCGCGATGAACTGCGCGTCGCAGCGGCGGAAAATCCAACCGGCACTCTCATTCGCAATCAACAACAACCGCAAAACCGCCAAAACATCGCCGGGGACGAAACACCGCCCGCTCCGGCATGAACATCCGCTGTTTCGTCCAGACCAGTACTAAAGACCAGGCCGTATCCCGTTGTAGAAACGCCCCAGGCGTCATTTCGTCTCCACGCTCGCCCAACTCCATGCCGCTACGCCGCCATGGACAGCCTCGCCGAAAACCCCCGTTTTCCCTGGCTGAGAGGACGAATTCCGCAAGCCGTATCGATCAATATATTCCAATGTCATTCAAGTTATCACATGACTTTTGTCATGTCAAACAACATTAAAAACCAAAAATAGATGATAATCGTCAAATAGATACCATCAATCAGGACAGTTTTCGGGGGAATAAAATCTGTCGTCATCCCGACGACGATGACGGCGAATCCGGACGGACGCCGCCGCTTCAAACGCAAAACAGGCCGGGATTCCCGGCCTGTTTTGCTAGAGCACCTGACTTGTAATCAGAGAGCCGCGATACTGGCTCAAGCCAGCTGGAAGGGATACACCGAACCCAAGCCCAGGATGCCGCTTAACTCGTCCAAGGCGGTTCGGCTTTCGATCAGCAGCTGCGGATCGGCCAGGTCATCGCTGCTCAGGCGGTCGCGGTAGTGACGCTCCACCCAGCCGTTGAGCGTGGCGAACAACGCGTCGCTCATCAGCACCTTGGGGTTGACCGCGGCGATCTCCGCCGAGGACAGCGCCACGCGCAGCCGCAGGCAGGCGGGGCCGCCGCCGTTCTGCATGCTCTGCTTGAGGTCGAACACCTTGACCTCGTCGATGGGGCCGCCGCCGGCGGCCAGCTTGCCAAGGTAGGTCCAGACGCGCGGCTGATTGCGGCACTCCTCCGGCACCACGATGATCATCTTGCCGTCCGGCTTGGACAGCAGCTGGCTGTTGAACAGATAACTCTTCACCGCCTCCTCGACGCTGACCTCCGCAGCCGGCACCTCCACCGAGACAAAGTCGCCGCCGACAGCCGCCAGCTTGGCGCTCAGCTCGGCCAGCACCTTGTGCTGATCGAGGAAGGATTTCTCGTGGTGGAACAGCACCTGACGGTTGCCCACCGAGATCACGTCGTTGTGGAACACGCCGGCGTCTATGGTGTCCGGGTCCTGCTGCGCGTAGACCACGCGCTCCGCACTCAAGCCGTGCAAGCGCGCCACCGCCTGGCAGGCTTCCAGGGTCTGGCGCGCCGGGAACTTGGCCGGCTTGGGATAACGGGCATCGAAAGCCGCCGCGCCGAACACGAAGAACTCCACCCCCGCGCCGTCGTACTCGGCGCAGAAACGGGTGTGGTTGGCCGCGCCCTCGTCGCCGAAGTGCATCTGCGCCGGCAGCGCCGGATGCACGGCGAAGCGGGACTCATCGGCGAACATCGCCCGCAGCAGCCGGCCCGTGGTCGGATGCTCGATCGAACGGTGGAATTTATTGTTCAAATTGGCCGGGGTGAAATGCACGCGGCCGTCGGCGGTGTCGCCGGACGGGCTGACGGTGGCGGCGTTGGCCGTCCACATGCAGGAGGCCGAGCTGGCCGCGGCCAGGATGGCCGGCGCTTCCTTGGCGGCGCGCGCCACCACCTCGGCGTCGCTGCCGCCAAAGCCCAGCAGACGCAGACTGGCGACGTCCGGACGCTCGTGCGGGGCCAACACGCCCTGCTTGAAGCCCAGGTCGTGCAAGGCCTTCATCTTGGCCAGGCCCTGCTTGGCGGCCAGCTTGGGATTGGACGCGGCGCTGACATTGCTGGTGGACGCCACATTGCCGAAGGACAGGCCGCTGTAGTTGTGCGTCGGGCCCACCAGACCGTCGAAATTCACTTCATAGGCGTTCACAGCGTGATCCCCGGCGAGAGTTGGGCCGGCACGGTCAGGCTGTCGCATTCCAGCGAGGCCACCGGATAGGCGCAGTAATCGGCGGCGTAATAGGCGCTGGCGCGATGGTTGCCGGAGGCGCCTACGCCGCCGAAGGGCGCGGCGCTGGACGCGCCGGTCAAGGGCTTGTTCCAGTTCACCACGCCGGCGCGGCTTTCCAACAGATAACGCTCGTACAGCGCGCGCTCATCGGACAGCACGCCGCCGGCCAGACCGAAGCGGGTGTCGTTGGCGATGGCGATGGCTTGATCGAAATCGGCGTAGCGTATCACTTGCAGCAGCGGGCCGAAGTATTCCTCGTCCGGACGCGCGGCGGCGGTGGTGTCGATGATGCCCGGGCTCAGCAGCGCCGCGTCCGGCGTCAGCCGGCGCATTTCCAGCAGCGCCTTGCCGCCGGCGGCCAGCATCGCGGCTTGGGCCTGCAACAGCGCCTCGGCGGCGGCGCTGGAGATCACCGCGCCCATGAAGGGCGCCGGCTCGGCGTCGTATTTGCCGACGCGCAGCTTGGCCGCCACCTCCACCAGCCGCGCCAGCAGCGCGTCGCCCCAGGCGCCTTGCGGCACCAGCAAGCGGCGCGCGCAAGTGCAGCGCTGGCCGGCGGAGACGAAGGCGGACTGAACGATGTGGTGGACGGCGGCGTCGATGTCCTGGACGCCTTCCACGATCAGCGGGTTGTTGCCGCCCATTTCCAGCGCCAGGATCTTGTCCGGATGGCCGGCGAAGTTCTTGTGCAGCAGCGCGCCGGTGGCGGAGCTGCCGGTAAAGAACAGGCCGTCGATGCCGGCGTGGCCGGCCAGGGCCGCGCCGGTGTCGCGCGCGCCTTGCAGCAGCGCGATCACGCCGGCCGGCAAGCCGGCTTCGGCCCACAAGCGCACCGTTTCCTGCGCCGTCCACGGCGTCAGTTCGGACGGCTTGAAGATCACCGCGTTGCCGGCCAAGAGCGCCGGCACGATGTGGCCGTTGGGCAGGTGGCCGGGAAAGTTGTAAGGGCCGAACACCGCCACCACGCCGTGCGGCTTGTGGCGCAGCACCGCCTGGGCGTCGCCCATGGCGGCGGCGCGTTCGCCGGTGCGCTCGTGGTAGGACTTCAGCGAGATGTCCACCTTGTTGACCATGGTGGTCACTTCGGTCAGCGCCTCCCACAAGGGCTTGCCGGTTTCCTGGGCGATGACGCGGGCCAGCGCGTCCTTGTTGGCGCTCAGGAGTTCGCCGAAGCGCTTGGCCACCGCAACCCGCGCATCCAGCGGCGTGCGCGCCCAGTGCTTGAACGCGGCGCGGCCGGCGGTCACGGCGGCGTCCACCTGGGCGGCGTCGGCCGCGCGGCCCTGCCACAGCGGGCTATTATCGGCCGGATTGGTTTTGTTCAGCGCCGCGCCGGCGCCTTCCAGCCATTGTCCATTGATGAATAAGCTGCTCACTATGCATTCTCCTTGGGATAGAGCGCGACGCAGCGCAGATGGCCGCCCTCTTCCACGTTCAGCGCTTGCGCCTGTTCCGGCGTCAGCAGGATTTCATGGGTGGGCGCCAGCGTCTCGGCCAGGATGACGCGGAAGCCGGCCAGCGAGTCGTTGGACACCAGGTAGAAGTTCTTGTCGCCTTCCGGCAGCGGGTCCGCCAGCCGCGCCGCGACCGTCGCGCTTTCCTTCACCGCGCGGATTTCGCTGGTATAGGTCTGCACCGTCGGGCCGGCGTCGAAGATGTCGACATAGCCCTCGTAGCGGAAGCCTTCGGATTCGAGCATCGCCACCGCTGGGCGGGTGTTTTCGTGAGTCTGGCCGATCACCGCCTGCGCCTCCGGCGGCAGGAAGTCGATGTAGACCGGGTGCTTAGGCATCAGCTCGGCGACGAAGGCCTTCTGGCCGACACCGGTCAGGTAGTCGGCGTGGGCGAAGTCTATGGAGAAGAAATGGCGGCCCAAACCTTCCCAGAACGGCGAGCGGCCGGCCTCGTCAGACACGCCGCGCATCTCGGCCACCACCAGCTTGCCGAACAGCTGCGGGAACTGGGCCAGGAACAGGAAGCGGCTCTTGGACAGCAGGCCGCCGTTGCGGTTGGCGCGGTAGTCCGGGTGCAGGAACAGCGTGCACAGCTCGGAATGGCCGGTGTGGTCGTTGGACAGGAACAGGGTGTCGTGGCGCGAATACACGCCCAACTCCTCGGACGCGTGGACGATGGTGCCTACGCGGTAGTTGTACCACGGCTCCTTCAGGCCCACCGCGGCCTCCAGCGCGCAGATGCCGGCGATGGCGCCGGTGGCGCCGTCTTCCATCACGAAGACATAGCCTTGATCGGCCTTGTCCAGCTCGCCGGCGAAAGACAGCACCGAGCGGGCGATGCGGCGCGACAGCCGCTCTTCGTTGACCGGCAGCGAGGTCAGGCCGACGCCGGCGCTGCGCGCCAGATTCATCAGGCCGTCCAGGTCCTTGTGGGCTACGGGGCGGATGAACATCATGCTGCGGACTCCTTCTGCTGCAAACCGGCCACTTGAACCTGGCCGCCGCTGGCGAGGCCCAGCGCGCGGGCGGCGTCGGGATTGATGAAGGCCACGCCGTCCACCACCGCCACGCGGCACACCGCGGCGGCGAACTCGCTGGATTCGAGATTGCTCAACAGCTGCGGCTGCGCCTGCTCCGGCAGGCTGGCCAGCACTTCCACCGGATAACAACGGCTGGTTTCCAGCGTTTTCAGCCGGTCCACTTCGGCGGTGAGCACCGCGCCGCCGTCGAAGATGTCGATGTAGTTGTCGGCCTCGAAGCCCTCGTTGCACAACCGTTGGCAAGAGCGCTCGAAACTGGCGTGGATCTGGCCGATGGCGTGCTGCGCCTCGTCCGGCAACAGCGGCACGTAGATAGGGTAGCTGGGCATCAGTTCGGCGATGAAGGTCTTGCTGTGGCTGACGAAGGCCTGTTCCACCTGCAGGAAATCCATATTGAAGAAGCGGCGGCCGATGGCGTTCCAGAACGGCGACTGGCCGGCGTCGTCGTGAATGCCCTGCATCTCCGCGATCACGCGGCGGCCAAAGCGCTCGCGCTTGCTGGCGATGAAGAGCAGCCGGGCGCGCGACAACAGCTCGGCGGCCAAGGGCTCCAGATGGCCGTCCACGTAGAAGCCGCACAGCTGCACCATGCCGGTCAGGTCATGGCACATATTCAGCACATGCACGCGGTTGTTGACCTTCAGCGCGCGCGAGGCGTGCACGAAGATTTCGCTGCGGTAGCTGTAGAAGGGCTCGTCGAAACCGGCGGAAGCGTTGATCGACGCGGTGCCCAGCACCTGGCCGCCTTCCTCCAGCACGAACATATAGTATTCGCAGCCTGAATCGCCGATGGCTTCGTGTTCGAAGGCGGACACAGACTGTTGAATGCGTTCGAACAGCTTTTCCCGGTTGTTGGGCAAGCTGGTGACGCCGATGCCGCTAGCCACCGCCATGCGTTCGATGGCGGGCAGATCGGCAGTGCGGACGGGACGCACGGTAAGCATGGGACATCTCCCCTAATCGCTGAAATCCGGCCGGACCGTGGCGGGACCGCGGCGCAGCATCACCCGCGCGCCTGCCGGGGGCAGGAACGTGGGCGGATAACGGTATTGTGTCTGGAGCCAGGGCGGCCGCTACGACCGCCCGGAATCAGTGCTGCGAGGCTCTTAGAACCTGTTTACGATCTGCTGCGCGTCGGCGATACAGCGTTGAAAACACCTTCGAAATGCTCATGTACCCCTTGTACATTCCGCTTTCTCAGCCGTTTTCGCCTTGTCTCGCCCTTGCTCGCGAGATCGTAAACACGTTCTTATTGAGCTGAAGTCAGTTCGGCGATGGCCGCTTCAAAACGCGCCAAGCCTTCGTCGATGTCCTGATCCTCGATCACCAGCGACGGCGCCAGGCGCACCACGCTCAGGCCGGCCACCAGCAACATCAGCCCCTGCTTTTCAGCGGCTTTCAGAAACTCCTTGGCGCGGCCGGCGAAAGCGTCGGTCAGCACGCAGCCCAACAGCAGGCCCATGCCGCGCACGGTCTTGAACACCTGGTATTTGGCGTTGATCGCGTTCAGGCCGTCGACGAAGCGCTGGTGCTTGGCGCGCACGCCGTCCAGCACCGCCGGTTCCTTGACCAGTTCCAGCACCTTGTGCGCCACCGCGCAAGCCAGCGGGTTGCCGCCGTAGGTGGAGCCGTGGGTGCCGATGCCGAAGCTCTTGGCCACTTTCTCGGTGGTCAGCATCGCGCCGATCGGGAAACCGCCGCCAATGCCCTTGGCGGAGCTGAGGATGTCCGGGGTCACGCCGTATTCCTGGTAGGCGAACAGCGAGCCGGTGCGGCCCACGCCGCTTTGCACTTCGTCGAACACCAAGAGCGCATTGTGCTGATCGCACAACTGGCGCGCGGCTTCCAGGAAGGCCTTGTCGGCCGGCATCACGCCGCCCTCGCCCTGGATGGGTTCGATCACCACCGCACAGGTCTGGTCGGAGATGGCCGCCTTCAGCGATTCGATATCGTTGTATTCGAAGTGGGCGATGCCGCCCGGCACCGGGCCGAAGCCTTCGGTGTACTTGGGCTGGCCGCCGACGCTGACGGTGAACAAGGTGCGGCCGTGGAAGGAGTTCTTGCAGGCCAGGATCTGGTTCTTTTCCGGGCCGAAGTGATCGGAACCGTATTTGCGCGCCAGCTTGAAGGCGGCTTCATTGGCTTCCGCGCCGGAGTTGCAGAAGAACACGCGCTCGGCGAAGGTGGTCTCGGTCAGCAGCTTGCCCAGCTTCAAAGCCGGCTCGTTGGTGAACACATTGGACACGTGCCACAGCTTGGAAGCTTGCTCGGTCAAAGCCGCCACCAGCTGCGGGTGGCAATGGCCCAGCGAGTTGACGGCGATGCCGCCGGCGAAATCGATGAATTCGCGGCCGCTCTGGTCCCATACGCGGGAGCCCAGGCCCTTGACCGGGATGAAGCCGGCCGGGCCATAATTGGGGACCATGACTTGGTCGAAATCGGCGCGCGTTACAGTATTGCTCATCTTGATGGTTCCCTTCCTGCTCTATCGTTGTTTCTTATCCGTCTCATGAAACCCTGAGCCGGTCGTGATGCCGGCTTTATCGACGATTTCATGAAGTTTCAATGATTCTAAGGTAAGCCCGTCGCAAATCCATATCCGGTTTGCGACACCGCCGTATACATTCCTTGATACAGCGCAATAAATTTTGTCCGACAACATCCATTACAGAGGGCAACTGTGTCCAGTCCTGCTGTAAACGCCGCCCTCCGGCCCGCTGCGGGATGAGCAAGATAGATCAACATTATTGCCTTAATCAACGCCTAAGCGCCTATTCGCAATGAAAAACGCCCAGGCCAGCGGCCCGGGCATCCTTGCCTTGCCCGCATCGGCGCTCAGTCGCCGCCGCGCGCCTCCTGTCGACTAAAGCGTGCGCCGTCGCCGCTGACGCCGCGCCAATAAGGCGCTTCCGCGCCCTGGCCCGGCCGATACGGCGTCCAGTTGCGCCCGTCCGGCGAGAACTGCAACGCCTGGCCGGGGAATTCCGTCAACACCCCGGCCGCCCCGCTCGCCAGGCCCGGCGGCGCGATGCGCAGGCCAACGCCGGCGCCTTCCAGTTTGGCCGCCTCGCGCCAGCCCAGCACCGCGGCGAACTGCTGCCAGTCCCGGTTCAAGGCCGCGCGGTCCACCAAATGGCTGACGCCTAGCTGATAACGCTCGCCCTGGCGATAAGGCCGCTCCCAGCCGGCGCGGTGCCAGGCGCGCTCGGCCAGCGCCAGCAAGCGCGGATAGGCCATGTATTCAAACTGGGCGTCGCTGCGCATCACCTCGCTCCAGGCCTGGCCCTGAATGCCGGCGAAGCGCGCCGGCGCGGCCTCGCTGGGCACTTCGAAAGCCTTGCCCTGGCGATCCGTCATCACCTCGGCGTTCTGCGGCAGATTGTCCGGCGCGAAGCTGAACACCTTGTAGCTGTCGGTAGCACGAGAGGCCCAGTAATAGCCGCGCTCCTTGGGGTTAAGCTCATAGGGGAAATCGAAGTACAAATAATCCGGCATCGCCAGCACGGTCTGGAAACCCTTGTTGGCGAACTCGTGCGCTTCCTTGGCCGCGCCCCAGAACAAGGTGTCCCACTCGGTCACCATCACCTTGGCCGTGGCGAAGTCCTTGGGCGATTTGGCTCCCTTCAAACCATCCTGCCAGGCGCCCATCGTGACGATGCCGCGCCGCGCCAGGATGCGGCTGACGTCTTCGGCAAACTGCAAGGGCAGGTCGGCGACAGTTTTCCCCGGCTGCCCCGCCAACAAGGCGCGGCAGGCCGGCGAGCGCGCCCAGGGCTTGTCCTGTTCCGCCAGCTTGATCTTGCCCTTGCCAGGATCCTTGCCGGACAGGTCCTGGAAGCCGCCGCCCAACAGGATATTCTTGGCCTCGTCGCCGCCGAAATGCCAAGCGGCGAGCGGCGCGCCGGCCTCGCGGTGCATGGCGGCCACTTCCGACACCACTTTATCAACAAAGCGCGGCACGCCGGGCACGCAGGGATTGACATAGGTGTGGCGGTCGTAGAACTGCACCGACAAGGTGTTGGAACGGTCTTGCGGATCGATCAGCCGGTAGGCGGAAGCCGCTTCCGGCTGGCCCAGTTGCTGGAGATGGCGGTAGCGCCGCTCCATCGCCATCACCGCCGCGCGCGCATGCGCCGGCATGTCGATTTCCGGAATCACCTCGATGAAACGCGCCTTGGCGTAACGCAGCAATTCCACATACTGCTCGCGGCTCAAATAGCCGCCGCCGGAGCGATTGTCCGGACCGGAACCCAGTTGCGGCAGCAGGCAGCTATCCTCGTTCAGATCGTGGCAGCGGCGCGCGCCGACCTCGGTCAATTCCGGCAGGCCGTTGATCTGCAAGCGCCAGCCTTCGTCGTCGGACAGATGCAGATGCAGCTTGTTGAGTTTGTAGGCGGCCATCTGCTCGATCAAGCGCTTGAGCGTGGCCGGCTGACGAAAATTGCGCGCCACGTCCACCATGAAACCGCGATGGCCGTAACGCGGCGCGTCTTCCACCGTCAGTGTCGGGATCTCTCCCCCGCCCTGCGGGATCAGGCCCAGCAAGGTCTGCGCGCCGTAAAACAGTCCGGCGGCGTCATGCGCGTCTATGCGCGCGCCGCCATGCTCCACCCGCAGGCGGTAGCCGCCGGCGACGGCGATGTCGGCCGGCAAACCCTTGACCACCGCGCCGCTGACCGGCAGGCCCTGCCCGGCCAGGCCCAGTTGACTGCTGCGCTGCGCCAGCGCTGCGCGCGCGTCCGGGGGCAAGGCCGGCAGCCGCCAGCTCAGGCCGCCTACAGCCGCCTTGCCGCCGTCCGGCTTGACGCGCAGCGCGGCGGGAATCACCCGCGCGGCCACGTCGGCGGCGGCTAGTTGCGGGCCCCGGCGCGCAAACTCTCTATAGCGTTCGGCGGCGTCCATCAAGGGCCGCGCCTCCCCTGCCGGCGACTTCCATTCATCGCCCGGCAAGGGCAGCAAATAGCTGGCGTCGTCATCGTCATTGCGCGCCAGCACCGCCGGCGCCTGACCCTCCGCCACCAGGTAAGGCCGCGGCAGCACGTCGCTGTTGTTCAACATCCAGTACTCGGCCACCAGCGGCAGCTCCAACTTGGCGCCGGCGGCAATGCCGGCGAAGCCGGGCTTGGGGGTCAGCCGGTACAGGTCGCCGGTCAGATGACTCAATTCGAAGTCCGGACTATCCACGCGCAGCAGCCGACGGATGCTGTGTAAATACAAAGTCCAATCCTTGGCCGGCACCGCGGCCGAACCGTGGTTGTGCAGGATCAGCCTCCCTTTCAAACAGCTGCCCCAGTCCGCGCCCAACTCCACGCAGGGCGCGCCCGCGGCCGCCCCCTTATTGCTGTCCACCGCTACGGCCAGAGACAGATCCCGCGCCAGCGCCGCGACATCCGGCTGCGCCCAAGCCAGCGCGCTGGCCGACAACAGGCCCGCCGCCAATAGTTGTTTCGTCCTCATGCTCACCTCTGCGATTTGCGTGGCGCGCCGCGCGGCGGAGCTTATCCGCCCGCCTCCCATTCGTCATCCGCATGCCACCGTGGGCACAGGCTAACTGGTATTAATGTGGTATTCAATGCTCAAGATCAAAATCGCGCTCTCCCGCCGCTGGCTGCTAGCATGATGATGGCGGAATGCAAATATCTGTGAAGCCGGGGAACGCCGGCGTCATGCCGACGGTCTAGCCGCGGTTGCCACCGGATCCGCCGCTACGGGCGGACGGCGCGCCATCACTCAATACCAACAGGAACGCATCATGCGCAAGACTCTATCGCTCGGCCTGCTATTGCTGGCCGCCCTGCCCGCACTGGCCCAGGACGCAACAGACCCGCAAACCTTGTTCAGCCTGCCGCTCACCGCGTTCAAGGCAGCGGACCGCGATGCCTCGCAACGGCTGTACCGTGCCCCGGACGCTCAACTGAACGCTTACAAATCCATCGTGGTGGAGCCGCTCTATTTCATGCGTCACCAGCCGGACGGCGATTGGCAATTGCTGCAGAGCGGCGAGGAAAACCGGATCGCCGCCTATTTTCAGCGACGGATGACCGAGGAATTGCATAAGGTCGGCATCCCGGTCAGCCGCGAGGCGCTGCCGGACAGCGCCCGCCTGCGCGTGGCCGTCACCGGCATGGCCCAGGAACGGCCGGGCGTTGCACCGCTGGACATCCTGCCGATCAAGGCGGTGTTCAATCTGGGCCGTCTGGCCGCCGGCAAGGAGCCTTACCTGACCAAGGTGGCCAGCATGGGGCAACTGGAAGACGCCAATAGCGGCAAACTGCTGGCCGGCAGCGTCAATCTGCGCAAGAGCGACAAGAGCCGCCAGCGCGGCGAACCAGTCAAATTGGAGAGCCTGGAAAACCTGATCGACGACTGGTGCCGCGACAGCGCCAAACTGCTGGCGCGAGGCATGGCGGTCAATCCCGCCCAACCCTGAACGCTGACCATGAAAAATGCCGGCCCCTTTCACGGGTACCGGCGTTTTTATATCCAAGCTCTCTTTAGAAGCTAGTCCTGTAGAACATCACGATTTGCACACGATCTTGGCAAAAGCATCAAAGCCTATATTCTTGCGCTTGGCCAAGCACATTGAACGGCAAGCCTTGTCGAATGCTGCTGGCTTGTAGCTATCATCAAGCTCGGCGATACCGCGTGCGCTCCAGCCGGGAAAATCATCGCGTAGCTTTGCATTACAATCATTGCCGTTTTGACCGGCGTCTACACATGAATCGGCGTACTTATAAACCCACTGGCAGTTCTCCTTGCTAAGTTCCGCTTTGGACTTGACGCGCTTAACCGTCTTCGCCGGCTTTTCACCATCAAAAACCACGGTTTCCTGTCTACCGTTCTCCGGACTGAAAACCACTTTCAAACGTTCGCCTTCAACACGGGCGGTCGCCTCGACACCCATGGAGAAATCCCCCAGCTTGAATTTTTTGCTGGCACCTCCCTTGCTTACCGTCAGCAGATAAAAGCTTTGCTCCACACAGCCGCTGCCACCGCAATGGCTGTTGAACAAGACCACATCCTTGTCCTTGAGCTGAAAGCTTCCTTGCAGATAAATATTATTATCATCCGCGTCATGCAGTAGTTTCTTGCCTAAGTGCAGTTGGCCGGCGCCATCTTCAGAAACCGTGCCATAGCGGGTTTTCACACTTTCGGCGCTACAGACATTGGCTAGCAATAGATTGAACACCAAGGCGCAAAACAATATTTTTCTCATCATCGACCCACTCCTAATATTCAAAAGCGTCTCATTTTGTCATTTTCATTCATAAAATTCCAATCAAAAGACATGTAAGTAAGCGCGACAGGCATAAAGACCCTACATGACGGCAATAAGCAAGCGCTAAAAGCGGACGTAAAAAAACCCCCTGCCTTGGCAGGGGGTGATTTGAGCCGGCGGCCGCTCCGCATTGGAACGGCGCTCAGGCTGGCTTACTGGGTTTTCAGACCGAAGGAATCGGCAGTCGCCTGCGCGGTTTTCGCTTCTTCTTCCAGCAGGGCCTTGATGGACAGGCGGATGCGGCCGCGGTCGTCCATTTCGATGGCCTTGACCTTCACGATCTGGCCTTCTTTCAGATAGTCGGCCACATTCTTGATGCGCTCGTTGGCGATCTGGGAAATGTGGACCAGACCATCCTTGCCCGGCAGGATGGACACGATGGCGCCGACGTTGTTGTCGAGGATCTTGACCACGGTGCCTTCGTACACCTTGCCCACTTCCACTTCAACAGTGATCTCTTCGATGCGCTTCTTGGCAGCTTCCGCGCCTTCGTTGCTGACCGAAGCGATGGTGATGGTGCCGTCTTCCTCGATATTGATCTCGCAGCCGGTGTCCTTGGTGATGGAGCGGATGGTTTCGCCGCCCTTGCCGATCACTTCGCGGATCTTGTCCGGGTTGATCTTCATCACGTACAGACGCGGAGCGTGAGCGGACAGCTCTTGCGGGCCGTCCACGGCTTCCTTCATCAGGCCCAGGATGTGCATGCGGCCTTCTTTGGCCTGATCCAACGCCACCTGCATGATTTCCTTGGTGATGCCCTGGATCTTGATATCCATCTGCAGCGCGGTCACGCCCGCGGCGGTACCGGCGACTTTGAAGTCCATGTCGCCCAGGTGATCTTCATCGCCCAGGATGTCGGTCAGCACCGCGAAGCGGTTGCCTTCCAGGATCAGACCCATGGCGATGCCGGCCACGTGCGCCTTCAGCGGCACGCCGGCGGACAGCAGCGACAGGCAGCCGCCACACACGGAAGCCATCGACGAGGAACCGTTGGATTCTGTGATTTCCGACACCACGCGCATCGAGTAACCAAACTCGGATTCCGGCGGCAGCACGGCAACCAGCGCGCGCTTGGCCAGGCGGCCGTGGCCGATTTCGCGGCGCTTCGGCGGGCCCATGCGGCCGGCTTCGCCGGTGGAGTACGGCGGGAAGTTGTAGTGCAGCATGAAGCGCTCGGTGTATTCGCCGGCCAGCGCGTCGATGATCTGCTCGTCCTGCTTGGTGCCCAGCGTGGTCACCACCATGGCTTGAGTTTCGCCGCGGGTGAACAGCGCGGAACCGTGGGTGCGCGGCAGCACGTTGTTGCGGATGCTGATCGGGCGCACGGTGCGGGTGTCGCGGCCGTCGATGCGCGCTTCGCCGGCCAGGATCTGACCGCGAACGATTTCGGCTTCCAGGCCCTTGAAGATGCCTTTGATCTCATTGGCCTTCAGGGTGTCGGTGTTTTCGTCGATCAGGCCGGCCTTGACCGCGTTCCAGGCATCGTTGATCGCCACGGTGCGCGCTTGCTTCTGACGCAGGCGGAAGGCGTTGGCCAGTTGCTCGCCGGCAATGGAGCGCACTTGGGCGATCAACTCTTCATTGGCCACCGGAGCGGCCCAGTCGAACATCACCGGGTTCACTTCGTCGGCCAATTCGTTGATGGCCTTGATCGCGGCTTGCATCTGCTCGTGGCCAAACACCACGGCGCCCAGCATCACGGCTTCCGACAGCTCCTTGGCTTCGGATTCCACCATCAGCACCGCGCGCTCGGTACCGGCAACCACCAGATCCACTTCGGAGGTGGCCAGCTCGGTGCGGGTCGGGTTCAGGATGTATTCGCCATTGGCGTAGCCCACACGGGCGGCGCCGATCGGGCCGGCGAACGGCAGGCCGGAAATGGCCAGAGCGGCGGAAGCGCCGATCATCGCCGGGATGTCGGAATCCACTTCCGGGTTCAGCGACATCACGGTGGCGACGATTTGCACGTCGTGGAAGAAGCCTTCCGGGAACAGCGGGCGGATCGGACGATCGATCAGGCGGCTGGTCAGCACTTCCTTCTCGGACTGCTTGCCTTCGCGCTTGAAGAAGCCGCCCGGGATCTTGCCGGCGGCGTAGGTGCGCTCCAGATAGTCCACGGTCAGCGGGAAGAAGTCCTGGCCCGGCTTGACGTTCTTGCCGCCAACCACGGATACCAGCACTACGGTGTCTTCAACGGAGACGATGACGGAGCCGGACGCTTGACGCGCGACTTCGCCGGTTTCCACGGTCACGGTGTGACGGCCGTATTGGAAAGACTTAGTGATTTTATTGAACACAGGGTTTCCCTAATCTTTTGTGTGTGACAAATAATCGCAAGCTAAAAAAACAACGGGAACCCCTAAAAATTCCGACCTGTTGCGCCGATCCGAATTTTTAGAGGCTCCCCCCGTTGTTACAGCAGTAATGCTCGCGATCTTGATGCGGCATGAAAAAGTCGCAGCACGCTGCGACTTTTCCAAAACCCAACCTTACTTGCGCAGACCCAGACGGGCGATCAATGCGCGATAGCTATCGGCATCGGTGCGCTTCAGGTAATCCAGCAGACGACGACGACGACTAACCAGCTTCAACAGACCACGACGGCTGTGGTGATCCTTGGTGTTGGCTTTGAAGTGCGGGGTCAGGTCGTTGATGCGAGCGGTCAACAGAGCCACTTGCACTTCGGACGAACCGGTGTCGCCTTCGCTGCGCTGGAAGTCTTTAACGATGTCTGCTTTTTGAGCGGCGGTCATTGCCATTTTGGGGTAACTCCAAATTATCAGTAGGGGTTTTTCAACCCGACAAGTGCAGCGAGCAAGCAAGGCCGAAACCTCGACAACCCATCAACACTCCGGTCGCGGCTCTAAGGCCGCCGGCGTTCAAGACGTCGCCGCCTTGCTCGCCAGGAGCCGGATCGGATGCAGGCGACCATCGTCGCGCGCCTCGCCCAGCCCCAAAAATTCCCGGCTTCCCTCGCGGTAAATCCGGAAACGCTGCATTTTCGCACATTTTTCGGTAAAACGCACGGGCTGCCCATGCATGAATTTACCGGCCTCGTCGGCGGCCAACTCCGCCTCCGGCAGATGGCGCACCAGGATGTCCGCCGGCAGCAGCAAGGACTCGCGTTGCGGCATTTCCAACGCCTCGATGTCGGCCAACTGCAAGGCTTCGTCCAGCGAAAAACCACCGGTGGCGGTACGGCGCAAACCGGTCAAATGCGCGCCGCAACCCAAGGCTTCGCCGATGTCGCAGGCCAGGGTGCGGATATACGTGCCCTTGCTGCACAGCACCTCGATCACCGCGGTGTCGCCGTCCAGGCTGATCAACTCCAGCTTGCGGATGTGCACTCGCCGCGCCTCGCGCTCGATCTCGATGCCGGCGCGAGCGTACTCGTACAAGGGCTTGCCCTGATGCTTGAGCGCCGAATACATCGGCGGCACCTGGGAGATTTCGCCGCGGAAACCCGCCATTGCCGCCAACAAGCCGTCGCGATCGAAAGCCACCGGCCGCTCGGACACCACCTCGCCCTCCACATCGCCCGTAGTGGTGACCACGCCGAACTTCACCGTGGCGCAATACCCCTTGTCCGCGTCCAACAGATAAGAGGAAAACTTGGTGGCCTCGCCCAGGCACACCGGCAACAGGCCGGTGGCCAGCGGATCCAGCACGCCGGTATGGCCGGCCTTGGCGGCGTTCAGCAGCCAGCGCGCCTTTTGCAAGGCGCCGTTGCTGGAGATGTCGTAGGGTTTGTCGATCAGCAGCACGCCGTCTATCGGGCGGCGATTGCTGCGCGGCTTGCTCATTCCTTGCCCTCGGCGCCGTCCTCGCCGGACGGGGCTTCCTGGACGCCGAATTTTTCGGCGTCCTCGCGCGCCACCTGATTGATCAGGCTGGTCATGTGCATGCCGCGCTCCACCGATTCGTCGTAGACGAAATGCAGCTGCGGCGTGGTGAAGATCTTGATGCTGCGGCCCAGTTCGGAGCGCAGATAGCCGGCGGAGCTTTCCAGCGCCTCCTGCGTCGCTTCGCGGGTCTTCTCGTCCATCACGGTGTAGAACACCTTGGCGTGCGAGTAGTCCCGGGTCACTTGCACCAGGGTGATGGTGATCCAACCGGCGCGCGGATCTTTCAAACCCTTGCGGGTCAGTTCCGCCAATTCGCGCTGAATCTGTTCGGCGATGCGGTCGGAACGGGAGAAACCTTTTTTGGCTTTTGCCATATCACTTCCAATCAACTTTGCGCGGCGTCGCCGCCGCTCAAGGCCACGAAACCCACGAAATGGCACGGCCCGAACCGCCATGTCATTTCGTGGTTTTCGCGGCGAAAATTAAAAAAGGCGAGCGCCCGCCGACCTCACGGTCAGACCGGCGCCCGCCCCTGGCGTCTCGCTTACAGAGAGCGCGCCACTTCCACGATTTCGAACGCTTCCAGCTGGTCGCCTTCTTGGATGTCGTTGAAGTTTTTCAGCATCAGACCACATTCGTAGCCCTGCTTCACTTCCTTCACGTCATCCTTGAAGCGCTTCAAGGAATCCAGTTCGCCGGTATGCACCACCACGTGGTTGCGGATCAGACGGATCGAAGCGGTGCGCTTGATCATGCCGTCGGTCACCATGCAACCCGCGATATTGCCCACCTTGGACACCGGGATCACCTGACGGATTTCCACCGTGCCCAGGATCTGCTCTTTCTTCTCCGGAGCCAGCATGCCGGACAAGGCCGCTTTCACTTCGTCTACCGCATCATAGATGATGTTGTAGTAGCGGATGTCCACGCCTTCGCTCTCCGCCAGCTTGCGGGCGGCGGCGTCGGCACGGGTGTTGAAGCCGATCACGATGGCCTTGGAGGCGATCGCCAGGTTGACGTCGGACTCGGAGATGCCGCCCACGCCGGAGTGCAGGATGCCCACGCGCACTTCGTCGGTGGACAGCTTTTGCAAGCTGCCGGCCAGTGCTTCGTACGAACCTTGCATATCGGCCTTGATGATGATGGACAGGGTTTGCACCTCGCCCTCCGCCATCTGCGCGAACATATTCTCCAGCTTGGCCGCCTGCTGCTTGGCCAGGCGCACGTCGCGGAACTTGCCGGCGCGGAACAAGGCGATTTCACGCGCCTTCTTCTCGTCGGTCAGCACCATCGCGTCCTCGCCGGCCTGCGGCACGTCGGACAGACCCAGGATTTCCACCGGAATCGCCGGACCGGCGGATTCGATGGCCTTGCCGTTTTCGTCCATCATGGCGCGAACGCGGCCGAAAGCGGTGCCAGCCAGTATCACGTCGCCCTTCTTCAGGGTGCCGGACTGCACCAGCAGCGTGGCCACCGGGCCGCGGCCCTTGTCGAGGCGAGCCTCGACGATGATGCCCTTGGCCGGCGCTTCCACCGGAGCCTTCAGTTCCAGCACTTCGGCTTGCAGCAGGATGGCTTCCAGCAGCGCGTCGATGTTCAGGCCCATCTTGGCCGAAACTTCGATGAACTGAGTGTCGCCGCCCCAGTCTTCCGGCACCACTTCATGCGATACCAGTTCCTGGCGGATGCGCTCTACGTTGGCGCCCTGCTTGTCGATCTTGTTCACCGCCACCACCATCGGCACCTTGGCCGCTTTGGCATGGTGAATGGCTTCGATGGTTTGCGGCATCACGCCGTCGTCGGCCGCCACCACCAGCACCACGATGTCGGTGGCTTTGGCGCCGCGGGCACGCATCGCGGTAAACGCTTCGTGACCCGGGGTATCCAGGAAGGTGATCATGCCGCGCGGGGTTTCCACGTGGTAGGCGCCAATGTGCTGGGTAATGCCGCCGGCCTCGCCCGCGGCAACCTTGGCGCGGCGGATGTAGTCCAGCAGCGAGGTCTTGCCGTGGTCGACGTGCCCCATTACGGTCACCACCGGGGAACGCGGCAACTCGGCCACTTCCACGGTTTCGCCGCCGCCCAGTTCCAGATAGGCTTCCGGATCGTCGGCCTGAGCCGCCTTCGGCACATGGCCCATTTCTTCCACCACGATCATCGCGGTTTCCTGGTCCAGCACCTGGTTGATGGTCACCATCATGCCCATCTTCATCAGCGCCTTGATCACCTCAACGGCCTTGACGGCCATCTTGTGCGCCAAGTCGGCGACGGAAATGGTTTCCGGCACCAGCACTTCGTGCACGATAGGTTCGGTCGGCGTCTGGAAGGCGTGCTGATTGTTCTGCTTGTGACGGTTCTTGCCGCCGCGGGATTTCCAGTCGCTGCCGGCATCGCCGCCCTTGGTCCTCAGGCCGCGGCCGCCCTTCTTATTGTCATCCCAGCGATCGCCGCCCTTCTTGTTACCGCTGCCACCCTTCTTGGCATCGGGACGGCCAGCCACGGTGGCCGGCACCGCCGGCGCGCCGGGCGCGCCAGCCGTAGCCGGACGCGGACCGCGGTTGTCGCCTGCCGGGCGCGGGCCACGGTTGTCGCCTGCCGGACGCGGGCCACGGTTATCGCCAGCCGGACGCGGGCCGCGGTTGTCGCCTGCCGGACGCGGGCCACGGTTGTCGCCTGCCGGGCGCGGGCCGCGGTTGTCGCCTGCCGGACGACGGTCGTCGCGACGCGGTTCGTCACGGCGCGCCGGCTCTGCGGCGCGTACCGGCTCGGGAGCCGGCGGCGGCGGTGGCGGCTGCAGCGCGGCCTGGCGAGCGGCCTGACGGCGCTCTTCGCGTTCGATCTTCTCGCGCATCAGCGCTTCCTGACGGGCGCGGAACGCGGCTTGACGCTTTTCTTCCGCTTCGCGCGAGGCAATCTCTTCCGGGGTCAGGATGGACGCCACGGTGGGACGCTGCGCCGGCGCGGCCGGCTTGGGAGCGGCCGGCTTGGCGGCTTCCTGGCGCGGCGCTTCCGCCGGCTTGGACTCGGGCTTGGCTTCCGCCGCTTTCGGAGCGGTTTCCGGCTTAGGCTCGGGCTTGGCTTCCGGTTTCGGCTCGGGTTTGGCTTCCGCCACCGGAGCCGGCGCCGGTTCCGGCGCCTTCACCGGCTCGGCCGGGCGGGATTCCGCCGCGGCGGGCTGAGCCGCGGACGCTTCTTCCGGGCGCACCACGAAACGCTTCTTGCGGGTCTCCACCTTGACGGTGCTGCCGTCGGCGGTCTTGATCTCGCTGGTAGACTTGCGCGTCAGGGCGATGCGCGACTCTTCGTCGCGCGCGCCGTGGGAACGCTTCAGATAGTCTAGAAGCTGGGTCTTGTCTTGCGCGGATAGCGCGTCATCCGGCGAGCGCTTGCTCACGCCGGCCGCGCCCAGCTGTTCCAGCAGGCGTTCCGGTGTGAGGTTCAGCTCACTGGCAAATTGTTTTACGTTTGTCAAAACCATGCGTCTTCCCAAATTCTGTAAATTCTTTCCGGACAGGCCTTACTGGTCGAACCAGTGCTCACGCGCCTTCATGATGACAGCGCGGGCGGTCTCGGCCTCCATGCCGGTCATGTCCACCAGATCGTCCACGGCCAGGTCGGCCAGGTCGTCCCGGGTGATCACGCCGCCTTCGGCCAGCTTGCGAACCAGCTCGGCGTCCAGGCCCTCGATATCGCGCAGGCCATCGGAAACGCTTTCCACCTTTTCTTCGGACGCAATAGCCTGTGTTAAAAGAGCGTCACGTGCGCGGCTGCGCAGATCGTTGACCAGCTCCTCATCAAACCCTTCAATCTCCAGCATTTCCGCAATTGGCACATAAGCCACTTCTTCCAAAGCGGCAAAGCCTTCTTGCACCAGTACGGTGGCGACATCCTCGCTCACACCCAGGGCGCTCACGAACAGATCCCGCACGGCGGCGTCTTCCGCCTGGTGCTTCTCTTCAGCCTCGGCAACGGTCATGATGTTGAGGTACCAGCCGGTCAATTCGGCGGCCAGCTTGACGTTCTGGCCGCTACGACCGATAGCCAGCGCCAGCTGTTCCTCTTCCACCACCACGTCCATGCTGTGGTTGTCTTCATCCACCATGATGCGGCTAACCTCGGCCGGCGACAGCGCGTTGATCACGAACTGAGCCGGTTCTGGCGCCCACAACACGATGTCGATGCGCTCGCCGCCCAGCTCCTGGCTGACCGACTGAACGCGCGAACCGCGCATGCCGATGCAGGTGCCCTGCGGGTCGATGCGCGCGTCGTTGGCTTTGACGGCGATCTTGGCGCGCATGCCGGCATCGCGCACGGCGGCCTTGATCTCCAGCAGGCCTTCATCGATTTCCGGCACTTCCAGCTCGAACAGCTTGGTCAGGAAATCCGGAGAGGTCCGCGACAGCACCAGCTGCGGGCCGCGCCCCAAACGATCAATGCGCAACAGGAAGGCCTTGATGCGGTCGCCCACGCGCAGGTTTTCCTTGGGGATCATCTGATCGCGCGGCAGCACCGCTTCCAGCTTGCCGCATTCGACGATGGCGTTGCCGCGCTCGATGCGTTTGATGGTGCCGGTCACCAGGTGCTCGCGGCGCTGCAGGAACTCGTTCAGCAGCTGCTCGCGCTCAGCGTCGCGGATGCGTTGCAGGATCACTTGTTTGGCGGTTTGAGCGCCGATGCGGCCAAACTCCACCGCTTCCATCGGCTCTTCGATGAACGCGCCCACTTCGATGCGCGGATCGCGCTCACGCGCGTCGATTACGCCGATTTCCTTGCTTTCCGATTCCAGCAGCTCGTCTTCCACCACCAACCAGCGGCGGAAAGTCTGGTATTGGCCGCTGTGACGGTCGATTTCGACGCGCACGTCCATCTCGTCATCGGTAAACTTTTTCTTGGTTGCCGAGGCAAGCGCCATCTCAAGGGCGGAGAACACCACATCCTTGCTGACATTCTTTTCGCTCGCCAGGGCATCCACCAGCAACAAAATCTCGCGACTCATTCATTCCTCTCCGATTTTTGTCCTTTTGCGTGGCTTTATGGCCGTCCAGACATCAAAACTCAGGCTCCAGCCTGGCTTTGTCGATATTGGCAAACGGAATCGCCATGATGCGGCCATCCACATCCAGCTTCACAGAGTCTTCTTCGACCCCGGCAAGACGACCGGTAAATTTCTTCTGCTGCTCGATCGGCATGCGCGTCTTGATCTTGGCAAGCTTTCCGGCGAAGCGGACGAAATCAGCCTCTTTCTTCAGCGGACGGTCCAAGCCCGGCGAAGATACTTCGAGTCGCTCGTAGTCGATGTTTTCGACCATGAAAAGGCGGGTGAAGTGATTGCTCACCTGGACGCAATCTTCCACGGTGATACCACCCGGCTTGTCGATAAAAACGCGAAAACCGCCCCCCGGGGTCATTTCGAAATCGACCAACTCATAGCCGAGACCCGGCAGGGTGCTGTCCAGCAGCAAACGAACATCCATTGCTTTTTCCACAAATAAAAAATGGGCGAAACGCCCATCCCTAACCGACGCGATTGTAACCTATTCCATTGAAAAAGAAAACCGGCGAACCACCCGCCCCCAACGGACTCGGGCGGCTGTTTGCACCGGACTTCTTTGCGAGCGGTTCCAGTTACGGTACATTACCGGGCACTCAAACAGTAGTTTGACGTCATGAGCGGCCAAGCCGCCGCGACATAACAATATATAGTCACCAAATAGGTACGACGCCCGCCGGCGCGCGACACGCTGGCGCGACTCTCGTTAACCAGCACGATGGAGAAACCGGGATTTATGGAAAAGGTGTGGCTCAAAAACTACCAGCCGGGCGTAGCTCATGAAATCGACATCAACCAGTTTCAGTCCGTGGTCGAGGTTTTCGACCGCAGCGTAAAGAAATTCCATGACCGCCCCGCTCTGGCCTGCATGGGCAAAGAGCTCAGCTACCGTGAGATGGATCAGCTCTCCGGTCAGTTCGCGTCCTATTTGCAGCATGAGTTGAAACTCCAGAAGGGCGACCGCGTTGCGGTGATGATGCCCAATCTGCTGCAATATCCGGTTGCGGTGTTCGGCACCCTGCGCGCCGGCGGCACCGTGGTCAACGTCAACCCGCTGTACACCCCTCGCGAACTGGAGCACCAGCTAAAGGATTCCGGCGCGGAAACCATCGTGATCCTGGAAAACTTCGCCAATGTGCTGGAGCAAGTGCTGCCGCGCACCCAGGTCAAGAATGTGATCGTGGCCTCCATCGGCGAGATGCTGGGCTTCGCCAAGGGCATGCTGGTCAACTTTGTGGTGCGCAAGGTCAAGAAAATGGTGCCGCCGTGGCAGCTGCCCGGCCATGTCCGCTTCAGCGACGCCCTGTCCCGCGGCGCGCGCGCGCCCTATCGTCCGGTGGAGCTCTGCCACGACGACATCGCCTTCCTGCAATACACCGGCGGCACTACCGGCGTATCCAAGGGCGCAATGCTGCTGCACCGCAATATCGTCGCCAATATGCTGCAGGCCGGCGAATGGGTGAAACCGGTTATCCGTCCGGGACAAGAGATCATCGTCACCGCGCTGCCGCTGTATCACATCTTCTCGCTGACAGCCAACCTTATGGTATTCACCGAGGTGGGCGCGCTCAACATTCTGATCACCAATCCGCGCGACATCCCCGGCTTCATCAAGGAAATGGGCAAGTACCCGGTCACCTGCATGACGGGGGTCAACACCCTGTTCAACGCGCTGCTGAACAATCCCGAGTTCGCCAAGCTGAATTTCTCCACCTGGCGCCTGGCGTTGGGCGGCGGCATGGCGGTGCAAAAAGCGGTGGCGGACAAGTGGAAGCAAGTGACCGGCGTCACCCTGGTGGAAGCTTACGGCCTGACCGAAGCCAGCCCGGCCGTGTGCATGAACCCTCTGGACCTCCCCGCCTACAACGGCACCATCGGCGTGCCGGTGCCCTCCACCGAGATGCAACTGCGCGACGCGAACGGCAATGAAGTGGCCCCTGGCGAACAGGGCGAGCTGTGCATCCGCGGTCCTCAGGTGATGAAAGGCTATTGGAACCGCCCGGACGAAACCGTCAAGGTGTTGAGCCCGGACGGCTTCCTCGCCACCGGCGACATGGCCATGCTGACCGCGGACGGCTTCGTCAAACTGGTGGACCGCAAAAAGGACATGATTCTGGTGTCCGGCTTCAATGTTTACCCCAACGAGATCGAAGACGTCGTGGCCGGCCACGCCGGGGTGCTGGAAGTAGCCTGCATCGGCGTGCCGGACGACAAGTCCGGCGAAGTGGTCAAGGTCTTCGTGGTGCGCAAGGACCGCGCGCTGACGGAAAAGGACATCATCCAGCATTGCCGCGACAATCTCACCGGTTACAAAGTGCCCAAGCTGGTGGAGTTCCGCGACGAATTGCCCAAGACCAATGTCGGCAAGATTCTGCGCCGCGCGCTGCGGGACGAGAGCAGCAGCGCCAAACCCGCCTGACGCATGCCGACACCATGAAATCACCGCCGCCCGTTCTGTTGGGCGGCGTTTTTTTTGGCCGTGGGACGGCTACACTTTAAAAAACCGCTTTATTGATAAACCTTGTCGCTTCCGGGTGCACGATTATGTTGATGCTGCCGTTTTTCAAATTGATGGCCGAACGCCGCGCCAGCGATCTGTTCTTCACCAGCTTTTCTCCGCCGATGATCAAGCAGAACGGCGAACTGCTGCCGCTGAATGAAAAACCGCTGACCGCGGACATGGTCAAGCAACTGGCCTACAGCCTGATGAGCGAAGAGGAGATCAGCGTTTTCGAGCAGGAACGCGAAATGAATCTGGGCCATCCCGTGCCCGGCCTCGGCAGCTTCCGCATCAATATTTTTTGGCAGCGCGGTTCGGTGGGCATGGTGGTGCGCTACATCCTGCCCAACATTCCTTCACTGGATCACTTGCAGCTGCCGCCGATACTCAGCGAACTGATCAAGCTAAAGCGCGGTCTGATCCTGGTGGTCGGCTCCACCGGCTCCGGCAAAAGCTCTACCGTGGCGGCGATGCTGCAAACCCGCAACCAGAGCATGAGCGGCCACATCCTCACCGTGGAGGACCCGATCGAGTTTCTGTTCCGCCACGATAAATCCATCGTCAACCAGCGCGAGGTGGGCTTCGACACCCTCTCCTACGCTCGCGCGCTGAAGAACGCGATGCGGGAGGCGCCGGACGTGCTGATGATAGGCGAGATCCGCGACCCGGAAACCCTGACCCAGGCGGTCACCTACGCCCAGTCCGGCCATCTGTGCATTTCCACGCTGCACGGCAACAACAGCTATCACATGCTGAGCCGAGTCATCAATTTCTTCCCGGCGGAAAGCCGCACCGCCTTGTTGATGGACCTCTCCGCCGCGCTAAAGGCGGTGGTTTCGCAGCGCTTGATCCCCACCGTGGACGGCTCCCGAGTGCCGGCGATTGAAATCCTGATCAACACCCCTCGCATTTCGGAGTTGATCCGCAACGGAGAGATAGACAAAATCAAGGAGGCCATCGAAAGCAGCATGAGCGATGGTTCGCAAACCTTTGAACAGGCGTTGTACCGGCTCTACAGCACGGGGCGCATCAGCCTGGACGAGGCCCTGAGAAACGCCGACTCGCCCACCAACCTGTACTGGTTGATCAATCAGAGCAAGGAAAAAGCGGCGAGCGGCGACGATAAGCAAACCGGCGGCGAGCCGCCAAGCTTCGACAGCATCAAACTGGACCTGTAACCCACCCATGATTACTCTTTACGGCATCCCCAACTGCAGCACCGTCAAAAAAGCGCGCCAATGGCTGAGCGACAACGGCCTCGACTACCACTTCCATGATTTCAAGAAACAGGGCGCGGACGCCGCCAGCCTGGAGCGCTGGGCCGCCGCGGTCGGCCTCGCCAAACTGATCAACCGCCAGGGCACCACCTGGCGCGCGCTGCCGGACGAGGTCAAGGCCGGCGCCGATCAGCTGCCTGCCGCGCTGGCCTTGATGCAGGCCAACCCCTCGGTGATCAAGCGTCCGGTGCTGGACGCCGGCGGCAAGATCAGCGTCGGCTTCTTCGAAGCCGACTGGGCGGAGCGCCTGCTGAAATGAGCGCAACCCTAGAACTGGCGCGGCAATTGATCCGGTTGGACTCGGTCACCCCGCGCGACCAAGGCTGCCAGGAGCTGATGATAGCCAGGCTGGAAGCCATCGGCTTTCGCGTGGAACGCATGCGCTTCGGCGACGTCGATAATTTCTGGGCGCGCCGCGGCGGCGACGGCCCGTTGGTCTGCTTCGCCGGCCATACCGATGTGGTGCCCACCGGCCCGCTGGAGCAATGGGACAGCCCGCCCTTCGAGCCCACCGTCCGCAACGGCTTGCTCTACGGCCGCGGCGCCGCCGACATGAAAGCCTCGCTGGCCGCCTTCGTCACCGCCTGCGAAGACTTCGTCGCCCGCCACCCCGGACATCCCGGCTCCATCGCCCTCTTGATCACCTCGGACGAGGAAGGCGTGGCGGTGGACGGCAGCGTTAAGGTCGTGGACGCGCTGGAGGCGCGCGGCGAAACCATAGACTATTGCATCGTCGGCGAACCCACCTCGGACCAAGCCCTGGGCGACACCATCAAAAACGGCCGCCGCGGCTCGCTGTCCGGCCAGTTGATCGTGCACGGCATTCAGGGCCACATCGCCTACCCGCACCTGGCCAAAAACCCGGTGCACCTGATGGCGCCGGCGCTGGCGGAACTGGCGGCGACGCGCTGGGATGAGGGCAACGCCTTTTTCCCGCCCACCAGCTGGCAAGTCTCCAACATCCACGCCGGCACCGGCGCCAGCAACATCATCCCCGGCCACTGCGAAATTCGCTTCAACTTCCGCTTCTCGCCGGAGAGCAGCGCGGAATCGCTGAAGGAACGCGTCTGCGCGATTCTGGACCGCCACGGCCTGGGCTACGAACTGCACTGGCAGCTGTCCGGCCACCCCTTCCTCACCCAGCCGGGCAAGCTTACCGAGGCCCTCGGCCGCGCCATCGTCGCCGTCGCCGGCCGCCAGGCCGAACTGTCCACCACCGGTGGCACCTCCGACGGCCGCTTCATCAAACGCATCGCGCGCGAGCTGGTGGAGTTCGGCCCGGTCAACGCCACCATCCACAAGCTGAACGAATGCGTGGAAGTGGCCGACATCGAGCCGCTGTCCGCGATTTACCGGCACACGCTGGAGCAATTGCTGAACGCGGACTGAGCTGAATTCCGGCTATGCTGAAACCGGTTGCGCCCAATTGGGCCAACCGGTTTTTTACGTGAAGACGACCCAGTCTGACGCAGTGCCGACGCTTCCCGTCTCCCGCCTGAATGCGCAGTCCCCCAGCGAAAGGTATGATCCGAACCATGGAAGTCGAAATCGCAAAAATATTCATCGCGCTGCTGGTGCTGGTCAATCCGCTGGGCGCCATCCCCATCTTCATCAGCCTGACGCCCACCTCCAATCAATTGGAGCGCAAGAAGATCGCCAAGACCACGGCCATCTCCGTGGCCATCGTGCTCTGCCTGTTCGCCGTCGTCGGCGAAACCTTGCTGCGCTTTCTCGGCATCAGCGTCGGCTCCTTCCAGGTGGGCGGCGGCCTGCTGGTGATGCTGATCGCCATCGCCCTGATGAACGCCAAGCCGGGCCCCACCAAAACCACCAAGGTGGAACGCGAGGAAGCGGAAACCAAGACCAATATCGCCGTGGTGCCGCTGGCGATTCCGCTGATGACCGGGCCTGGCACCATCTCCACCGTGATCATCTATGCGACCACGGCGTCGTCATGGGTACAGGTGATTTACCTTTTGGTAAGCAGTTTGCTGGTGGCCATCACCTGCTACGGCGCGCTGGTGCTGGCCTCTCCGCTGTCGCGCCTGCTGGGGCAAACCGGCATCAACATCGTCAACCGGGTGATGGGCATGCTGCTGGCGGCGGTGTCGGTGGAAATCATCGTGGATGGGATTTATCGGCTTTTCCCGCAGCTTGCCAGATAAAATCCCGTAAAACCCACAAACTCGGCAGGATTATTGTGTGGAGGCCATCAGCACAGCCTCAAGCATCCAATACAGCATGAAGCGGGATCAGCCAGAGGACGCACCCGTTTCATGCACGGAAAACTCATTGTTTTCACTTGAAGTTTCTCCATATCCCGGTCAAGCCTCACCCCTTATCTGTATATAGACAGACAGCCCTGTATACACATTTTCAAAGACAACTGTTCATTGTTTGTACCGATCCCAAGCAGTACTAATAAGGGGTTTTCATCCAATGGTCATTTTGCCATGTCTAGCCAGCAAGCCGTCCCCATCAAAATCTATCCGCGCCTGACCACCGGCCGCTTCAACAATGTTCGGGTGTTCATGGTTCTCGCCACCCAACTGGCGTTCTTCGGCCTGCCCTGGTTGCAGTGGAACGGCAGGCAGGCTGTGCATCTGGACCTGGAACAACACCGTTTCCTGATTTTCGGCCTCACTTTCTGGCCGCAGGATTTCATCTTTTTCGCCGCCTTGCTGGTGATCTGCGCGCTGGGCCTGTTCCTGTGGACCGCGCTGGCGGGACGGCTTTGGTGCGGTTACAGCTGCCCTCAGACAGTCTACACCCAGATCATGTTGTGGATAGAACGGCTGACGCTAGGCGACCACAACGCGCGCCGCAAACTGGACGCGGCGCCGATGAGCGTGAACAAGTTCACGCGCAAAACGCTGTCGCACGGGCTGATGGGCTTGTTCTCGCTGATCACCGGCTTCACCCTGGTGGGCTACTTCACCCCGGTGCGCGAACTGGCCGCCGCCGCGCCCAGCCTGGCCTACGGCCCGTGGGAAAGCTTCTGGATCCTGTTCTACGGCGGCTTCACCTGGCTGCTGGCCGGCGTGCTGCGCGAGAAAGTCTGCCTGCACATGTGCCCGTACGCCCGCTTCCAGGGCGCGATGTTCGACAACGACACGCTGATCATCTCCTACGACAACCGCCGCGGCGAACCGCGCGGCAAAAGCAAGCAGGCCGCGGACAAGGCGCGCGGCAGCTGCATCGATTGCGGCATCTGCGTACAGGTTTGCCCCACCGGCATCGACATCCGCAACGGCCTGCAATACGAGTGCATAGGTTGCGCCGCCTGTATCGACGCCTGCGACCAGGTGATGGACAAGATCCATGCGCCGCGCGGGCTGATCAGCTATACCAGCGCCGCCGCGCTGGAAGCCGCCGGTAAGCCAAACCGCCCCAGCAGCAGCCATCGTCCGCGGGTCATCGTGTACTCCAGCCTGCTGGCCGGCATCATCGCCCTGTCCACCACCGCGCTAATCCTGAAAAAACCGTTCAAAGTGGATGTGCTGCGCGACCGCGCCGTCCTGGTGCGCGCCACCGACGACGGCCTGCTGGAAAACAGCTACAACCTGAAGCTGATCAACACCAGCGAACAGGCACAGCGCTTCAAGATCCAAGTGGAAGGCCTGCCCAGCCTGAGGCTGGACAAGCCCGGACAGGTGGTCGAAGTCGCGCCCACCCAAACCGAGACCGTCACCGTGCGGGTACAGGCCGAACCCGAGCACGCCACCCGTGGCGCGCACGACATCTACTTTGTGGTCAGCTCGCTGAGCCATGACGGTAGTATGATCAGGGAAAAATCCAGCTTCATCGGCGAATGAATCTAGGATCCGCCGACATTTTTCCGCGCCAAGCAAACGTCGGCGATCCTAGGCAGTCCATCAGGAGTCAAGCCGCGGCGCAACGCCGCCGCGGTCCAACCGCCAGGAATACAATGAGCAAGACCAGTCAACTGAGCCAGCGCTTTCGCCATGCCATCGAGCAAGGCCATCTGCGCCCCGGCGATCGCATGCCCTCGCTGCGTAAACTGTGCCTGGACCACAAGGTCAGCATCACCACCGCCCAACGCGCCTACGCCGAGTTGGAAAAACAAGGCCTGATCGAATCCCTTCCCCGCTCCGGCTTCAGGGTGCTGGGCCTGTCTTCGCTGTCGCTGCGCCAAGCGCCGCCGCTCCCGGACCACCCCGGGGAGTTCCGCGCCGAGCACCTGACCATGGCGCTGCCCATGCCATGGGGCTGCCCGTTCATGAACCCGGTGCTGATCAACACCACGCCGCTGACCCGCGCGCTGACCCGCGCGCTCAGCGATTACCGCTACGCGCTGTCCAGCACCGACAGCGAAGGCTACGAAGGCTTGCGCCGAGAACTGGCGCTGCGCTACCTGGCCCAGGGCGTGGAGCTGGACGGCGAGGAAATGCTGATCACCTGCGGCGGCATGGAGGCGCTGAACCTGGCGATCCGCTCGGTGGCCCGTCTCAGCGGCAGCGACTGCATGCTGGTGATCACCCCGGCCTTCCCGCCCATCTTCGAGCAATTGGAACACCTGGAACTGCGCGCCGTCGGCTTCAACTGCCCGCCGGGGCAGCCGCTGGACCTGGAGCGGCTGGAAGCGCTGCTGATCCAGCACCAGCCGGCCGGCATCATCGCCATGCCCAATTTCCAGCACCCCACCGGCCAGGTGATGAGCGATTCGCAAAAAGCCGCGCTGCTGGCGCTGGCGGAACGCCACCGCGTGCCCATCATCGAGGACGACACCTATCGCGAGCTGTACTTCGGCGAAGGCGCGCCGCTGCCGCTCAAGGCTTTCGATCAGCGCGGCAGCGTGCTGCACTGTTCCTCCTTCAGCAAATCGCTGGCCCCCGGCTATCGCGTGGGCTGGATCGCCGCCGGACGTTTCCGCGACAGCATTCTGGGCCTCAAGCTATGCAGTTCGCTGGCCACGCCGCTGCCCAGCCAGATGGCGCTGGCCCGGCTGCTGGCCGGCGGCCATCACGAGGACATGCTCAGCCTGCTGCGCCAGCGCCTGCAAAACAATCTGGCCGCGCTGCAACAGCAGATCGCCGCTCACTTCCCCGCCGACTGCCGGATGGCGCGGCCGCAAGGCGGTTACTTCCTGTGGGTGGAGCTGCCGCCGGGCGTCGACTGTCGCCGCTTGCTGCCGATGGCGATGCAACAAGGGCTGCACTTCGCGCCGTCCCAGATGTTCCACACCCCGGGCCAGGACACCGGCAACGCGATGCGGCTGAACTTCAGCTTCTTCGATCCGCTGCAACACCGTTCCGGCGTCCCCCTGCTGGCCGAGCTGCTCAGCCCGGCCAACGTCCGCTAAGTCTCCTCAGGCCCGGCCACGGGCCGGCTCCAACCGCTTGCGCTGCCCCAGCAGGGGCAGCAGCAAGACGGCGGACAACAAGGTGGTGATGGACAGGGCGAGGAAAAACCCGTCCCAGCCCCAGGCATCGGTCACCTTGGCCAAGGGATAGCCGGACAAGGCCGCGCCCAAATAGCCGAACACGCCGACAAAGCCGGTGGCGGCGCCCGCCGACTCCTTGTGCGCGGCTTCGGCCGCCGCCATGCCGATCAGCATTTGCGGCCCAAAAATAAAGAAGCCGATGAAGAAGAAGCTGCCGGCGATCAATAAGTAGTGATCGACGCTCAATGTCCACAGCAGCAGCACCGACAGCAAGATGCCCAGCGTGAAGATGATGTTCATCGGCACCCGGTTGCCGCGGAAAAAACGATCCGATCCCCAGCCTGCGACAATGGTGCCGATGAAGCCCCCCACCTCCAGCCAGAAAATCGCTGAGTTGGCCTTCAGCAACGCGTAGCCATGCTGCTCCTGCAGATACTTGTTGCCCCAGTCGTTAATGCCGATGCGCACCACATAGACGAACAGATAAGACGCGGCCAGCAGCCAGATGAAGCGGTTGCCGAACACATAACGCCGCAGCACCTGCGCCATCGGCAGCTTGGCGCTGTTCTTTTCCTGCTCCAGCTCCAGCTCGTCTCCCCGCCAGACGCCCACCGTCGGCAAACCCATGGACGACGGCCGATCGCGCAAACGGACGCACAGCACCAGACCGACGGCGATGCCGATCAGGCCCGGTACAATCATGCCGTAGCGCCAGCCGTACCCCATCGCCAAGGCGCCCGCCAGCAGCGGGATCAAGGCTCCGCCGACATTGTGCGAGGTATTGCAAATCGCCCACCAGAAACCGCGCTCGTTGCGCGAGTACCAGGCCGTCATCAGCTTGGCGCACGGCGGCCAGCCCCAGCCCTGAAAGAAAGCGTTCAGCGTCCACAGCGCGGTGAAGGCCAGCAGGCTGCTGCTGAAGCCGAACAGGATGTTGACGATGCCGGTGGCGATCAGCCCCAAGCCCATGAAGTAACGCGGATTGGCGAAGTCGCTCACCATGCCGGACACGAAACGCGACACGCCGTAAACAATGTAGAACATCGACAGGATGGCGCCGCCGGCGGCCCGTTCCCAGCCCAGGTCGTCCAGCATCGCCGGCATGATGGAATTGAAACTGCGGCGGGTGAAATAGTAAACGGCATAACCGGCGTACAAGCCCAGCATGATGTGGAGCCGCCAATGGCGGTAGCTGGCGTTGATTTCTTCCTGGCTCTTGTCTACCGGCGCTTCCGGCTGCGCGCGCAGCCAGCTCAGCCATGTTCTCAGGGACATGTGCGTTCTCCTCTGTCCGCGCCGCTGCGACGGCGGCGCTGTTGTTACTGGCGCGTCTCCGCGCGCCTTGCCTCAACCCAGGCGCTGAATCAACTCCAGCGCCTCGCGATGGCGGGCCGGGTCGCCCGCCGCCAACACCCGGCTGCCGCTGTCCAATGTGATCGCCCTGCCCTCCCAGTCGCTGATCACGCCGCCGGCGCCTTCGATAATGGGCCGCATCGCCGCGTAGTCGTAGAGCTTGAGGCCGGCGTCCAACGCCAGATCGGTACGCCCGGAGGCCAGCAGGCCGTAGCTGCGACAAGCGCCGCCGTAGACCCGCCAGCCCGTGCGCTCGCAAAAGCCCTGCCATACCGGCCTTTCCTCCGGCAGAAAAAAATCCGGGCTGCTGACCGAGACGAAAGCCCGCTCCAGGCTGGCGCTGCCGCGGGTGCGGCATTCGCGGGCTCCGTCGCGCGTAAACAATAAGGTGGGCAATCCCCGACGCCCGATCCAGCAATCGTCGGTGGCCGGCTGATCTATCACGCCCAGCACCGGCACGCCTTGATGCAAGAGCGCGATCAACGTGCCGTAGACCGGCATGCCGGCCATGAAGGAGGCGGTGCCGTCGATAGGGTCCAACACCCACAACCATTCCGCGTCTAGCTCCCGCGCGCCGAACTCCTCGCCCAGCACCCCGTGGCTCGGATAGCGCAGCAGGATGCGCTCGCGCAGCTTTTGCTCAATCTCCAGATCCAGCTGGGTCACCAGGGTGCGGTCCGGTTTGAACTGCGAACTCCACTCAGAACGGGAAGCAAGCAAAGCGCGGCTGTCCGCCACCAGTTCCCGAGCGAAGCTCAACCATTCGTCCAACTGCCCTTGGGAATACCGCATCATTCAAACCTCCTTTCACTGCATCACCGCTCTTGTCGTCCACTGGCCGTTCTTGACCTCGGAAATCGTCACCGCCGCCTTGTTGAGATCGCCTTTGGCGTCGAAGGAAAAATCGGTGCTGACCCCGGCGTAGCTGAGCTTGGCCAAGACCGGCATGAAGCGCGCCGGCTCCACCGAGCCCGCTTGCTGCATCGCGGCGGCCACCATCATCATGCCGTCGTAGAACTGCGGACCCAGCCGCACCACATCCTGTTTGAAACGCGCCTGATAACGCTGGCGGAAAGCCTTGCCCGCTGGCCTGTCGTTCAACTGGCCGCCGGGAATGCCGGCGAAGTGGCCGCCCGCGCTGTCGCCGGCCAGGCTGAGGAAGGTAGGCGTCTGCAACATGTCGCCGCCCAACAGCCTGGCGTCCAGGCCCAACCGTTTCATCTGCTTGGCCATGGGCGCGGCCTGGGCGTCGGCCCCGCCGTAAAAGATCACCTGGGGCCGCAAGGGCTTGACCGCGGTCAGAATGGCGGAGAAATCACTGGCCTTGTCGTTGGTGTACTCTCGGCGAGCGATCTTGCCGCCGCTGGCCTGCACCGCCTTGGCGAACTCGTCGGCGATGCCCTGACCGTAGGCGGTGCGGTCGTCTATCACCACGATGCTGGCCGCCTTCAGCGTCTGCACCGCGAAGCGGCCCAACGCCGCCCCCACCTGGCTGTCGCTGCCCACCAGCCGGAAGGCGGTGCGGTAGCCCTGCCGGGTATAAGCCGGGTTGGTGGACACCGACAACTGCGGAACGCCGGCGGCGGCGTAGATGCGCGCCGCCGGGATCGACACCCCGGAGTTGAAATGGCCGAGCACCGCCTTGACGCCGGAGTCGACGAAGCGCTGGGCCACCTGAGTGCCGATGCGCGGATCGGCTTGATCGTCCTCCGCCAACAGCTGGAAGCGCACCGACTGGCCGCCGACCTGCAGCTTGCGCGCGTTCAATTCGTCCACCGCCAGCCGAGCGGCGTTTTCATTGTCCTTGCCGTAATGCGCCTGCGGGCCGGACAAGGGCGAGGCGAAGCCGATCTTGACCAGAGTTTCGGCGGCGGCCGGCCAGGCGCCTATCAGCAACGCGGCGCCGGCGAGCGCCGCCCGCAAGGGGATAATGGGTTTCATCTCGTCTCTCCTTTGTTTTGACATGGGTGCTGCCGAAGACAGCCCGGCGCCGCGTTGGCGACGCCGGGCCTGACTCTAGTTCACGTACCAGATGGTCTTGGTCTGTTGATATTGCTCCAGCGCTTCCAGGCCTTTGTCGCGGCCGCCGAAGCCGGACTGCTTGAAACCGCCGAAAGGCGTGGTGATGTCGCCTTCGGAAAAGCCGTTGACCGACACCGTGCCGGCGCGCAGCGCGGCGGCGACGCGCTGGGCGCGCTTGACATCGCGGGTGTACAGAGAGGCGGCCAGACCGTAGACGCTGTCATTGGCCAGGCGCACCGCTTCTTCCTCGCTGTCGAAGGTGCTCACCGCCAGGATAGGGCCGAAGATTTCCTCTTGGAAAATACGCATCTTGGCGCTGACCTGATCGAAGATGGTGGGCTCGATATACCAGCCGCTGCCCAACTCGGCGTGGATGCGGCCGCCGTGGACCAGCCGCGCGCCCTCGGCCTTGGCCGCTTCCAGATAGGCTTTCACCCGCTCGAAATGGGCTTGTTCCACCAGCGGGCCCACCTGCACTGTCGGATCGGTGGGCAGGCCCAGCTTCCATCCGGCCAGCCGCCGCTTGAGCTTCTCCAGCAAGGCGTCCTTGACCCCGGCGGCGACGATCAAGCGCGAGCCGCAGCTGCAGTTCTCGCTCATATTCCAGAAGGCCGCGGCCAACACGTCGTCGACGATGTCATCCAGCTCGGCGTCCTCGAACACCAGCTGCGGGCTCTTGCCGCCCAGCTCCAGCACCACTTCCTTCAGATTGCTCTCGGCGGCGTATTGCAGGAACAAGCGGCCCACTTCGGTGGAGCCGGTGAAGGACACCATGTCCACGTCCGGATGCCGTCCCAGCGCCTCGCCCACCGCCTGGCCGGAGCCGGTGACCAGGGTCAGCGCCGCGGCGGGAATGCCGGCCTGATGCGCCAGCTGGGTGATGCGATAGGCGCTGAGCGAGGTCTGCTTGGCCGGCTTCACCACCACTGAATTGCCGGCGGCCAGCGCCGGAGCCACTTTCCACGCGTACATTTGCGCCGGGAAGTTCCACGGCAGCACCGCGCCCACCACGCCTATCGGCTCCTTGACGATAAAACCCAACGCTTCCGGCCCTGTGGGCGCCACCTTGCCGTAGCACTTGTCTATCGCCTCCGCGTACCAGGCGAAGGTGTCCAGCGTGGCCGGCAGATCGGTGTTCAGGCATTCGGTGATCGGCTTGCCGGCGTCGATGCAGTCCAGCGCCGCCAGTTCCTCCACGTGTTCGCGCAAAAGCGCCACCCACCGTTGCATCGCCTGCTTGCGCTCGGCCGGCGGCCGACGCGACCATTCGCCGGACTCGAAGCAAGCGCGCGCCGCCGCCACCGCGGCGTCGACGTCGGCGGCGTCGCCGGCGGCGACATGGCCGATCAGGCTGTTGTCCATCGGCGTCATATTGTCCAGCCGCGCTCCCCTGCCCTCATGTCCGGGGATCAGCAAGCCGGCCCACAATTGCCCGGCGCGGGCCTGCTCGAATACCGTTTCCTTGCTTAATGGCATCTCAGTCTCCCGTTAACGATCGAACGCGGCCAGCGCGTCGAGAAAAGCCTTGGCTTCCGCCCCCGGCAAAGGCAGCAAGGGCAGGCGCACATCGCCGGCTTCGACGCCGTGGCGGCGCACGCCCAGCTTGGCCTTCTGGTTGTAGCCGCCGGACTCCATCGCCTGGATCGCCGGATACATCGCCGCCATCAGCGCGCGCACTCGCGCCCAGTCTTCGGCCTTGGCGGCGTTCAGCATCGCCACCTGCTCGCCGGGGAAGACATTGGCCGCGCCGCTGATCCAGCTGCGCACGCCCCAAAACAGGAAATCCGCCGCCTGATCGTCGCAACCGCAGATCACTTCGAAATCCGGCAGCCGCGCCTGAATCAGCGCCAGCGCGCGGCTGAAATCGCCGCTGCTTTCCTTGATGCCGACGATATTGGGAACGCGGCTCAACTCGATCACGCTGGCGACGTCGATGGATACGCCGGCGCGGGCCGGGAAGTTGTAGAGAATGATGGGCAGCGCGCTGGCGGCGGCCACCGCCTTGAAGTGAGCGACGATGCCGTCCTGATCCGGCAGGCTATAGGCCGGCGGCGCCAGCATCAGCGCCTCGTAGCCCAGCTCCGCCGCCTGGCGGGCGCGCGCTATCGCGCCGTGGGTGGACAGATCATTGGCGCCGGCGATCAAGCGCAAGCGGCCCTTGCCCGTCTTGGCCACGCACTCCAGCACTTGTCTGCGCTCGCCTTCGTCCAAGGCGTAGTATTCGCCGGTGGTGCCGCAGGCGACGACGCCGGCGACGCCTTGTTCAATGAAGCGCTCGACCAGCTGCCGCAGCGCCGCCAAATCCAGACGGCCGTCGCGGTCGAACGGCGTGACGATGGGGACCAGAATGCCTTGTTGTTGCATAGGGTGTTTCCTTTGTGCTTGAGGGTGGACGGAAGCCGCGCGGCTCAAACCGGCGTCGCGGCGGCGGAACGGGTGCGCCAGATCGCAATGTCGGCGTAGCCATAGAACACGCTGATGGCGATCACCAGCAGGTGGTACCAAAGAAAGGGCAGATACTGCAGCGTGGACACGCCCAGCGTCGCCGCCATGAACACGCCGCCGTCGCTCCACGGCACCATGGGCGCGGTCACCGTGCCGCCGGCCTCGACATTGCGCGACAACACCCTGCGCTCAATGCCCTGCAGATCGTAATTGCGCTCGGTGATGGTGCTGGCGGTGATCAGCGACACATAGGCGGCGCCGCCGAAGAAATTGCCGAAGAAACCGCCCAGCAGCGTGGAGACGGTCAGCCGGCCCGGATTGTTGGCCCAGCGCAGAAAATTGGCGCTGATCACCTCCAGAATGCCGGCGCGCTCCATCAAGCCGCCAAGGCCCAGGGCGAACAGGATCAGCGCGATCACGCTGAGCATGGATTCGATGCCGCCACGATTGAGCAAGGTATTGAGAAACTCCACGTCGGACGCGGTGCGGTTGCCGAAATACGCGGTGCGCACCGCGTCCAGCAAGGGCATGTCCTGCGCCCACCAGGCGCAGACTATGCCCATGACCGCGCCGGCCGTGATCACAGGAATGGACGGCAACCGCATCGCCAGCATCCCGATCACCGCCGCCGCGGGCAGCAGCAGCCAACCGTTGATGACGAAGTGCGAGGTCAGCGCCTGCATCGCCTGATCTGCGCGGCTGGTGTCCAGGCCGGCGTCCGCATAAAAGAAGCCGACGCCGAGGAACAACAAAGCGGTCAACAACGTGGCCGGCGCGCTGACCCACATCATTGAACGGATATGGTCAATCAGATCCACCTTGCACAACGAGGCGGTCATCACCGTGGTGTCCGACAGCGGCGACATCTTGTCCCCGACGTAAGCGCCGGAAATCACCGCGCCGGCCACCAAGGGCAAAGGCATGCCGAAGCTATAGCCTATGCCCATCATCGCGATGCCGGCCGTGCCGGCGGTGCCGAAGGAGGTGCCGGTGGCCAGCGAGGTCAGCATGCAGATGACGAAGGCCGCGCCCAGAAATATCTGCGGGCTCATGATGGCCAGGCCGTAGTAGATGATGGCCGGCACCACGCCGCCGGCGATCCAGGCGCCGATCAACGCGCCCACGGTGATCAACACCAGCACCGCCACCATGCCGTTGTGGATGCCCTGGATCAGCCCCTGCTGCATATCGTCGTAACTGCGGCCCAGCCACACGCCCAGGCCAATCACCAGAAACCAGCTGCTGAACAGCGCCAGTTGGATGGGCAGATCCAGCACGTTAAGGAACAGGAACATGATGGCGATGAAACCGGCCATCACCGCGACAACCTGGATCGCGCTCGGCAAGCGCGGCGATGTTTGCTGCATGGCGTCTCTCCTCTGCGGATGGGTGGGCGGCCGGCGGCTCTCAGCAGCCGGCGCGGCCGCGGCGCTAAAAACGCGCCAAGCGGTAAGGATGCAAATCCAGACTGGCCGGCCGCTGCAACACCATGTCGCGCAGCAATGCGCCGGTGGTGGCGGCCAGCGTCAGGCCCAGATGGCCGTGACCGAAGGCGAAATACAGGCCCTGGCGATCCGGCGCCGGGCCGATCACCGGCACGGTGTCCGGCAGCGACGGCCGGTTGCCCATCCACAACGTCATGCCTTCGGTGGAGAATTCGCCGACGATGCGCCGCGCCTTGTCCAGCAGGATCTCGGCGCGCCGCCAGTCCGGCGCCGCGTCGCGGTGAGCCAGTTCCACGGTGCCGGCCAGCCGCAGGCCGCCGTCGGCCAGCGGCAGAATCACGAAACTTTCGCTGGCGCACTGAATGAAATGGCGCAAATCCACCCCGGCCTTGGGCAGGTTGACGTGATAGCCTCGCTCGCTTTCCAGCGGCACCCGGTAACGGCACTGGCGGGTGAAGCGGTCGCTCCAAATGCCGGCGGCGACGATCACCTGCCCGGCAGCCAGCGTGCGGCCGTCGGCACAGACCACGCCGTCCACCTTGCCGCCGCGCTCGCTCAAGGCGGCCGCTTCCGCTTGTTCGAAGACGCCGCCGGCGGCGACGAAGGCATCGAGCAGGCCGCGGCTGAACAGATAAGGGTCGTCGACATGGGACCAGGCCGCCACCTTGACCGCGCGCGCCCATCCATCCCGCAGCGACGGCTCGCAATCCTGAGCGGCCGCCTGATCCAGCGCCTGCCAGGCCACGCCGTGCTCGGCCTTGCGCCGCCAGGCCGGCAAGGCCTGTTCAAGCTCGGCCGCGTCGCGGTACAAGGTCAGCGCGCCGTGCCGCCGCCACATGCCGCCCAGCCCGGCCCGCGCCACCAGCGGCGCGTAGTCGGCGGCGGCTCGGTTCAACAAGGCCGCCAGCGCTCGGGTCAGCGAAGCCACCCGCGCCGGCCGGCTGGCCAATGCGAAGCGCGCCAACCACGGCGCCAGCGTCGGCAGATAACGCCAACGCACCGCCAGCGGCCCCAGCGGATCCAGCAGCCAGCCGGGCAGTCGCCGCCAGACGCCGGGCTCGGCCAGCGGGATCACATCGCTGACCGCCAGCGCGCCGGCGTTGCCGTAGCTGGTTTCCCGCGCCGGCTCGCCGCGGTCCAGCAACAACACCTCCAGGCCGGCCAGCCGCAATTGCAGCGCCGTGGCGATGCCCACGATGCCGGCGCCGACGACAATGATTCGCTCGCTCATGCTCAGGCCACCTCGAAACCGTGAACATAGGGATCGGCGTCGTCCAGCAGGATGCGGTTGTAAGCGGTGAAGCGCGCCCAGCCCTGCACCGAGGGCACGATTGCCGGGTAATCGCCAACCTGAGTCTCAGCCAGCACGCGGCCGACGAACTGGCTGCCGATCAGGCTCTCGTGGACGAAACTCTCGCCGACGGCGAGCAGGCCGCGCGCATGGCGCTGCGCCAGCCGCGCCGAAGTGCCGGTGCCGCATGGAGAGCGGTCCAGCGCCGACTCGCCGTACAGCACCGCGTTGGCCGCGCTGGAGCCGGCGTTCTTGGCCGCCCCGGTCCACTGGCAATGACGGACGCCGCTGATATTCGGGTCCAAGGGGTGAACGATGTCGTAATGCCGGTTCAGGTATTCGCGCAGCTCACGTCCCATCGCCACCAATTGCGCCGGCGAATAATCCGCCATGTCGCGATAGCCCGGCTGCGCCTCGACGATGGGATAAAAGTTGCCGCCGTAGGCGATGTCCACCCGCAAACGCCCCAGCGCCGACACTTCAACCTCCACATCGCGCAGATAGAGAAAAGACGGCACATTGGTCAGCGTTACCGCGGCAACCTTGCCGCCCTCCATCCGATATTGCGCCGCCACCTTGCCCGCCGGCGTATCCAGGTTCAACACGCCGGGCTCGGCCGGCGTCACCAGCCCGTGCTCCAGCGCCATGGTGACCACGCCTATGGTGCCGTGGCCGCACATCGGCAGACAGCCGCTGGTCTCGATGTAGAGCACTGCGATGTCGCAATCCTCCCGCGTCGACGGATACAGGAAGGCGCCGGACATCTGCGCATGGCCGCGCGGCTCGAACATCAAGCCGGTGCGTATCCAGTCATAGCGGCGAATGAAGTCCAAACGCCGCTCCGCCTGCGTCTCTCCTTCCAGCTGCGGGCCACCATTCACCACCAGCCTCACGGGGTTGCCGCAGGTATGGCCATCGAGACATTCGAATTCGCGCACCGCCATGTTCTTGCTCCTCGCTTGTGATGGGGCCACTCTAACTCCATCATTTTTTGAATACAATTTTGCCAACATGAAATGGAAAGGAGACAGCGATGAGAAAGCATTGATTTACATCAAAATTAATTTTTTACACAATAAAATCAACTAGTTATTGCTTGTTGTTTTTTGATCACCTTGCATTGCAACATATTTAACGCCAAATCAACTTGTGAAAACAACGAAAAACCCATCGATAATTGAATACAAAATTAAAGCCTGATCCGTAAACAGCACCTACAAAGATCAAAGCCGGCCGCAGTCAAGCCACCGTTGCCTTGACCATTGCCGGCCCACCCCGCGCCTGTGATAATTTGAGAATCCCAACCGTCGACACCACCATGCCTCGAACCACCGCCCCGCGCCAAACCCTCACCGCCACCACGACCGACACGCTGCGACAGCGCATCTTGCTGGGAGAATGGCCTGCCGGCACTCAACTGCGCCAGGAAGCGCTGTCCAAGGAATTGGGCGTCAGCCGGGTTCCCTTGCGCGAGGCGCTGCGCCAACTGGAGGCAGAGGGATTGGTGGCGATTACCGAGCGGCGCGGCGCGGTGATCGCCCAACTGTCGCTGCCGGAAGTGATGGAATTGCTGCGGGTGAGAGTGCTGCTGGAATGCGATATGTTGCTAGAGGCCGTGCCGCGGCAAACCCAGGCGGACCTGGACGCGGCCGGCGCGCTGCTGACGCAATTCGAAGAGGCGCTGCGCCAACGGGATGTCGGCGCCTGGGGCATTCTGAATTCACGCTTCCACCTGGCGCTGTATCAGGCGGCCAACCGGCCGCAAACCCTGGCGCTGATAGAGCAGCTTCACAATCGCACTGATCGCTACACGCGAATGCAGATTCTGCTGACCAATTTCAGCGACCGCGCCCACCGCGAACACAGCGAAATGCTCGAACTGTGCCGCCGCAAGGACGCAATCAGCGCCGCCGCCTTCTTGCGGCAACACATTCTGAACGCGGAAGAGGCTCTGGAGGCCTGGCATCAGGAGCACCAGAGCGAAACCGGACGCGGCGCGCGCAAACCGGCCTGAACCCCGCCCAGCCAAACGCGACAAGCGCTTGGTTTCAAACAGAAAAGTCTTTAGACACACTATATCCAATAGCTAAAATAATGATGATGACATCAACCCTGTAGCCATTTGATCATAATCAAATAATGCACAGTTTTGAAAATGCTATACGCATTAAAATAACAGAAAAATACATTATTCCAACGGTCTAGTCGCGTGCAAAACACAAGCAATCCATTGTTTTTCAAAAACAAACAGCAAGCCATCGCCCACCAAGCCCCTGCCGCACCCGCCAATCTGTACACATCTGATCACAGCAATCTGTACATTGCCTGTACCCATACAATGCGATAACAATGCTTGCGACAATTAAAAAGCGATTCATCATAATTAGACTACGGCATCCACCGCCCAGTCTGATTGTCTGACCAAAATCAGACGAGACAAAATCGCTCACAGCCGGAAAAGACTGCCCTCTCTCCGGCACCTCTTTCGTGTCAGCAGAACCAGAACGAGCTATTTCGATGCCAAATTTAGACAGAAAATATGACATTCAGAAATTGAATGAAGATCAAATCGCCATCAACATCAATGGCAACACCGTCGTCGCCGCGCAGGGCGAGACCGTGCTCAGCGTGCTCAACGCCGTTGGCTTGCGCCGCGTCAGCCGCAACGACAGCCAGCAAACCATGGGTTCCTACTGCGGCATGGGGGTATGCCACTGCTGCCTGGTGCGCATCGACGGCCGCTACAAGCGCCGCGCCTGCCAGACGGTGGTGCAAGCCGGCATGACCGTAGAGACCGCGGCCAATCGCATCGAACTGGAGGGCCTGCAATGAGCACGCGCCCCATCATCGTCGGTGGAGGCCCCGCCGGCATGGCCGCCGCCATCGAGTTGGTCAACCATGGCCAGCCCTGCACCCTTTTGGACGAGGCCTCGCGCCTGGGCGGCGTGGTTTATCGCGGCCCCTTGCGCCAGGGCGTGACTCTGGATTACCTGGGCGAACGCTATCGCGACGCCATGCAGGCTCTGCACGCGGAGTTCGCCAAGGTCAGCCATGCGGTGGAAGTCAAGCTGAACACCCGCGTCGTCGGCGGCGAAGCCGGCCAGTGGCTGTACGCGCTGAATGAACAGGAAAAAGTCGAAAAGATCGACTTTGAACAATTGCTGCTGTCCGCCGGCTGCCACGAACGCAGCGTGCCCTTCCCCGGCTGGACCCTGCCCGGCGTGATCATGCTGGGCGGCCTGCAATTGCAGATCAAGAGCGGCGTGGTCAAGCCGCTGGGCCGCACCACCATCGTCGGCACCGGTCCCCTGCTGCCGCTGGTGGCCTGTCAACTGCACCGCGCCGGCGCCGACGTTCAGGGCGTCTACGAAGCCAGTTCCTTCGGCCGCATCGCCAAGGAAACCCTGGCCATGCTGAACAAGCCGCAGCTGTTTCTGGACGGTCTGAGCATGCTGGCCTACCTGAAGCGCCATGGCGTGCCGCTGCACTACGGCTGGGGCATCGTGGAAGCAAGCGGCCAGCAAGAGGTGCAGGAAATAACCGTCGCGCCTTACGACGACAACTGGACGCCGGACCTGAACCGCGCGGTCAGCCTGGCCACGGAAACCCTGGCGGTGGGCTACGGCTTCATTCCGCGCACCCAGCTGACGCAGCAAATGGGCCTGCGCCACGCTTACGACGCCGACGGCTTTCTCAAGCCGGAAATCAACGGCTGGCAGCAAAGCAGCGAAGCCCACATCCACCTGGCCGGCGACATCGGCGGCCTGCGCGGCGGCGAAGCCGCCATGCTGAGCGGCCGCATCGCCGCCCAGTCCATGCTCAAGCAACGCGGCGCAATCAGCGCCGAACTGGCCGAGAAAAACCGCCAGCGCTATCTGACGGAGTTGAAGGCGGTGCTGCGCTTCCGCGTGGGCATCGACAGCTTTACTCAGCGCGGCAGCGGGCAGCTGACGCTGCCGCGGGAAGACACGGTGATCTGCCGCTGCGAGAACGCCCTGCGCAAGGATATCGACTCCGCGCTGGAACAAGGCGTGCAGGACTTGATCAGCCTAAAGATGCGCACCCGCGTCAGCATGGGCGATTGCCAGGGCAAGATGTGCGTCGGCTATTGCAGCGACCGCCTGCGCGAACACACCGGCAAGGCGGACGTGGGCTGGATCCGACCGCGCTTCCCGCTGGACCCCTTGCCGTTCTCCGCCTTCCAAACCGAAACCGAAGAGGCCTGACCATGAGCAGACAATACGACATCGTGATTGCCGGCGGCGGCGTGATCGGCGCCTCTTGCGCCTACCAGCTGTCCAAACGCAAAGACCTGAAAATCGCGCTGATCGACGCCAAGCGCCCCGGCAACGCTTCGCGCGCCTCGGCCGGCGGCCTGTGGGCGATCGGCGAATCGGTGGGCCTGGGCTGCGGCGTGATCTTCTTCCGCATGACCTCGGCCAAAAACAAGCGCGAGGCGGCCGGCGCCGCCATCGCCGTGGACGCCAGCACACCGCACATCCTGCCCGAATCCTTCTTCAATTTCGCTCTGGCCTCCAACGCACTGTATCCGGCCCTGCATCAGGAGTTGATCGAAAACCACGGCATGGATTTCAAGTTCGAGGAGACCGGTCTGAAGTTCGTGATCTACGACGAGGAAGACCAACTCTACGCCGAACACATCGCCGCGCAGATTCCCCACCTGTCCGACCAAGTGCGCTGGGTGGACCAGGCTCAGTTGCGTGAAAACGAGCCCTACATCAGCCACGAAGCCACCGGCGCGCTGGAATTCCTGTGCGACCATCAGGTCAGCCCCTTCCGCTTGACCGACGCCTACACCGAGGCGGCGCGTCAGAACGGCGTCGACGTGTTCTTCAACACCAATGTCACCGGCGTGCTCAAGCAAGGCTCCCGCGTCACCGGCGTTCGGACGCTGGAAGCCGGCGAATTCCACTGCCACACCCTGATCAACGCGGCCGGATCCTGGGCCGCCGAGCTGAGCCAATGGGCGACCGGCATCGACATTCCGGTCAAACCGGTCAAGGGCCAGATCGTGCTGTCGGAAAAGATGCCCAAGCTGTTGCGCGGCTGCATCACCACGAGCGATTGCTATATCGCGCAGAAGGACAACGGCGAAATCCTGATCGGCAGCACCACGGAGGACAAGGGCTTCGACGTCAGCAACACCTACCCGGAAATCGCCGGCCTGGTCAAAGGCGCGATCCGCTGCCTGCCGGAGATGAAGAACATCAACATCAAGCGTTGCTGGGCCGGCTTGCGCCCCGGCTCTCCGGACGAGTTGCCCATCCTCGGGCCGATGCAGGGCGTGGACGGCTATCTGAACGCCTGCGGTCACTTCCGCACCGGCATTCTGACCTCGGCCATCACCGGCGTGATGCTGGACGCGCTGGTGCGCGGCGAAACGCCGCCGCTGGACGTGACCCCCTTCCTGGCTGACCGTTTCAACGCCCCGACCGCCAAGCCGACGGTGCAGGAAGCCGTCGAACTGGCGCTCTCCTAAAACGCGAAGGCCTGCACGCATGCGTGCAGGCCTTCCCGCTGATTCAGATGTTCCTCTGTTACAGGCCGGCTAGTCCGGCCTGCTTTTTTTGCCCCTCCGGGCTAGCCCTTCAAAGCCGCTCAAAGTCTCGCCCGCAGGAGCGAAACATGACGAAAACCGCGGAGAAAGCGGAGTGTACACACGGTACATGAGCATTTCGAAGGGGTTTTCAATGCCGTATCGCCGACGCGCAGCAGATTGTAAGCAGCTTCTTACTGACCGACGCCGCGACGCTCATATACTGCCTGCGCCAAGGTGCCCAGATCGACGTATTCCAGCTCGCCGCCCACCGGCATGCCGCGCGCGATGCGCGTCACATTCAAACCACGCTCCTTCAGCAGTTCGGCGATCATATGCGCGGTGACCTCGCCCTCGGCGGTGAAATTGGTGGCGATGATCACCTCCTGCACTCCGCTGTCCGCCGCCCTCACCAGCAGCTTGTCCAGATTGATGTCTCGCGGGCCGACATTGTCCAGCGGCGAGATGCGGCCCATCAGCACGAAATACAAGCCGTCGAAGCATTTGGCCTGCTCCAGCGTCAGCAGATCCGCCGGCATCTCCACCACGCACAGCAAATCCTGCCGGCGCTCCTCGTCGGCGCAGATCGGGCACAGAGGGGTTTCGCTGAAGGTATTGCAACGCTCGCAGTGGGTCAGCTGGGTCAAGGCGCGGTCCAGCGCGCGCGCCAGCTTGTCCGCGCCCTTCTTGTCGCGTTGCAGCAGATGGAAGGCCATGCGCTGGGCAGTCTTGGGACCGACGCCCGGCAACACTTTCAGAGCGGAGATCAAATGGTCTAGAGCGGGAGGGTTCTTCATCGCTTTCACAATCGGTAAAAACGGCGGCGCAAACGCGCATGCCGCCAGGCAAAGACCAGACGGAAAATGCCGTAATGCAGTGTCAAAAGCCAGGGCACACGCGGCGCGAAGCCGATGCGGTCCACCACTTCGCAGCCATCGGACAAGGCGCGTACCCGCCTCCGGTGCAACCAGCGCCGCTGAGTCAGCATGGTCGAACGCTCGTCGAAAGCCCCCGGCTCCAAACGCGTCAACCCCAAGTCGTCACACTCCACCGGCAACAAGCCGAACAACAGAATCCAGCAAGGCCCGATGCGCGCCGGCGGCTTCAGTCCGGCGGGCAGCGCCTTGCCCGGCAAGCGCATGCCGAGCCAGGGCCATAATTCGTCGTTGACGCCGGCGGCGCTGGTCGCGTGCGCCCACACCCTGTCGGCATCCACGCTCAGCCGGCTGCGCACGGTGAAATGGGCGAAGCGGCGCATCGGGGTCAACGCAAAAATGGCCCGGCGCGCGCCGAGCCATCCGGATGCCGAAATCGGCGCGATCAGAACGGCAGCTTCATGCCGGCCGGCAGATTCAGGCCGGCGGAAAAACCGGACATCTTTTCCTGGGTGGTGGCTTCCACCTTGCGCACCGCGTCGTTGAACGCGGCGGCGATCAGGTCTTCCAGCATTTCCTTGTCTTCCTTGGCGTCGTCCAGCAGGCTGTCGTCCAGGCTGACGCGCTTAACGTCGTGCGAGCAGGTCATCACCACCTTGACCATGCCGGCGCCGGACTGGCCTTCCACTTCCACCGTGGCCAGTTCTTCCTGCGCCTTTTTCATATTGTCCTGCATTTGCTGGGCCTGCTTCATCAGGCCGGCGATGCCACCTTTGCCAAACATAATCGTTTCACTCCTTCACGGGTTGAATGGTTTCGATGAGCAGCGTCGCGTCGAATTCGCGCACCATTTGCTGCACCACCGGATCGTTTTTCATATTCTCGCGCGCGATGTTCAACTGCTCCTGCCTATGGCGGGCATCTTTCATCGCCGGCGTTTCCAGGCCCAGTTCCTCTACCGTCACCGCCAGCTCCACCGGCCGGCCGAAACGTTCGCTCAACGCCAGCTTGAGCTTGTCCTGATAATCGCGGCTGGTCATGTGGCGGAAGCTCTCCGGCACCGCCAGCGCCAGGCGATCCTGGCCCCAGTCCTTCAATACCGCATTATGGGCCAGCATGCGCGCCGCGCCCAGCTTGACGCCCAATTCGGTCACCAAGGCCTGCCAGTCGCCGTCGAACTGATAATCGACCGCTTCCTCCGGCTCTTGCTGCAAATAGGACGGCATCTCCTCGTCCGCCGCGGCGCCCCGATCCCAGGGCACATCGTCGGGGCTGACGTCGCCGTCGCTATCGCTTTCCTCGTCGTCCGCGTCTTCCGGCCTGGCCGGCGGCGCGGCCGGGCGGGCGGGAGCGGTTTGCTGCGCGGCCAGCGGAGCCGGCCTGGCTTCCGGCGCGGCAGGCTCGGGTTCGGGTTCCGCCGCCGGGGCGCTTTCCTGTACCGGCGGCGGCGCGGACTGACGCGGAGCCGGCGAACTCAGACCGGCGGCCTGCAAGGCGCGCGCGGCCGGCGAAATGCCCCCGGGCGCGGCCGGGGCCGGCTGTGCTTGCGGCGGTTGCGGACGCGTTGGCGCGACGGCGGCAGGTCGCGACGGCGCGGCTTCGGCACCGGCATTTGCCGGGTGGAAGGCCAGCATGCGCAGCAGGGTCATACTGAAACCGGCATGCTCATCCGGCGCCAGCGCCAAGTCTTTGCGGCCATGGATAGCTATCTGGTAATACAGCTGCACGTCCTGCGGCGCGATGGCGTCCGCCAGCGCCTGCAAGGCGTCGCGCTCCGGCTCGTCCTGAGCGATCGCCTGCGGCACGGTCTGCATCAGCGCCAACTGCTGCAACAAAACCGCCAGTTCGCTCAACGCGCCTTCGAAGCTGACGCCGCGCTCGGCCAGGCCGTCGGCTTCGGCCATCAGCTGCGGGCCGTCGCCGGCCGCCAGCGCCTGCAGCAAGGCGAACAGGTAACGACGGTCCACCGCGCCCAGCATCGCGCGCACGCCGTCTTCCTTCACCTCGCCCAGACCGTAGGCGATGGCCTGGTCCAGCAGCGACTGCGCGTCGCGCATGGAGCCGGAGGCCGCGCGGCCCAGCAAAGCCAGCGCCGGCGCCTCGTAGGCGATGCCCTCCACGTCCAGCATATGGGCCAGATGGCCGGCCACTTGCTGCGGCGTCATATTGCGCAAGGAGAACTGCAGACAGCGGCTCAACACCGTGACCGGCACTTTCTGCGGGTCGGTGGTGGCCAGGATGAATTTGACGTGGGCCGGCGGCTCCTCCAGCGTCTTCAGCATCGCGTTGAAGGCGCTCTTGGACAGCATGTGCACTTCGTCGATGATATAGACCTTGAAGCGGCCGGACGTCGGCGCGTACTGGGCGTTTTCCAGCACTTCGCGGATATTGTCGATGCCGGTATTGGACGCGGCGTCGATCTCCAGCAGATCGACGAAGCGGCCAGTGTCGATCTGGCGACAGGCCGAACATTCGCCGCAGGGTTCGGCGGTAGTGCCGGTTTCGCAGTTCAGGCTCTTGGCCAGAATCCGGGCGATGGTGGTCTTGCCCACCCCGCGCGTCCCCGTCAGCAGATAAGCGTGATGCAGGCGCTGTTCTTTGAGGGCGTTGGTCAAGGCGCGCACCACGTGCTCCTGGCCGACCAAATCGGCAAAGCGCTTGGGACGCCACTTACGGGCAAGGACTTGATAGCTCATGGGGGCGGATTTTAATGGCAATTGACGCGCGTGGCGACAGGTTTCGCGCCGCCGCGGCGGGCGGCGCGCGGCGTCACGGCTGCGCGGCGGCCTGGCCCGCCAGGTAGCGTTGGCGCAGCTGATCCGCGATTTCCTGCACCGCCTTGGCGTACAGCGTGCTGCGGTTGTAGCGGGTAATCACGAAGAAGTTGTTGAGGCCCAGCCAGTATTCGGTCACGCCCGGCGCCGTTTCCAGCGGCACCAGCACCGCCGGCACGTCATCGGCCACCGGCGACTGCGGCGTCACGCCCATTTTCTTCAGCTCCCCCACGGTGTAATGCAAATTGAACTTGTCGGCGATCAGTTGATCAATCTGCGGCCCCGGCTGCACGCTGGCCGGCAAGATGACATCGTCGCCGTGGCGCCAGCCGTGGCGCTGGAAGTAATTGGCCACGCTACCGATCACGTCGTCCGGATCGCTCCAGATGTCGCGGTGACCGCTGCCGTCGAAATCCACCGCCCATTTTCGGAAGCTGGACGGCATGAATTGCGGCCAGCCCATCGCGCCGGCGTAAGAGCCCTTCAGCGTCAGCGGATCCTTGCCCTCCTCCTTGGCCAGCAGCAGGAACTCTGTCAGTTCCTTGCGGAAGAATTCCGCGCGGCGCGGGTAATCGAAGCCGATGGTGGACAAGGCGTCCACCAGGCGGAACGATCCGGTGTTGCGGCCGTAATGGGACTCCACCCCCAGAATGGCGACGATGAGCTCAGGCGCCACGCCGTACTGCTGCTCGGCGCGCGTCAGCGCGGCGGCGTTGGCGCGCCAGAACGCCACGCCGTCGGCGATGGTCTTTTCCCCCACCGAGGAATTGCGGAATTGATACCAGGGCCGCGAGGTGGACGGCTTATCCAGTATCTTGATGATATTGGGCTTGAGTTCGACATTGGCGAACACCGCCTCCAGCTCCGGACGGTTGAACTGACCGCCTGCCACTTGCTCGTCGATGTAGCGCTGAACGTCCGGACGCGCCAGGAAAGCCGCGTCGGCCTGCGCCAGCTGGAAGGAGAACAGGGCCGCCAACGGGGCCAGTTTAAGCAAAGATTTCATGGGCTGGTTTCTGAATAAGCGTTTTTGACTTAGCCACGCTCCTCAAAGAACGCGGCGCGAAAACAAAGCCTCAAGTCTCGCAAGCTCGCGGCCACGCGCTAAGCCTGTTCAAATGTCTTGCGAGCAAGGCGGCTAAAGAGGCGGAATGGTCGTACGATACGTGAGCATTCTTTGGTTTCAACACTCTTCTCAATCCATCCCGCCAACGCACAGCCGATCGTAAACAAGTCCTAAATCCGGAACGACAAGGCGCTGGACACCAAGCGCGCGGTGATGTCGACGATGGGTATCACGCGCTCGTAAGCCATCCGGGTGGGGCCGACAACGCCCAGCGCGCCGACCACCTGGCCGTTGATCCGGTAAGGCGCCGTCACCACCGAGCACTCGTCCAGCGTCACTACGCCTGACTCCTCGCCGATGAAAATGTTCACCCCTTGCGCATCGCGCCCCTGGTTCAGCAATTTCAGCAACTCGGTCTTGCGCTCGAAGACATTGAACAGCTGACGCAGCCGCGACAAATCATCAGACAGGTCGTTCACCTCCAGCAGCCGGTTGCCGCCGGCCACCACCACCGCCGCACTGCTGGCCGCCATCGAGCTCTGCCCCAGACGAATCGCCGCCGACATCAGCTCGGCGATGTCGCCCTGCAACTGATGCAACTCCTCCGCCACCCGGCTAGCGATGCGGTCCAGCCCCTGACCGGCGTAATGCTGATTGATGAAATTGCCGGCCTCTATCAGTTCCGACGGCTTGTAGTCGCGCTCAGTGGTCAGCAAGTGATTCTGCACGTCGCCGTCCAGCGTCACCAGTATCATCAGCACGCGTCGCTCGGACAGACGCAGAAATTCAATCTGGCGGAAAGCGATATCGGAACGCTGCGGCGTGACGATCACGCCGGCGAAATGAGTCAGTTCTGACAATAAAGACGACGCCGACTGGGCGATGCGCTGCGGGCTGTCCGGCTGCAGGTTCAATTCCAGCTCATGCAGCGCCGCTTCTTCCAACGGCCGGATGGTAAGCAGGCGATCGACGAACAGGCGGTAGCCGCGCGCGGTGGGAACCCGCCCCGCCGAGGTGTGCGGCGCCGCGATCAGCCCCATCGTCTCCAGCTCCGCCAGCACATTGCGGATGGAGGCGGACGACAGCTCGACGCCGGGCAGCATGGACAGGGTTTTGGACCCCACCGGCTGGCCGTCGACGATATAGCGTTCGATCAGGACCTTGAGCAGGTGTTGCGCGCGTTCGTTCATCATGATGGTTTCATTGTACACAGGGTGGACACTTGTAAAAGTGGTCGCAATCACAACTTTTTCAAGCAATATCGCCACGCTCCCGTCCCGAAGGACGGTGGCGCCGGCAAGCGGCCCTGCCGTTGGCCAAGGCTTTATGAGATAATCGACGGCATCTTTTCGGCTATCGGCTCAGCAAGCGCAGGCGCGGCGGGATTCGCCCCCGCGCCGCGCAAACCCCTGTCCGGCATCGGGTTTTTCCCGCCGCCATGGACGCGGGCCGCCGCTGGCCGAGCATTCATTTGTGTAGCGCCCCACACTGGAGACAGCATGGCATCCGAAGACAAGAGCAAAGCGTTGGCCGCGGCCCTTGCCCAAATTGAAAAACAGTTTGGCAAGGGTTCGATCATGCGCATGAGCGACAACCAGATCAACGAAAACCTGCAGGTGGTCTCCACCGGCTCGCTGAGTCTGGACTTGGCGCTGGGCGTCGGCGGCCTGCCGCGCGGCCGCGTGGTGGAAATCTACGGCCCGGAGTCGTCCGGTAAAACCACTTTGTGTCTGCAAGCGGTGGCCGAGATGCAAAAATTGGGCGGCACCTGCGCCTACATCGACGCGGAAAACGCGCTGGACCCGCAATATGCGCAAAAGCTGGGCGTCAAGGTCGACGACCTGCTGATCTCGCAGCCGGACACCGGCGAGCAAGCGCTGGAAATCTGCGACATGCTGGTGCGCTCCAGCGGCGTCGATCTGATCGTGATCGACTCGGTGGCCGCCTTGGTGCCCAAGGCGGAAATCGAAGGCGAAATGGGCGACAGCCACGTGGGCCTGCAAGCCCGTCTGATGAGCCAGGCGCTGCGCAAGCTCACCGGCAACATCAAGCGCACCAACACCCTGGTGATCTTCATCAACCAGATCCGCATGAAGATCGGCGTGATGTTCGGCAACCCGGAAACCACCACCGGCGGCAATGCGCTGAAGTTCTACGCCTCCGTGCGCCTGGACATCCGCCGCACCGGCGGCATCAAGAAGGGCGAGGAAGTGATCGGCAACGACACCCGCGTCAAAGTGGTGAAGAACAAGGTGTCGCCGCCGTTCCGCCAGGCTGATTTCGAAATCCTGTACGGCGAGGGCATCTCCCGCCAGGGCGAGATCATCGAACTGGGCGTCAAGCACGGCTTCATCGACAAGTCCGGCGCCTGGTACGCCTACAACGGCCAGAAGATCGGCCAAGGCAAGGACAACACCCGCGAATGGCTGAAGTCCAACCCGGAAATCGCGGCCGAAGTGGAACGCAAGATCCGCGACGCGGTGGGCATCAAAGTGGAAATCACTGAAGGCCAAGCGGACGAAGAGTTCGCCGACGACGCGCTCGACGCCTGATTCCCTGAATGGAAAAAAGCCTGAGGGCACGAGCCGTCGATCTCCTGTCCCGCCGCGAATACACGCGGCGGGAACTGGAGCGGCGGCTCGCTCCGTTTGCGGAGAGCCCGGAACAATTGACGGCCTTGCTGGACGAGCTGGCCGAACACAGCTGGCAGTCCGATCAGCGTTTCGCCCAGCAGTTCGCCGACAGCAAGGGCCAGCGCTACGGCAGCCGCCGCCTGCAACAGGAAATGCGTCAGCGCGGCGTGGACACCGAACTGATCCGCGATACGCTGCAGGGCCGTGACGATTTGGCCACCGCCCAGGCGCAGTGGCGCAAGAAGTTCGGCCAACTACCGGCCACGCCGCAGGAACGCGCGCGCCAGATCCGCTTTCTGGCCGGACGCGGCTTCCCGATGACGGTGATTGGCAAGGTGCTTAGCGGCGCCGCCGACGACGACTTTCCCGCCGACGAGGACTGAGCATGCAAACGCGCAGCATCGCCACCCATATCGACATAGCCGCTGCGCCGTCCGCGGTCTGGCGCGTGCTGTGCGACTGGGCCGCCTACCCAGAGTGGAACCCCTTCATCGTCGGGCTGCACGGCCGCCAGCAGATAGGGTCTCGCCTGGTGGTCAGCATTCACCCGCCCGGCCGGCCGCGGCTGACCTTCCGCCCGCGGCTGGAAGTCTTGCAAACGGCGGAGGAGCTGGTCTGGCTGGGACGCGCGCTACTGCCGGGCCTGCTGGATGGCCGCCACAGTTTTCGCCTGGAAGCGCTGGAAAACGGCGGCACCCGCCTGCATCACGGCGAAACGTTCAGCGGTCTGCTCCTGCCCTTGTTCGGCCAGGCGCTGCTGGCCGATGCCCGCAAGGGTTTCGAGTTGATGAACCAGGCGCTCAAGCGCCGCGCCGAAACCCTTGCCAGCGCGGGCGCGGCTTGACACAATCAGCTGTCCGCGCCGCTCTGGGTTTAAGCCCCCAAAGCGGCCCAGAATTCGCAATCTTACGAAATCAAACATGAAAACCTCTGAAATTCGCCAGAAATTCCTGGATTTCTTTGCCGGCAAACACCATCAGGTGGTGCCTTCCAGCAGCCTGATCCCCGGCAACGATCCCACGCTGATGTTCACCGTCGCCGGCATGGTGCAGTTCAAGGACGTGTTCCTGGGCTTTGAAAAGCGCGATTACACCCGCGCCACCACCAGCCAGAAATGCCTGCGCGCGGGCGGCAAGCACAACGACCTGGAAAACGTCGGCTACACCGCGCGCCACCATACCTTCTTCGAAATGCTGGGCAACTTCAGCTTCGGCGACTACTTCAAACAAGACGCGATCACCTTCGCCTGGGAATTCCTGACCGGCGAACAGTGGCTGAACCTGCCCAAGGACAAGCTGCTGGTCACCGTCTACGCCTCCGACGACGAAGCCTACGACATCTGGCACAAGAGCGTGGGCCTGCCGGCCGACAAGATCATCCGCATCGGCGACAACAAGGGCGCGCCGTACGCCTCCGACAACTTCTGGACCATGGGCGACACCGGCCCCTGCGGCCCCTGCACCGAGATCTTCTATGACCACGGCCCAAGCGTGGCCGGCGGCCCTCCGGGCAGCCCGGACGAAGACGGCGACCGCTTCATGGAAATCTGGAACAACGTGTTCATGCAGTTCAACCGCGACGAGTCCGGCACCCTGCATCCTCTGCCCAAGCCGTCGGTAGACACCGGCATGGGCCTGGAACGGCTGTCCACCGTGCTGCAACACGTCAAGTCCAACTACGAGACCGACGCGCTGGCCTGCCTGGTGCGCGCCGCCGCGCGCGAAACCGGCATTGCCTACAGCCAGGACGTGCCGTCGCTGAAAGTAATCGCCGACCACATCCGCGCCTGTTGCTTCATGGTCGCCGACGGCATCTTGCCGTCCAACGAAGGCCGCGGCTACGTGCTGCGCCGCATCGCCCGCCGCGCCATCCGCCACGGCTACAAGCTGGGCCAGAAAGGCCTGTTCTTCCACAAGATCGTCGCCGATCTGGTGGCCGAGATGGGCGACGCCTATCCGGAACTGCGCGAAAAGCAGGCGCATATCGAAGACGCGCTGCGCGCCGAGGAAATCAAGTTCGCCGAGACGCTGGAAATCGGCATGGGCCTGGTCGACTCCGCGCTGGAAGGCGGCAAGACCAAGCTTGACGGCGATACCATCTTCAAGCTCTACGATACCTTCGGCTTCCCGGTGGACCTAACCGCCGACATCTGCCGCGAACGCGACATCCACGCCGACCTGGAAGGCTTCGAGCGCGCGATGGAAGCGCAGCGCGAACGCGGCCGCGCCGGCTCCAGCTTCAAAATGACCGGCAAGGTCAGCTACAGCGGCGCCGACACCTGCTTCCACGGCTATGATTCCGCCAGCACCGACGCCAAGGTCTTGGCGCTGTTCAAGGGCACCGAGGCCGTCGCCGCGCTGGAAGCCGGCGAAGAAGGCATCGTGGTGCTGGACGACACCCCCTTCTACGCAGAAGGCGGCGGCCAGGTCGGCGACGTGGGCGAGATTTCGCTGCAAGGCGGCATCGGCGCGCTGTTCGACGTCAACGACACCCAGAAAATTCAAGCCGCGGTGTTCGGCCACAAAGGCAAGCTGGCCCGCGGCCGCCTGGCCGTCGGCGATAGCGTGACCGCCACCATAGACCTGCACGCGCGCGCCGCCAGCGCCCGCAACCACTCCGCCACCCACCTCTTGCACGCGGCGCTGCGCCACGTGCTGGGCGACCATGTCGCGCAGAAGGGCTCGCTGGTGAATCCGGAGCGCACCCGCTTCGACTTCGCCCACGGCGAACCAGTCAGCGCCGAACAGATCGCCGAGCTGGAGCGCGTGGTCAACCGCGTGATCAGCCACAACTTGCCGGTCAAGGCCGAAGTGATGAGCATGGAAGCCGCGCAGAAATCCGGCGCGATGATGCTGTTCGGCGAAAAATACGGCGATGAAGTGCGCGTGCTGACCATGGGCGACTTCTCCGCCGAACTGTGCGGCGGCACCCATGTGCAGCGCACTGGCGACATCGGCCTGTTCAAGATTGTGGCGGAAAGCGGCGTCGCCGCCGGTGTGCGCCGCGTTGAAGCCGTCACCGGCGAAGGCGCCATCGCCCACATCCAGGCTCAGGACGCCTTGCTGAAAGAAGCCGCCGGCGCGCTGAAAGCGCAAACGCTGGACGAGGTGGCCGTCAAGATCGGCAGCCTGCAAGACAACGTCAAGACCCTGGAAAAAGAGCTGGCCAAGCTCAAGGGCCAGCTGGCCGCTTCCGCCGGCGACAGCCTGGCCGACGGCGCCGCCGACGTCAACGGCGTCAAGGTGCTGGCGGTGGAACTGCCCGGCGCGGACAACAACGCGCTGCGCGAAACCCTGGACAAGCTGAAAGACAAGCTGGGCTCCGCCGCCATCGTACTGGCAGCCAAGGGCGACGGCAAAGTGGCGCTGGTGGCCGGCGTCACCGCCGACCTGACCGCCAAACTCAAGGCCGGCGAGCTGGTCAACTTCGTCGCCCAGCAAGTGGGCGGCAAGGGCGGCGGCCGTCCGGACATGGCCCAAGCCGGCGGCACTCAGCCGGAAAACCTGGCGGCGGCCTTGGCCGGCGTGCAAGCTTGGGTGGCCGGCAAACTCTAAGCCGCACGCCACGCTACGACAAAAGACCGCGCAAGCGGTCTTTTTTTTGCCCGCCTTTTGCCAAATGGGCCAAGCCGCGCGCATGCTGTAACGGGACAACGCAGCGGAAACCGCCATGAACTCGCTCGACACGCTGGAACTGCGCGCGGCGCGCGCCGACGAACTACCCGCCGTACTGACCTTGATCGCCCTCGCCTTCCAACCGCTGGTCGCGCGTTTGCCCAGCCGTCCCACCGCGCTGGACGAGACAGAAGACAGCCTGCGCCAGCGGCTGGACGCAGGGGGACAAGTCTACATCGCCAGCCGGCAGGATACGCCCTTGGCCTGCCTCATCACCGCGCCGCTGAACGCCGTCACGGTGGAATGCAAACGCGTGTGCACCCACCCGGACTGTCAGGGCCTAGGTCTGGGCAAGCGCCTGATGCTGCACAGCGAAGCCCTCCTGAAACAACAAGGTCTCATCCGCATCCAGTTGGCCACCCGCGCCAGCATGCCGGCCAATCTGCGCTTTTATCAGGCGCTGGGCTATCGCATCGTCGCGGAAGATCCTTACCCGACAGGCATTGCCGATCTGCGTATCATTCTGGAAAAACAATTGTAGACGGAGGACGCGGCTTTCTTGCTTCAGGTCAAGGGAATCAGGATTACGAAATACTAATATTGAGAGGCTTAATTTTGGCTTCTCCTTTTGTTGTTTGCATTTCAGCCCTGCTCGCCTCTCCGACCAGGGCATTTTTTTGCGTGCCGCCCAGCATAAAGGCGGCCGCAGCCGCCTTTATCATCCATTCCACGCCGTTTAGAACACCAGCTTGGCCCCGATCAACCCCAACATCACCGCCAGGGTCGGCCGCAGCCAGCGTTCCGCCAGCCGCCGCGTCAGCTTGCTACCCAGCCAGATGCCGGGCAGGGAGCCCGCCAGCAGATTGAGCAAGAGCGGAAAATCCACATTGCCGAGCCCGGCGTGTCCCAGACCGGCCACCAGGGTCAAGGGCACCGCGTGAGCGATTTCGGTGCCCACCAGCCGCGAAGTCGGCAGGGCCGGATACAGCAGGAACAAGGCCAGGGTGCCCAGGGCGCCGGCGCCGATGGAACTCAGCGTCACCAAGGCGCCCAGCGCCACGCCGGTGGCGATGGTCAGGCCAATGCGCGGCTCCAACGACAGGCTGGCCGCACCACGGCCGCCCAGCCAGCGCAGCAGCAAGGGCTTGCTCAGGATGGCGACGGCGGTCAGCAACAACGCCACGCCCAGCACCAGCTTGAACAGAGTGTCCAGCATCTTCTCCGGCAGGTGCAGATAGGACAGGCCGGCCAGCACCAGCAAGGCCGCCGGCACGCTGCCCGCCGTCAACCAGCCGGCGATACGCCAATCAACATGGCCCTGCCGGTGATGTACCGTCACCCCGCCCATCTTGGTCAAGGCCGCGTACAGCAGATCGGTGCCCACCGCGGTGGCCGGAGAAATGCCGAACCACAGCAAGATGGGCGTCATCAGCGAGCCGCCGCCCACTCCTGTCAAGCCGACAATGAAACCCACCGTCAACCCTGCGATCGCATACCCCCACTCCATAAAACCCGCTCCTTGGCCAAGCCATTCGATAGCGGGATGCTACGCCTGTTTCATATAAGGATTTATACCGTTTTGAAACAACATTATTCGAAAAGTTATTTGCCTCAAAGACTTGCTTCAACCGTCCGCGGGATCATGCTGCGGTAACATCGCGCCGGTAGCGTAAAAAGGCAGAGACGGCGAGCAAACACAACATTTGCTTCTAACCGCAACCAAGCAGGGCTTTACAAATCTTCAAAATAGCGTCAATGTCAAAGGGTCAGGGTTTGCCCTGACCTCACACAAGTACGTGACCGAGAGGTGCAAGGATGATGACTTCCCGTATTCCTCTGAGTGTTCGCAGAAAGCAGGCTAGAGACCAGCACGAGAGTTTTCTCTATGCGGTCGCCAAGCCTCAGTTGAGTGATGCTGAGAGGTCGCGCCAGCAGAAAGTGCGTCAACGCGCACATGATCGGGACGATGCCCGGTTCCTGGCAGACCGCTGCGACGACCTGTTCTGAACACCCGCCCGGCGGATTTCCGCCTAATGACGGCTAGCGACCCAGCCTGACGCCAGGCCGCAGCCCTACCTGCCCGCAAATCGCGGCGCCGAATTCCGCCTGCGCCGCCGTCCCACTATTTCGCCTCTTTTCCTAGCTTCCGCCGGCAGGCCGCCGGCCGCGCGTCGTTTGCTCACCATTGGCGACGCCGCCCATTCCCGCGTATAAAAAAAATCCGTTTTCCCGCCCAAATCTGGCTTGAAATGAAATAAAGGCCAGTTTTTCAAACATTTTTATACGATTTTTATCGGCTACCATAGGGTTTTGTCGGGTTTTTGACGTGCGCTTGCGTACCTTCTCATTACTGATTCGAATGGAGATTTTCATGATGGATGTCGTCTATCTGGGACTCGTCCTGCTGTTTGGCGCGCTGAGCTACGGCTTCGTCGCCGGCTGCCGGAAACTGGGAGAAAAGGAATGAGCGTCTGGTATCTGCTCAGCGCGCTAATCGCGCTGGGCCTGCTTGGCTATCTAATCTACGCATTGCTTAAGCCGGAGAATTTTTAATCATGTTCGCCAATTTCATCGGCTCGGCCGCACCCTTGCAGCTGGGCTTGTTCCTGCTGGTGCTGCTGGCGCTGGCCTGGCCGCTGGGCGCCTATATCGCCCGCGTGATGCAGGGCGACAATATCGGCCCCCTGCGCCTGTTCGCTCCCCTGGAGCGCGGCTTTTACCGGCTGGCCGGCGTCAAGCAGGACGAAGACATGGGCTGGCGCGGCTACGCCGTGGCGCTGCTCTTGTTCAATGTGCTGGGCGTGCTGGCGCTGTACCTGCTACAGCGCTTGCAGGGCTGGCTACCGTTCAACCCGCAAGCCATGGGCGCGGTGGTGCCGGACTCCGCGTTCAACACCGCGATTTCCTTCGTCACCAACACCAACTGGCAAGGCTATGGCGGCGAGTCCACCATGGGCTACCTGGTACAGATGCTGGGCCTGACGGTGCAGAACTTCCTGTCCGCCGCCACTGGCGCCGCGGTGGTGCTGGCGCTGGTGCGCGGCTTCGCCCGCCACAGCTCGGCCAAGATAGGCAACTTCTGGGTGGACATCACCCGCTTCACTCTCTATGTGCTGCTGCCGCTGTCCTTCGCGTTCGCGCTGGTATTCAGCCAGCAGGGCATGATCCAGAACCTGGCCGCCTATAAAGACGTACAGACGGTGGAAACCACCCATTACCAGCAGGCCAAGACCGATGCCCAGGGCAATACGGTCAATGGCGCCGACGGCAAGCCGGTGATGGTGGACGCCAGCACGCAGAAACAGACGTTGCCTATGGGGCCGGTGGCCTCGCAGGAAGCGATCAAGCTGCTGGGCACCAATGGCGGCGGTTTCTTCAATGCCAACTCCGCGCATCCGTTCGAGAATCCCACCCCGCTGAGCAACTTCCTGCAATGCCTGGCCATCTTCCTTATTCCGGCGGCGCTGTGCTTCATGTTCGGCCGCATGGTGGGCGACCAGCGCCAGGGCTGGGCCATCATCGCCGCGATGGCGCTGATGTTCGCCTGTGCAGTGGCAACGACCACCGGCGCGGAACAGGCCGGCGTGCCGCAGTTGACCGCCTTGGGCGTGGATCAACAGGCCAACCGTTTGCAGGCCGGCGGCAATATGGAGGGCAAGGAAACCCGCTTCGGCGTCATCGACACCTCGCTGTTCATCGCGGTGACCACCTCCGCCTCCTGCGGCGCGGTCAACGCCATGCATGATTCCTTGACCCCGATAGGCGGCCTGGTGCCCACCTTCCTGATGCAATTGGGCGAGGTGGTGTTCGGCGGCGTCGGCTCCGGCCTGTACGGCATGCTGATCTTCGCCATCCTGGCGGTGTTCATCGCCGGCCTGATGGTGGGCCGCACACCGGAATACCTGGGCAAGAAGATAGAAACTTATGAAATGAAGATGACGGCGATCACCATTCTAGTGACCCCGGTGCTGGTACTGACGCTGACCGCCGTCGCGGTGCTGACCGCCTCCGGCAAGGCCGGCATCCTCAACCCCGGCGCGCACGGCTTCAGCGAGGTGCTGTACGCCTTCACCTCCGCCGCCAACAACAACGGCAGCGCCTTCGCCGGCCTGTCCGCCAACACGCCTTTCTACAACATCGCCACCGGCGTGGCCATGTTCTTCGGCCGCTTTTTCATGATCGTGCCCATCCTGGCCATCGCCGGATCGCTGGCCGCCAAGAAGCGTCTGGCCGTCACCGGCGGCACCCTGCCCACTCACGGCCCGCTGTTCGTGGTGCTGCTGATAGGCACCGTGTTGCTGGTGGGCGCGCTCAACTATGTTCCCGCGCTGGCGCTGGGCCCGGTCGTCGAGCAGTTGCAGATGATCAACGGTCGCTGAGCCTGACGGGAGGATGCAGAAAATGAACAATATCAACCATTCCAATATCCAGCCCGCTCAAGCGGGCCACCGAAGCGCGGCCAAGTCCATGCTGGACCCCAGCCTGGTGAAACCGGCCATCGTCGACTCCTTCAAGAAACTGTCGCCGCGCACCCAGTGGCGCAATCCGGTGATGTTCGTCGTCTACATCGGCAGCATCTTGACCAGCGCGCTGTGGGTTCAGTCGCTGGCCGGCCAGGGCGAGGCGCCGTCCGGCTTCATTCTGGCTGTGGCGCTGTGGCTGTGGTTCACCGTGCTGTTCGCCAACTTCGCCGAAGCGCTGGCCGAGGGCCGCAGCAAGGCCCAGGCGGCCAGCCTGCGCTCCGCCAAGAAAAACGTGGTGGCCAAAAAGCTGTCCGGCCCCAGCCACGACGCCGGCAAGACCGTGATAGACGGCAGCAGCCTGCGCAAGGGCGACTATGTGTTGGTGGAAGCCGGCGACGTGATCCCGGTGGACGGCGAGGTGATCGAAGGCGTGGCCTCGGTGGACGAGTCCGCGATCACCGGCGAATCCGCTCCCGTGATCCGCGAGGCCGGCGGCGATTTCTCCTCGGTCACCGGCGGCACCCGCGTGCTGTCCGACTGGATCGTGGTGCGCATTTCCGTCAACCCGGGCGAAACCTTCCTCGACCGCATGATCGCGATGGTGGAAGGCGCCAAGCGCCAGAAAACCCCGAACGAGATCGCGCTGACCATCCTGCTGGTGGCGCTGACCATCGTGTTCCTGATCGTCACCGTTACCCTGCTACCCTTCTCGCTGTTCAGCGTGGAAGCGGCCAAGGCCGGCTCGCCCATCAGCATCACCACCCTGGTGGCCTTGCTGGTCTGCCTGATCCCCACCACCATCGGCGGCCTCTTGTCCGCCATCGGCGTGGCCGGCATGAGCCGGATGATGGGCGCCAATGTGATCGCCACCTCCGGCCGCGCGGTGGAAGCCGCCGGCGACGTGGACGTGCTGCTCTTGGACAAGACCGGCACCATCACTCTGGGCAACCGCCAGGCCTCCACCTTCATCCCGGCGCCCGGCGTCAGCGAGCAGGCGCTGGCGGACGCCGCGCAACTGGCCTCGCTGGCCGACGAAACCCCGGAAGGCCGCAGCATCGTGGTGCTGGCCAAGAAGCAGTTCAATCTGCGTCAGCGCGAACTGGCCAGCCATGAAGCCGTGTTCATCCCCTTCACCGCGCAAACGCGGATGAGCGGCATAGACTACGACGGCCGCCAGATCCGCAAGGGCGCCATCGACGCCATCCGCCGCCATATCGCCGATCAGGGCGGCCAGTTCCCGGACGCGCTGGCCAAGAGCGCCGATGACGTGGCGCGCCGCGGCTCCACCCCGCTCTTGGTGGCGGAAGGCAACCGCGCCTTGGGCGTGATCGAGCTGAAGGACATCGTCAAGGGCGGCATCAAGGAGCGTTTCGCCGAGCTGCGTCAGATGGGCATCAAGACGGTGATGATCACCGGCGACAACCCGCTGACCGCCGCCGCCATCGCCGCCGAGGCCGGCGTGGACGACTACCTGGCCGAGGCCACGCCGGAAGCCAAGCTCAAGCTGATCCGCAGCCACCAGGCCGAGGGCAAGCTGGTGGCGATGACCGGCGACGGCACCAACGACGCGCCGGCGCTGGCCCAGGCCGACGTGGCGGTGGCGATGAACACCGGCACCCAGGCGGCCAAGGAAGCCGGCAATATGGTGGACCTGGATTCCAACCCCACCAAGCTGATCGAGATCGTGGAAATCGGCAAGCAGATGCTGATGACGCGCGGTTCGCTGACCACCTTCTCCATCGCCAACGACGTGGCCAAATACTTCGCCATCATTCCGGCCGCCTTCGCCAGCACCTATCCGCAATTGAACGCGCTGAACGTGATGGGCCTGAACAGCCCGGCCTCGGCCATCATGTCGGCGGTGATCTTCAACGCCGTCATCATCGTGTTCCTGATCCCGCTGGCGCTGAAGGGCGTCAAATACCAAGCCAAGAGCGCGGCGGAGCTGCTGCGCGGCAACCTGCTGATCTACGGCCTGGGCGGCCTGCTGGTGCCCTTCGCCGGCATCAAGCTGATCGACATGCTGCTGGGCGCGCTGGGCCTGGTATGAGCACCGAAAGGAAAACCCAAATGAAACTGTTACGTCCCCTGCTGGTGGTGTTCGGAGGCCTGACCCTGATCACCGGCCTCGCCTACCCGCTGCTCACCACCGGAGCCGCCCAGGCGCTGTTTCCGTTCCAGGCCAATGGCAGCCTGATCGAACGCGACGGCAAGGTCGTCGGCTCGCGACTGATAGGCCAGAACTTCACCGGCCCGCAATATTTCTGGGGCCGCCCATCCGCCACCGGCCCAATGCCGTACAATGCCGGCGGGTCCAGCGGCTCTAATCTGGGTCCCACCAACCCGGCGCAGCTGGACGCGGTGAAAGCCAATGTGGCGCGCATCCGCGCCGCCCACCCGGCGCAAAGCGGCCCGGTGCCGGTGGACTTGGTCACCGCTTCGGCCAGCGGCCTGGATCCGGAAATTTCCGCCGCCGCGGCTTTCTACCAGTTGGAACGCGTCGCCGCCGCCCGCAAGATGGAGCCGGCCGCGCTGCGCAAGCTGGTGGAAAGCCGGGTGATAGGCGAAACCTTCGGCTTGCTTGGCGAGCCGCGCGTCAATGTGCTGGAATTGAATCTGGCGCTGGACCAGGCCGCCAAAGCCTGATCGACCTTCGGCGCCGGGGGCGTAGCGGGGCTTGCTCCGCCCCCGGCGCTGATGAATGAAGCCGTACAGACCCTAAGAGCCTGTTTACGATCTCGCGGGCTAAGGCGAGACAAACCGTTCTCAACGCCGTATCGCCGACGCGCAGCAGATCGTAAACAGGTTTAAACAAAGCTCGCCTATGACCGACTCCCGTCCCGATCCGGACGCCCTGCTCGATGAGCTCAAACGCGAAGAACTAGACGCCCAGCGCGGCCGGCTGAAGATTTTCTTCGGCGCCTGCGCCGGCGTCGGCAAGACTTACGCCATGCTGGCGGCGGCCCGCGCCAAGCGCCAGGACGGCGCGGCGGTGCTGGTGGGCGTGGTGGAAACCCACGGCCGCAAGGAAACGCAGGAACAACTGGCCGATCTGGAAGTCCTGCCGCCCAGACAGATCGCTTATAAAGGCCACGAACTGGCTGAATTCGATCTGGACGCGGCGCTGGAACGCCGGCCGCAGCTGATCCTGATGGACGAATTCGCCCACTCCAACGCGCCCGGTTCGCGCCACCCCAAGCGCTGGCAGGACGTGGAAGAACTGCTGGCCGCCGGCATCGACGTCTACACCACCCTGAATGTCCAGCACCTGGAAAGTCTGAACGACGTGGTCGGCCAGATCACCGGCATCGTGGTGCGCGAGACCCTGCCCGACCATGTGTTCGACCGCGCCGACGAAGTGGCGCTGGTGGACCTGCCTCCGGACGAATTGCTGGGCCGACTGGCCGCTGGCAAGGTCTATCTGCCGCAGCAAGCCGAACGCGCGGTGAAGAACTTCTTCCGCAAGGGCAATCTGCTGGCGCTGCGCGAACTGGCGCTGCGCCGCACGGCCGACCGCGTGGACGCCCAGATGCGCGCCTACCGCGCCGACCAGGCCATCAACCCGGTGTGGCACGCTCGCGAACGGCTGCTGGTCTGCGTCGGCGCCAGCGCCGGCATCGACAAGCTGATCCGCAGCGCCAAGCGCCTGGCCGCCAGCCTGGACGCGGACTGGATCGCCGTCTATGTGGAAACGCCTCAGCAGCGCAAACTGTCCGAGGATCAGCGCGCCCGCGTGCTCAAGGGCCTGAAGCTGGCGCAGGAGCTGGGCGCGGAAACCACGGTGCTGGGCGGCAGCGAATTGGCGCCCACCCTGCTGGCCTATGCCCGCAGCCGCAATGTGTCCAAGCTGGTGCTGGGCAAATCCGCGCGCGGCGGCTGGTCGCGGCTGTGGCGCCGCCCGTTGGCCGACGAACTGAGCCGTCGTTCCAGCGACGTCGATCTCTACGTGGTGGCCCACGAGCAGGAAGACGCCTCCGCCGACGCCGCAGCCAAAACCGGCGGCAGCCTGCTGTTCGAGGACCAGGATAGCCCGCGCTCGCGCTTCGGCTATCTCGCCGCCTTCGTCGCCTGCCTGCTGACTACCGCTCTGGCCAGCCTGCTGACTCCTCACGTGGCGCTGGCCAACGACATCATGATCTACCTGCTGGTGGTGGTGCTGGTGTCGGTGCGCTATGGCCGCGGTCCCGGCATGCTGGCCTCCCTGCTGTCGGTGGCCTCCTTCGATTTCTTCTTCGTGCCGCCGCATATGTCGTTCGCGGTATCGGACACCCAGTATCTGATGACCTTCGTGGTGATGCTGGTGGTGGCCTCCATCATCAGCCAGCTCACCGCCCGGCTGCGCTTCGAAGCCAATATTTCCACTTACCGCGAACGCCGCACCCGCGCGCTATACGACCTGGGCCGCGAACTGGCCGGCGCGCTGACCGCCGCCCAGATCGTGGACACCGCCGTCAGCCGGCTGGAACCGCTGTTCGCCGCCAAGGTCAGCCTGTTCCTGCCCAATAGCGGGGACGAGCTGCGCTCGGCCGGCGAGGGCCGCGGCGATGCCGATATCGGCGTCGCGCAATGGGTTTACGACCATCAGCAGCCGGCTGGCCTGGGCACCAACACCCTGCCCGCCAACGCCGCGCTTTATGTGCCGCTGCGCGCGCCCATGCGCAACCGCGGCGTGATCGCGCTGCTGCCGGAAGTCACCGACCAGGCCTTCCTGCCGGAGCAGCAAAGGCTGCTGGAAACCTGCGCCGCCCAGATCGCGCTGGCGCTGGAACGCGTGCATTACGTGGAGGTGGCGCAGGACGCCATCGTGGCGATGGAGTCCGAGCGGCTGCGCAACAGCGTGCTATCGGTGGTGTCTCACGATCTGCGCACGCCGCTGACCACCATGGCCGGCTTGTCCGAGCGGCTGTGCTCGCCCAATGTGGACGACGGCCAGCGGGCCGAGATCGCCGCCGCCATCCAGGACGAGGCGCTGCGCATGAACAAGCTGGTGACCAATCTGCTGGACATGGCGCGCCTGCAATCCGGCGTGAAGCTGAACAAGGAATGGCAGATGCTGGACGAGGTGGTGGGCAGCGCGCTGCGCGCCGCCGAACGCGGCCTGCGCGGCCGGGAGCTGACGCTGGAGCTGGCGCCGGACCTCCCGGTGCTGGAATACGACGCGGTGCTGCTGGAGCGGGTGCTGGTCAACCTGCTGGAAAACGCCGGCAAATACACACCGCCCGGCAGCCATATCACACTGTCGGCGCGGCGCGAGGGCGCGGAGGTGGTGGTGTCGGTCAGCGACGACGGCCCCGGCCTGCCGCCCAATATGGAACAACGCGCCTTCGATAAATTCTCGCGCGGCGCGGCGGAGTCCAGCACCCCCGGCGTGGGGCTGGGTCTGGCGATCTGCCGCTCCATCGTGGAAATCCACGGCGGCCGCATCAGCGCGCGCAACCGCTCGCCGCACGGCGCGGAATTCCGCTTCAGCCTGCCGGCCGGACAAGCGCCGGCACTGCCGGAAGAACTCCCCGAACCGCGAGCCTAAACCTGAGCGAAACCCTATCATGCAAGACGCACCAATCAGCATCGTCGTCATCGAAGACGAAAAACCGATCCGCCGCTTTCTGAGCGCGGCGCTGGAAGAGGAAGGCCTGACCGTCCATGAGGCGGAAACCGGCAAGCAGGGCCTGATCGAAGTGGCCACCCGCAAGCCGGATCTGGTGATACTGGACCTGGGCCTGCCGGATATGAACGGCCAGGACACGATCAAGCAGCTGCGCGAATGGACCGACCTGCCCATCCTGGTCTTGTCCGCGCGTACTCAGGAAACCGAAAAAGTGGCGGCGCTGGACGCCGGCGCCGACGACTACCTGACCAAACCCTTCGGCGTGGCCGAATGCCTGGCGCGCGTCCGCGTGCTGCTGCGCCGCCGCATCCACGGCAGCGCCGCCGCGCAGCAGGTGTTCCAGTTCGGCGACATCAAGGTGGATCTGGTCAACCGCCAGGTGGCCAAGGCGGAAGCGGCGGTGCATCTGACGCCGATAGAATATCGGCTGCTGTCCACCTTGATACGCAGCGCCGGCAAGGTGATCACCCATCGCGAGCTGCTGCTGGCGGTGTGGGGGCCGTCGTTCTCCGAGCACAACCAGTATCTGCGCGTCTATATGGGCCATCTGCGGCAGAAGCTGGAAGACAATCCGGCGATGCCGCGCCACATCCTCACCGAGACCGGGGTCGGCTATCGGCTGGTGGAGGGTTGAGCGGGCCGCCGCTTAGAGCCTGTTCAAAGTCTCGCGAGCCAGAGCGAGACAAGGCGTTGCGGCTGAGAAAGCGGAATGTACGCGTGGAACATGAGCATTTCGAAGCGGGACTCACCGTGTGACGTCTCACTACGCGCAGCAGATCGTAAACAGGTTCTTAGAACCTGTTTACGATCTTTTGCCTGTGCTTTGAAACACGGTTTGCTGCACAGGAAGCCGCGCATCCGACGCGCCCCGGGTCCCTTCAAGCCTGCCGACGGGTGGCAGGCCCGAGGTTTTAAGCGGCTGCTTGTTCGAGCACCGCGACGCTAGCGCGGTGCGAGTTCAGCCGCGCCTCGGGCCTGACGGGAACCGGCGGGAAGCCGTAGGCCTGGCTTGCAGGGTGGCCTTTAGGGGTGGAGGGGATATTTGGCCAAGCAAATATCTCCTCCCTGCTCGCCGGGCAGCCCCGGCAATGAAAATCACCATCCGCGCAGCGGATTCCATGTCTTGGAGCCATCACTCGGAAAGATCGTGAACAGGCTCTTAGAAGCTGTTCATGCTCCAGGGAGCCAGGGTCGTGCGCAGCCGCTCAAGCGCTGCGCCCCACCCCGTTCTCCACCGCGAACACCGCCGCCTGCACCCGGCTGCTGAGGCTGAGCTTCTTCAGGATGTTCTGCACATGGATCTTGACCGTGCTCTCAGCCAAGTCCAGGCTGCGCGCGATTTCCTTATTACTCTTGCCCTGGGCCAGGAAGCCGAGGATTTCGCGCTCGCGCGGGGTCAGCTTATCCAGCTCCTGCTCCGCCGGTTCCACCGGCGCCGCCGCGCCGTGGCGGAACTGGGCCATCAATTTGGCGGTCATCGAATCGCTCATCACCGATTCGCCGGCGGCGGCGCGCGCCACCGCCTGGGTCAGGAAATCCGCGTCGATGTTTTTCAATAGATAGCCGCGCGCGCCGGCCTTCAGTGCCGCGGTCAGGTCGTCGGCTTCCTCGGACACCGTCAGCATCACCACTGCCCGCTTGGGCTGGTCCTGCAGCATCAAGGTCAACGCTTCCACGCCGGAGATGCCGGGCATGTTCAGGTCCAGCAGCACCACGTCCGGATCCAGCTGCTTGGCCAGCTTGACGCCCTCGGCGCCGTCGGCCGCCTCGCCGACAATGTCGAAGCCGGCCTGGCGCGCCAGCAGGGCCTTGATTCCGCTGCGGAACAAAGTGTGATCGTCCACCAGCAAAATGCGTATGGTCTGTTCAGACATCATCGAGTTCCGGGTCTTTCAAGTTCAGATATGGACAGTATGAGAGCTGTCTTGCCGCTGCGCTAGTGGCTCAAGCGGCCATGCGCCGCGCGCGCGGCAGCAGCAGGCTGACCAGGGTGCCCTCCTCCAGGGTGGATTCAATGTCCAACTGCAGGCCAGCGCGCTGCGCGCGCTCCTGCATGATGGACAGACCGAAATGGCCGTCGCCCTTGTTCCGCACGGTATCCAGATCAAAGCCGACGCCGTTGTCCAGCACGCTGAGCACGAAGACCTCGCCGTCGTCGCTGAGGCTGACCGTGACCTGGCTGGCCTCGGCGTGCTTGCGCACATTGGACAGCGCCTCTTGCAGGATAAACAGGATTTGCAGCTGTTGCTCCGGCATCAACGGCGCGCCCGCCCCGGTGGAACGCAGCTCCACCCGCAGTCCGGTCTGCTTGCGGAACTTGTCCAGCAAACTGCTCACCGCCTGACTCAGACTTTCCGACAGCTTGGAGCGGAAGTTGTTGAGCAGCTCGCGCACATCGTCGTAGCTTTCCTTGACGCCGGCCTCGAACAAGGCCAGCGTGTCGTCCACCAGACCCGGATCGCCGCTGTCCAGCGCCTGTCGCATGATCTGGGTTTGCAGGTTCAGAAAAGACAGACCCTGAGCGATGCTGTCGTGCAAGCCCTGGGCCACCAGATTGCGCTCCTCCAGCACCGCCAGTTCGCGCTCCTTGGCCGCCAGCCGCAGGTTTTCAATCGCCACCGCCAGATGCTGGCCCAACATCTCCAGTTGTCGCACTTGCTGCGGCAGCAGAATGCGCGCCTGGCGAAAATGCAAATTGAAAATGCCCAGCGTGCGGTTCTGCGTCGCCACCGGAAAGGCGCTGACGACGCGGAAGCCTTCGCGGCTGCATTGTTTGTCCGGCAGACCGCGCATATTCTCCACCCGGCTCTCGGCTTTGGCGGCGGCTTCGCCGCACAGGCAGTCGCCCACTTTCAGGCAGTGTTCGTCGCGCAGCAGCCCTTCCGGCAAGCCGTCGTCGGCCACCACGAATACCATTCCCTGGCCGTAGTCGGTCAAGCGCACAGCGCCGCCGTCCGCGTCGAAAGCGCGCATCACCCGGACCAGAAAGCCCTTGCACAGCGCTTCCAGCGGCTGGGATTGATTGCAGAAGGAGGTGATTTCGTACAGCAAGGCCAATTCCTGGTTTTTCTGCTGCAGGCTGGCGGTCTTGCCGCGTACCCGCTCTTCCAGGGTGGCGTGGGATTCGGACAGACAGGCGGCCATCAGATTGAAGCCGGTGCTGACCTGGCCGAACTCGTCGTCGGTTTCCACCGGCACCCGCACGCTGTAATCGCCGGCCGCCAGCCGGCGTATGCCCTGATGCAGCTTGTCCAGCGGCCGCAGCACGATCAGCAGCATCAGATAGATCAGCGCGACGGTGCCCACCACCGCCATGCTGGCGAGCAAGAGCTGCAACAGGCGAAGGTAGTCGGTATTGCGCGCGTTGTAGGCTTCCATGCCGCTGACGAAGGTGTTGATGTCCGCCACGTAGAGCGCCACCCGCTCGGCAAAGCGGGCGCCCTCCGCCGCGTTGTCGCCAGGCCGCGTCAGCGCGTCCAGCAGCACCGGTTTCAGTTGCCCGCGCCACTGCGTTTCCACCTGGGTCAGAGCCTGCTGAATGTCCGCCTGACGCGGCACCAGCAGCGGCCGCGCCGGGTCGCCTCGGCGCAATCTCTGCAAGATGGCTTCGTAATTGACCATGTCGCGACGCAAGGCGTCGGCGCGCGCGCCGTCCCGGCCGCTGAGCTGCAAGTCCAGCGCCAGCCGGGTCACGCGCATGCGCAGGCTCCCCGCGTCGTTGATCGCCGCCGCGCCGCCCTCTTGCTGCCAGGACAGCCACAGCGTGGCCCCGATGGACCCCAGCGCCACCAACAGAAAGACCGCCAGCACGCCGACGATCTTGGCGCTGAGCCGCTGGCCCAGCGGGCCGCCCAGCACAGGAGACACGTTCAGCCGCATCGCCGTCGCCCTAACCACCGGTCATCGACATGAAGCGCACCAGCTTTTGCGGCTTTTCGCTGAACTCATGTCGCTCCGGTTTCAGTTCTATCGCCGCGCGGATCGCCGCTTCCAGTTCGGCGTCGCTGACGCCGGCGCGCAGCAGAGGGCGCAGCTCAAAGCTTTCTTCCTGGCCCAGGCACATGTAGAGCGTGCCGTCCACCGACAACCGTACCCGGTTACAGGTGGCGCAGAAGTGTTGGGATATGGGGGTGATCAGGCCCAGCGAGAAACCGCCGTCCCGGGTTTTCCAGTAGCGGGCCGGGCCGCCGCCCAGGGTGGCGGCCTGTTCCACAAGATCGAACTCGGTTTGCAGCTGACGCAGCACCGGCTGCAAGTCCAGATAGCTGGCGGCGCGGCCGGTATCGCCCATCGGCATGGCTTCGATCAGCCGCAGCACGAAGCCATGCTCGATACAGAAGGCGACCATGGCGCCGATGTCGGCGTCGTTGACATCCTTCATCGCCACCATATTGATCTTGATTGGGGAAAAGCCGGCGTCCTTGGCCGCCATCAAGCCTTCCATCACCCGCGGCAGGCTATCGCTGCCGGTGATGTCGTGCACGCAGTCGCGGCGCAGCGAGTCCAGACTGACATTGACGCGGCTCACCCCCGCGGCGCGCAGCGCCTGGGCATGGCGCGCCAGCTGAGTGGCGTTGCTGGTCAGCGACAGATCGTTGAGGCCGGGCAGCGCGGACAGGCGCGCCGCCAGCTCCGGCAGATTACGGCGCAATAGCGGCTCGCCGCCGGTCAGCCGCAGCCGCCGGGTGCCCAGGCGCGCGAAAGCCCCCACCACGCGTTCTATCTCGTCGAAGGTCAGCCAGTTGGCCGGTTCCTCGAAGCCTTTGAAGCCTTTGGGCAGGCAGTAATTGCAGCGCAGGTCGCAACGGTCGGTCACGGACAAACGCAGGTATTCGATGGAGCGCCCGAAGCGGTCGGTAAGCATGAGTTCCTCCATGGCAGCCAATGATACCGCTTAGTCGCAACCAAGTGGCCCGGCTGTCGCCGCCAATCTGATATTTCCTGATTCCATTTTACTAGCTAGACCAATAATCCGCAGTCCAACCAAAGCACGCTGGCCCCTAGTCACTTCTAACTAGGGGCCAGCCGGCAGAATTGAAGCCTGAGGACAGCGTCGAAGCGCAGCAGATCGTAAACAGATTTTCAGGCGTGCTTGAACTTATCCACCAGCTCCACCAGTTCGCTGGCCGAGGCGTTGAGCCGGTCGGACAAATCCGCCACCTCCTGCACCAGGCCGGAATTCTCCTCCGCCAGCGAGGCGATCACGCTGATATTGTTGGCCACCTCCCCGCTAGCCGCGGTCTGCTGCGCCATCGCCGCCGCGGTGCCCTGGCTCTTGGCCGCCGCTTCGCTGGCTTCCTCGTGGATTTCGTCCAGATCGTTGACGGTCTGGCCCACCAGCTCCAAGCCGGACTCCATGCGCTGACGCGCCTCCTGCATATGGTGGGCGGCGGTTTGGGTCTCGCCTCGGATGTCCTCGATCAAAGAGGTGATGTCCAACGTTTCCTTACCGGTGCGTTCAGCCAGCTTGCGCACCTCGTCCGCCACCACGGCGAAGCCGCGCCCCATCTCGCCGGCGCGCGCCGCCTCGATCGCCGCGTTCAAGGCCAGGAGATTGGTCTGATCTGCGATCTCGCGAATGGCGGTGATAATGGAGCGAATATCCTCGGACTTCTGCTGCAAGGACTCTATCCGGCCGCCGGCGTCGTCCAGCACCGACGATGTCTGATTCATCGCCTGGGTGGTGCTGCGCATGCGCTCGCGCCCGTCGCTGACGCTGCTCTGCATCTGCTGCGCCACGTTCAAAGACAGGCGGGTGTTGGCGCTGACCGATTCTATGCCGGCGCTCATCTCTTCCACCGCGGCGGCGATGCCCGCGGCCGAGTGACTCTGGGTCTCAGAGGCCTTGGCCGCGCGGTGGGAAATCGCCAGCATCGCATGCGCCGCCTCCACCAAACTATGGGCGTTGTGATTGACTTGATTCAGGGTGCGGGCGAAGGCCTCCACCAAATGATCGAAAGCCTTGCCCATGCGCGCGATTTCATCATGGCCGCGGATGTTGGCGCGCGGCCGCAGGTCGAAATCCCGGCTCATCGAGGTCATCAGCAGCTCCAGCCGCTGCACCGGCACATGGATGCCGCGATAGATGGCGAAACCCAAGCCGCCCAAAGCCAGAATCACCAGGGCGGAGCCGCCCAGCGTCACCCACAGGTCGACGCGGGCCTGGGACACCTTGGCCGCCACCTGAGCCGCCAGATCGGACAACAGCTTGTCCTGCAGCGTTTTCAGCGCGCCGATGCGCTGGGTCGCCGCCTGAAACCACGCCGCCGGCGCCACGCCGGCAGGCTGGCCCAGGGCCTGGCCCAAGAGTTTATCGCGCAGCGCCTGCAAGGCCTTGGCCTCGTCGCCGCCCTCCACCGCGTCCGCCTGGGCGCGCAGCGCTTCGTCCGCCATCAGCCGCAGCTGGCCGGCGCAAGCGTCCTGCTTGGCTTTGAGGCCCACCGCCTGGGCGAAGCTTTTTTGGTCGAAGGCGCCGCCGTTGAGCACACCGTTGACGTAGCCGCGCTCTCGGCCGGCGAACTCCTTCTCGCATTGCAAGCTGAGCAGGGCCGCGGTGCTGCGCAGCAGATCGCCGTCGCTATTCGCCTGCGCCAGCTTGGCGATCAGGCCGATCAAGGCGTCGATGCGGCCGGAATAGGCGGCGAAGGCCTCGGCCGCCGGCATCGCGCGCTTTTCCACGCTGTCGCGCAACTGGGACAGGCCGTCCAATTGCCCGCTCAAGGCGGACAGATCGCCGGCCAGATTACTGGCGACGTGGTTGGTTGCCTCATCGCGAAAGGCGGCCAAGTCCTTGTCGCTGACCGAACGCGCCTGCAGCAAGGGCGGCGGCAGGCTCACGGCCTGGCCGCTGAGAAAGCCGTTGCTCAGGCCGCGTTCGGTCTGCAAATCATGAATCAGTTGGCTTGACCCCGCCGCCACTTGGATCAGGCGATCCGAGCGTTGCAGTTCCGACAGGGTCTGGAAGCGATCAACGGCCAGCACCGAAGCGAGGCCGATCAGGGCGGCGGAAAAAGGCAGCAGCAGCAATAGCAGCTTGCTGGCGAGGGATAGCCTGGACAGCATGGCGGGCTCCGATCTCGATTGGCTGTTTCTCTTGATTTTCCATGACAATGGAAACCAACACCCATCAATATAGATCAAGCCCGGCCCATGCTGAATACGGCGATGTGACTAATGACTATGGTCGACGGGACGCTCAGCAGCGGCCTTTCTTGGCCTGTCCCGGCGGGCAGAAATAGCCCTTGTCGCGGTGGTGGCGATGACGGTGCTTACGATAACGGCGGCCATCGTCGTCATGGCGTTCCGACGCCGCCGGCTTGCCGTAGTCATGGCCGATGGCCGCGCCGGAAGCGCCGCCCACCGCGCCGCCGATGATGGCGCCGTTGCGGCCGCCCACCGCCTCGCCCACCGCCGCGCCGGCCGCGCCGCCCAGCGCGCCGCCGACGATGGTGGAAGTGTCCGCCATGGCGGTGGAGGCCAGGCCGGCCAGGCTCAGCGAAAAGATGACAAGTGCGCGTTTCATGCGGCTAACTCCCGAATTTAAACAGATGGCGCAGCTTAACCGTTTGGTTGACAGCCGGCTGTTTCGAATTGTTAGGAATTGTTCGCTCTTGTTATCGCTACACAACTTATCGAGTTTATATGTAGCCTGATGGCATGAAAAACGGCGAAGCACCTTGGTGCGCTCCGCCGCTTACCCCTTCAAACTACTGTTTAAAGCTCAAATACAAAAGAACTTAATTTGTAAGTCGTAATAGAAAACCAAGTATCTAACGCCCAGCTACCCCCTGGCAGCCACCGGGTGAAAGGTGAGAAGTTTGACACGGTAGAATTGCCTGCTCAGTCGACGACTCAGCCTCCTCCAAATCAAGGATGGCCCTAGGTACGCTCATCTAATTCATGCATCTGTTGCTCTAGCGACCGTACCACTAACCCAATATCATTCCCGCATGCAATCAAACGGAAACCCAGACGAGCATAGCGTTGCGCCAGTTCCAGGTTGTTGGCAAAAATGCCCGGCACCTTGTTGTGACGTCGACAAGCCTTAAGCACTTGAGCGCAGGCTGCATCCATCTGCGGACCACCCACTTGACCAGCCTGACCTAGGTCACTGGCTAGATCGCCACAACCGACAAAGAGCACATCTATTCCATCCACTGCGGCGATCTCGTCCGCAGCGGCTACTGCCTGTGCCGATTCGATCTGGGCTATAGTTAGCAGCGACTGATTCGCCTCGGAGAAATAGTCAGGCAGGCGGGAGAAGTAGCCGGAGCAGCGAATGGGATTGACACCCCTCCGACCTTGCGGTGGATAAAGTGCAGCATCCACCACCGCTCGCGCCTCCGCTGCAGACTCCACTTTAGGCACCATCACCCCCAGTGCCCCGCTGTCCAGGGCCGCCTCTATCAAGTGCCGTTCATTGCGTGCTACTCGCGCCATACCAATGCTGCGCGAGCCATTCATCGCCTGTAGCATATGAATCAAAGTTGCGCGGTCAGCTGGGGATGCCTCCATATCAACCAGCAACCAATCTGGGCCGCGAGTAGCGCAACACTCCGCGATGAGCGCGCTAGCGGTAACCAAAAAGAGGCCAAAACTGGTGTGACCAGCGGTTAGTTTGTCCTTTATCGGGTTGCCCGCGTTCAGCAGCGGATGAAATGGTGAATTATTCAGCATATAGGGAATCCTTGTTCTGCCCTGCCAGATGTCGGATGGTATTTAAGGTTGTGGCAGGAAGCGTTACTAAGGTCCGCCCGGCAGCAACCCGGCAGCGCTCTACATAGCCCTCCCCGGGCATCCGGGCCATACGACCAGCCTGCCCGGTTTCGCGACAATGTCCGGCTATGGCCGCTGCCTCAGCCTTGATGGTGGCTAGACCGGATGGTGTGAGGGCGGGGTTGATCGCGAGGAATAGTCCTCCATTGCCAGCACTCCCGGGGCGGGCGACATGGTCGGCGCCAGCCAGCGCACCTGCTAGTAACTCGATAAGAACAGCCAAACCATACCCCTTGTGACCAGCCAACTCGCCGCCTAACGGCTGCATGGTCGCTAACGGTGGGTCGGCGTAAAGCAGGGATGGGGTCAGCGCTGGCCGGCCATCGGCACCAACCAGGCAGCCAGACGGCAAGGGGATTCCTTCCTGTGCTCGGCGACGAACATACCCCTCCGACACCGAAGTGGTACTCATGTCCAGCACCACCGGATCCGTGTCGTCGGATGGAAAGGCCATGAGTAGCGGATTGGTGCACAGCCGGCCGAGACGCCCACCGGGAGCCGCCACCCGTTGGCCGCGGCCCTGGAAGTTACAAAATCCCATGACAGCCAATGGCTGGTGCGTAGCACCCGCCAGTTCGCGGCCCAACGCGGCCAATCTACCCAGATGATGGCCGTGCCGCAGGCAGACCATGACCAGCGGCTGCTCACGACACATACTCCGCAAGATGTCTGCAACCGCCTGGCGGGCAAGGACGCCGAAGGCACCGTTGCCCTCTACAATGGCGACATTGACCCCCGTTTGCTCTACCACAGGCCGAGCCGCCGGGTCTAACAGACCGGCACGGATGTCGGCGACCAAATCGATTAGGCGCAACACGCCATGCGAAGGATAACCGGTCAGTTCGTTCTCCAGCAGGTCATCCGTTACCTGCCGTGCCAGTGCAGCCGGCACACTGCAGCCTTGCAGCGTACGCATGACCAAGCCTCGCAGTTCGTCCACGTGAATGTCAACGCTCATAGCGTCACCGGATGACGGGTGCCTATGTCGCTTAGCTCTGACACACAGAGGCGGAACTTGCCTGTAGGCGAATCTGGCATTTGTTCGAACTGCTCGAATTCGATGCGGAACGGGTAGCCCGTATGGTGATGGATACGCTCAATGATGGCGGCGCAACGCATATGTGAAATACCAGTTGGTGCCATCAGCCTGATACGCAATCTGTCTATGCCGTCCTGCACCACCTGAAACCACTCTATCTCTTCAAAACGCATAATCAAGAAAGAGAACAAGTAGGCATCGATATAGGAGCCATCTGGAGTAACGATCAGATCCTGCTGACGACCAGCGACATGACTCATGCGCGGCAAACCTAGACCCGAGGCGCAGAGTCCGGACAACGGTGCGGCCAGATCACTGGTTTCGTAGCGAATCAGTGGCATGGCAAAGTTGTTCAGCGTGCTCAGTACCACGCGGCCAGTCTCTCCGGGTAGGCAGGCTGTGCCATCGTCGCGCAGAAACTCTTCCGCGACGTTCTCCACCTGAATCAGCATGCCATCGTGGCAGGGACTTTCATGCGCGACGATATTGGTTTCACGTGAGCCATACTTGTCGTAGACCTCGCAACCGAATACTTTCTGCAAGCGCTCGCGGATGATTGGTGGGAGTGGTTCTGAAGTTCCCTGGATGGCACGCAGCGCTGGCACCTTGACCTCTTCACGCTCCATCTGTCGTGCAATCAGATGCATGGCGTTGGTGTAGGTACTGATAAGCACCGGATTGAAGTTTGCTAGGCTGCGGGTGAACTGCCCTATCAATTCCGGAGACAACCGGAAAGTGTTGAATTCTCGGCGGTTGCTAAGTAGGTTTTTTAACTGGTCCGATACTCTTTTAAGGCTCCAGTAGATGGATGAGCCCCATAACAGCGCGAATGGCTCCCCCACTTTCCAATCGGCACACCATTGATAGGTACGTAGCTGATGGGCTCGCATCCATAAGCGGAAGTTAGAGTCCTGTACGAAGCAGGCACGCTTGCCAGTAGAGCCACTGCTGTAGTTCGTCTGAAGGCTAGCGCGATTGGCTTGGCTGGAAATTAGATCGGTCTGGTTGGCGGTGAGATCCTGTCGAGTCAGCAACGGCAACTTGGACAGGTCGGCCAATGAGTTGAAGTCGTCTGGCACTAGGCCGCGCTCGAGGAATATTCGAGTGTAGTAGGGAACAGTCTCGTAGGCATGACTCAGTAGCGCATGCAACTTCTGCATTTGGAGCTCACGGCAAGCTTGTGACGACAGGTGTTGGGTTTCCTCCAGCCAGCGTAGCCGCTCGGCCACCTGCTGCCGACCTTGCAGCTTTTCGCAGCCCCAGTACAGCTTGCGGGCCAAACCCGGATGTAAAGTCATGGATTCTCCTGATGAAAAGCGCGGTAGCGACACAACAAGGTGCCCATGCTGGCATCAAATTCACACCGGTCGCTTTCAGTTAGGACCTGCTTGGCAAGGGGAAGGTATTGCTGCTCCAGCATGCCGTTGAGCCAATTGGCAAGAATGGCCGAATGGCTGAACGACGATGAGGTGTCGGCAATATTTTGGTTGGCGTCCCAGTCGTAACACAGCACCGGTCCGGTTTGCTCAAGATGTTGCCGTAACTGCCTTAGCAGTGCCTCGGGCACCAACCTATCCAGCAAAAACAGATAGGTGGGTAGATAAATCAGTAAGCGTGCGGACAATAGATTGAGTGATCGATCACCATAAGCGAAACGACTGTCCGAATAGCAGTAGCCATGCAGACGCCGCCGCTCTGCATCGCTGGGGCGCTTATGCGGCGGCCCCAGAAACTGATCGAAATCGGTCTGGCCATTCACCAGTTTTAGTCCCTGCCATATTGACTCTACCGAGCGTGCTAACAGGCCGGTCTGGCCAGGCACCGGGATACTTGGCTCAGGCCATTGCGTAAAAGGATTGAAGCAGCGGAAATCGCGCATATTGGCGGGCGCGCCATTGAAGCTGTCTACCATCATGCAGGACGATGCCTCATCCAGCATCATGGCTATGGCGTCTTGTCTCGACATGGAGAGGGCCAGGTAGGTCATCACGGCGGCTCAGTTGGCCGTACCGGTGATGTCGTCCTGGCGCAATATCCTGAGTTCTTCGCCACGGCTATAGATATCGCCGGTTTCACTCCGTTCTTCCAATTGCCATTGTGGACGTGGTGCACGATATTTATTGCCACGCTCCCAATCTTGCACCTTAATACCCAGCCGACGAGCCTCCGTCAGCAAGTAGTCCGGCAAGCTGGAGAATGGTACAACCACAAAGCGCGCACCAGTGGTGGCGTAGAGGGTCAATTCATCCAATCGTGGCAGGTCGCTCAGGTAGATCACTAAGCTACCCCCCGATTCCCTCGGGAACTCAGCCAGCAGATTTTGTGCTACATCCCAGCTTTCGCCTTCCCACTGAGCAACAATGGCTTGGTTATCCCGCACTACGCAGGCGGCATAGCGTTGTGGGTGAGCTTCTACTTGCTTCTGCAATGGACTCAACCAGTCGCTATGCGTCTGGAAACTCCATTGGTAGGCCAAGTCCTCCTTCTCCAACATCATGGTGGCCATATTATACGGGGTGAGTGGAGCCTCAATCTGGTCACGTTCCACATGGAAACCCTCGGCGCGGAGAAACGCGAGCCGGTCGTTGTTGTTGGACATTAACAGGATATGCTTTACGTTTAGGAATCTCAGAATCGCGGCTACTGCCTCATACGAACGACTGTCTAGCGGAGCATGAAATCGTTGGTAAATTTCATCGGTATCGAGCTGTTGATTCTGCCGGTAGTCATAGATGCGGAAATGCTTTTCTATACCCAGGCCTCGCGCATCTTGGTCTATGCCATAGATCACAAGCCCGCTCTGTCGTTGCGAGATCCGACGGAAGGCCTCGTCTAGCTGGAAACCGCAATCACATTGTTGCGAGTGCATCACATGGCCAAAGAAGCAAGCCGACTCTATCCGCAGCGGCACCGCCTCCAGCGTTGATAGTTCGCCCAGTGCGGCGCAAGCCCAGCGTTTTCCCTGAAATTCGAAGTAGTGCAGCTGGAAATAGTTGACGCTGTCGTCAATTTTCAAGGGTAGGCGTACTGGGCCGACGATCATTTCCAATTGGTCTGTATGGCTGTTTCTCATGTTTTATCCTTTGCTATGGTTGAGGTCGGGCTCAAATACGTCGCGACAACAAAGCCCTCGCCCAAGTGGGCCGGCCCGAAAAAATACAAGGGGCGGAATTTTCCGCTGCGGCAAAGCTGCATAATTCCCCCATCTTCCAGGTGGCTACCTCCTGCGCATTTTCGCGAGTGGGGCAAACTGGGGCGACCACGCTTTTACGTGCCGCTAGGGCATCGCGTGCATCGTCAATAGATGAGGCAAAAACTATTTGCGCCCGGGCGCGGCGCAAGATGGTTTCACTGGCGTCATCGTCAATATCGTCTAGTGCGTTTTCGACTTGCCGAGCTAGCATGTCTGTATCTGCAGATGCTCCTACCTCCTGATCCGAATCGGTCCGGTACAAACGAATCCGCAGCTGATCCTGTGGATGGCGACGGCCAAAGTACAACATCAATAGGGGCGCTCCGCGGCCTTTCCATTGTTTGAACTTATTCGTCAGTGCCTTGGCGTCAACACAGTATTCCAAGAGCACACGCCGACCCTGTGCCTTCAACTGACCCAACAACAATTGCAACTGCTGCCGTTCATCGTGGGCCTGCTCAAGACTACGCGCCAGGATGACAATTTGAGTGGAGGCAAGACGGGGATGTACTGACAAAGAGCCATCCTGCTTGGCAGTCAGACACAATTGGGCGTACATCGTACGGCGGCTGACGAAACCATCCAGTTGCCAGGTATGTTGGCGCTGCTCACCTTTCCCAAAGCCGATATCGTAGCGGCGCGATAATTGCTGTCCCTGAAAATACAACGCTGAAGTTTGCACACACTCGCCGCTGGGCAGCGGAGTGTCGCCACCCAGCGCCCATTCGTATAGTTCGCTATGGTTGCCCCAAGGTGGACGGATTCCGACAAATTGAGGCAGTGGCAGCTCGTTAACCAGCTTGAGTAGTCTCTGATGCAATTTCTGGATATCATCCAGCGCTGTTTGTTTTAAGGGATGGCAACAGTGAAATTCGAATATGTCTGCGGCCTCTAATGCAGCGAATACTCCCTTGCCACTGCGATCAGCGGAGCTGACTGGACGAAAGTAACGTGCGCGCTGAAACATGCGGATAGGCAAGGACTCCGATTGATGTACCAGCTGCCGCCAATGACTAGCGATTACCTGTTCTCCCGTTGGAGTCAGGACGCCCCGAGAGCGTCCTTGCTCCATATCCAGGCGGGTCGCAATCTGCAATAGGCCACGCTGAGAATCCAAAAGGTCAGCCATGGGTTCAAAGCAAACTTCCGGCACAACCTGCGGATAGGCGTATTCGTCTAGCCCCATTTCGTTAAAACTCGCGCGAATCAGCGTTACCAACCGCTCACTCAAGGCGACACCCCAAGGTAGTAATACGTTTGCGCCCGGCACTTGCACTACTCCAAGATCACAGATGCCCGCCTGTTTCAAACGGAGGGTGAATTCTCCCAGACCCAAACCGTGTGTTTGTGTCGTTTTCTGCACATCCGAAGACAAGCTCAATGCCGCCGGCTGCGAGTCTGTCAACCATGTAGGTAGTGAGGGTAGAGCCCCCGTGAGGGTGCTACCGCCCAGTTGTGGGCATGGAGGGCCCGGATGGACATCTTGATGCATGGCTAGGCTCAATCTGTAACGTTTTGAGCGATCTTGCGGGTGCGATATTGATTCTCACCAGCAAGGGATACGCCATCCACCAACGTACGGTTGACCATTGGATGTTCTTCATGGGTGGGGCCGAAGTCAGAGTCGGGGTGATAGATCACGATGCGCAGAGGACTATTTTCGGTATGAAAGCTGTGAACCTCATTTGCAGGCAGCAAGAATATCTTGCCGGCGACCAGTTCAAGACGCCTATGTTCAGTCAGGCAATAACCCTCCCCTTCAATGATGATACCGATACGAACTGAGGGATGAGTATGAGCGGTCTGGTTCAGATGAGGTGGGACATATAGATAGTTAAGACATGGATCGCCCTTGAGCATTGGCGAAATCAGTAAACTGTCAGAGCAGCCATCGATGTATTTCAGGCGACCCAGCTGTTCTATTGGCCCACCGTATATTGGCGCGCCATGATAATACTGACGGATGCATGCTAGCCCGATGAAGGAACCAAGCCTGGCTGGCCCTGGAATTGCGAAAAACATCCCTGCACTTAACTGCTGGCTCAAGCCAGCGTGGGTAATGCTCAACTGTCCATGTTGTACATAGCCATAGACTGTGCTGCCAGATTCGACCAACACCTCTTGATTGCCTGCCGATATATGCATCTGAGAAGGGAAGAGCGGATCTAGGTCATGTAGCGAGAGAGGTTTCCTAATGTCAAAAACTTCCATGTCAATGTCCTTAATTTAGCTTATTGAAATGCTAGACATGCATTGAACACAGGACAAAACGTACCTTACACACTACGAGCGAGGCATTAATAGATACCCCCAACCCAATATCCCCCTAGGTGTTTGTTCTGCTGCATGTAGAGCCATTATTCTAGATTTTCAGAAATATCATTAGTTCACTTAACAGTGAAAATTTAACGAAAAAAAATTTACAGCCTTCATTGCAACCATACTCTGTATTTTGTTGAAAATTCACACAGCAATAATATCCGAGAAAATAAAGTTTTTATGATGACAATCATTTAGCCAACAAACTAGATCAGGCTAGTAAATGTTTAGATATCGAGCTTAAAACAGTGTCGCCAGACACAGCTCTCTGAACGTCGGATCTGGCGCGTAATGTTGGTCACGCTTTCACCGTAAACCTACTAAAGATCGTCATGGGGAGTCGCGAGCAAGGCTGCGCAAGTGGCTTAGCAACGCCGATAGCACAAGAAACGCCAGCCATCTTGGTGGTGCTTGCCGAAGGGGCAAAATCAGCATCAGGCAATGGAATTGATGTTGGATACGCTCTGGGATGGCTACTGTATCCGAGCGTTGACGATGGTGAATATCTAGGATCGCGAATCGGCGTGATTCGAGGTGAACCACACCCTTTCTGGATGACGCATCGTCCGTGTTCAAAATCCGCTATGCTTGTGCCAGACGTCGCCCAAATCTGATTCAGCTAGACAATGGGCCAGCGTTTATCAGCCGAGCACTGGGCAAATGAGTGTATCGTCACAGCGTGATGCCGCAACTCATCCGGCCAAGCAAGCCCGTTGAGAATACATTTATCGAGAACTTCAACGGACATTCCCGGGAGGAATTAAAGCCCGTCTTTCATAATTGGCCAGGTGCTAGACAGACGATTGAAGCGTGGCGACCAAGCTACAATCATGCCTGTCCCCACAATGCCTTGAATTACCCGACCCTGGTTGAATTCCGAGAGAAATCACTTACCCCAACCAAACTGGATCGCCACTTAATCGGCAACATACAAACTGTGGAAAGACAATCTTTATGGAACCAGTTCTTTTCCATCTGACACGCGAAGAACCACTCAGGCCGAGCACCAGCCCTTGAGACCAGGCCAATCTGCTTCATCGAATCAATCAATCGCATACAAAAAGAGGCTCTCCCGAGCCTCTTTTTGTACTAACGACACAAAACCATAATGACCGTGTTGTTACAGACTTTATTTGTTCAAATCATCATCCGCACAGCGGATTCAAACCTAGGGATACCTCCCCGTAGTTCTCAACCCCGCGGCCGCACCAGCTGCCAGGCCCGGCCCAGGTAGGTCACCGCGCCGAAGCCGCTCCACACGTGCACCAGACGGGTGAACGGGAAGATCACAAACAAGCTCATGCCCATGAACAAGTGCGCCTTGAACACCGGCGAGGCGTCGACGATGAAGAAGGCCGCATCGCCGCGCAGGGTGACAATGTGCTGTGCCCAGCTCATCAGCAACACCATCTCGTGGCCGTCCAGGTGCTGCGCCGACACCGCAATGGTGCTGAGGCCCAACAACAAGGTGGCCAGTATCCACAGCAACACCAGCTTGTCGCGCCAGGTGGTGTTGGCCGCCAGCCGGTCGCAAGTGAAGCGGCGGTGCAGCAGGATCAGGATGCCGATCAGACACAGGCCGCCCATGATGCCGCCGGCCGTCATCGCGAACACTTGCTTGAAGCTGTGGCTGACGCCCAGCGCCTCCCATACCGCCATCGGGGTCAGCAGGCCGACTAGATGGCCGAAGAACAGGCCGATGATGCCGAGGTGGAACAGGATGTTGCCCAGCCGCAACTGGCCGCGATACAGCAGCTGCGAGGACTCGCTCTTCCAGCTGTACTGCTCGCGGTCGAAGCGGATCAGGCTGCCCAGCAGGAACACCGCCAGCGCGATGTAGGGGTAGATGCCGAATACGAATTGGTGCAGATAGTTCATGTTGCTCTCCTGGCAGCGGGATTCAGCCCTGCGGCCGCTGCGGGTAAAAGTTCACCGGAGCGATGGCCGGCCGCGTCGGCTTCAGCAGCGGCTCCACGCCGTCGGCGCCGGGGCCGAAGGTCTCCAGCATCTCGTCCATGTCGCGCACCGGCGGCACGGTCAGCGCCTCCGGCGCCACCGGCGACAGCAGCACCAGCCCCTGCAGCACGCCGGCGTAGTGGGAGTGGCTGTCGGCCAGCTTGCCGGCCACGTGGGCGATCACGTGCACCGCGTCGGAAAGCAGGCGGACGGCCTCCTCCGGCTGACACTGCGCCAGGAACTCCAGGAACAGCGGCAGATAATCCGGCAGCTCGTTGCCCGCCGGCTCGAAGCCCTGAGCCTGGTATTCCGCCAGCAGGTCCACCATGGCCTGACCGCGGGCGCGGTCCTCGCCGTGGATATGCTCGAACAGGTGCAGCGAATGGCTGGGATTGCGGTCAAAAGTCTGCACATAGCGTTCTTGCAGGGTGATCAGATCCTCGCCCTCCAAGGACAGCAGCAGCGGCTCCAGCAGCCGGGCGATGCGCGGCTCCGCCGCCACTTCGGCGCGGATATCGTCCGCCGCGGCGAGCAGATCCGGCTCCGGGTAGCACAGCAGCGCCGATAAGGCTTGATAGATGCGCATGGCGTTCTCCCTCACTGACCGGAATTGGACTTGCGGTCGCGCCGCATGTCGTGGAACACGATGGGGGTGGCCTTCTTCTTGCCGAACAGGCTGGCCTCGGACTCGCCGCCGGAGCAGCCGTTGCCGAAGGTGAAGCCGCAGGACGCCTTGTCCTCGAAGGTGTTCTCCACCAGTTCCTTGTGGCTGGACGGAATCACGAAGCGGTCTTCGTAATTGGCGATGGCCATCACCTGGTACATCTCCTCCACCTGGGCCGGATTCAGATGGGTGCCCTTGAGGGTGGCGGCGTCCGACACCTTCTCCACGCTCTTCTTGCGCATATAGCGCCGCATCGCCACCATGGTTTCCAGCGCCTTCACCACCGGTTCTTCCTTGCCGGCGGTCAGTAGATTGGCCAAGTACTGGATGGGGATGCGCAGGTCCTTGACGTCCGGGATGATGCCGTTCTCGCCGATCAGGCCGTTTTCCATCGCGGACTGGATGGGCGACAGCGGCGGGATGTACCACACCATCGGCAGGGTCCGGAATTCCGGATGCAGCGGGAAGGCCACTTTCCACTCCATCGCCATCTTGTAGACCGGGGAGTGCTGCGCGGCGTCGATCCAGCTTTGCGGAATGCCCTGCTTCTGCGCCTCGGCGATCACTTCCGGCGCGTTCGGGTCCAGGAACACGCCCAGCTGCGCTTCGTACAAGCTCTTTGGGTCTTCCACCGCGGCGGCTTCGTCTATCTTGTCGGCGTCGTACAAGAGCACGCCCAGGTAGCGGATGCGGCCTACGCAGGTTTCCGAGCACACTGTCGGCTGGCCGGCTTCGATGCGCGGATAGCAGAAGGTGCATTTCTCGGCCTTGCCGGAGGTCCAGTTGTAATAGATCTTCTTGTACGGGCAGCCGGACACGCACATGCGCCAGCCGCGGCATTTGTCCTGGTCGATCAGCACGATGCCGTCGTCTTCGCGCTTATAGATGGAGCCGGACGGACAGGAAGCGACACAGGCCGGGTTCAGGCAGTGTTCGCACAGGCGCGGCAGATACATCATGAAGGTGTTCTCGAAGGCCGAGTACATTTCCTTCTGGATGCCTTCGAACAGCGCGTCTTTGCTGCGCTTGGCGAATTCGCCGCCCAGATCGTCCTCCCAGTTCGGGCCCCATTCGATCTTGTCCATCTTCTTGCCGGTCAGCACCGACACCGGCCGCGCGGTGGGCGGCGTCTTCATCTCCGGCGCGTTCTGCAGGTGCTCGTAGTCGTAGGTGAACGGCTCGTAGTAATCGTCTATCGCCGGCATATTGGGGTTGGCGAAGATATTGCCCAGGATTTTCAGCCGGCCGCCCTGACGCGGCTCCAGCTTGCCGTTGGGCTTGCGCACCCAGCCGCCCTTCCACTTTTCCTGGTTTTCCCATTCCTTGGGATAGCCGATGCCGGGCTTGGTTTCCACATTGTTGAACCAGGCGTATTCAACGCCGTCGCGGCTGGTCCAGACGTTTTTGCAGGTGACCGAACAAGTGTGGCAGCCAATGCACTTGTCCAGATTCAACACCATGCCGATTTGAGCGCGGATTTTCATTGTTGCTCTCCTGCCGGACTATCCATCCAGTCCACTGAATTCATCTTGCGCACCACCACGAATTCGTCGCGGTTGGCGCCCACGGTGCCGTAGTAGTTGAAGCCCCAGGACAGCTGCGCGTAGCCGCCTATCATGTGAGTGGGCTTGGTCACCGTGCGGGTCACCGAGTTGTGGATGCCGCCGCGCTTGCCGGACACTTCTGCGCCCGGCACGTTCACGATCTTCTCCTGGGCGTGGTACATCATCGTCATGCCCTGAGGCACCCGCTGCGACACCACGGCGCGGGCGGTCAGCGTGCCGTTGGCGTTGAACACCTCAATCCAGTCGTTGTCCACGATGCCAGCCTTCTTGGCGTCGTCCTCGGACAGCCACACGTTCGGGCCGCCGCGGCTCAGGGTCAACATGCGCAGGTTGTCGGAGTACGTGCTGTGGATGCCCCACTTCTGGTGCGGGGTCAGGAAGTTCAGCACCAGTTCATGGTTGCCGTTGCCATGCTTGCCCAGCACCGCCTGGGTGGTTTTCAGATCCACCGCCGGCTTGTACACGCACAGGCCTTCGCCGAAGGCGCGCATCCACTGGTGATCCTGATAGAACTGCTGGCGGCCGGTGATGGTGCGCCAGGGAATCAGCTCGTGCACATTGGTGTAGCCGGCGTTGTAGCTGACTTCTTCGCTTTCCAGGCCGGACCAGGTGGGCGAGGAGATGATCTTGCGCGGCTGCGCCTGCACGTCGCGGAAGCGGATGCTGTCGTGCTCGCGCGGCTTGGCCAGATGGGTGTGGTCGCGGCCGGTGATCTTGGACAGAGCGTCCCAGGCCTTCACCGCCACGTGGCCGTTGGTTTCCGGCGCCAGGGTCAGAATCATCTCGGCGGCGTCGATCGCGGTTTCCAGCTTGGGCTGGCCCTTGCCGGCGCCTTGGCTCGCCACTTGGTTCAGGCCGCGCAGGATGTCCACTTCATGGCCGGTTTTCCAGTTGATGCCCTTGCCGCCGTTGCCGGCTTTTTCCAGCAAGGGGCCGATGGTGGTGAACTTGTCGTAGATCGCGCCGTAGTCGCGCTCCACCACCGTCATCTTGGGCATGGTCTTGCCCGGCACCGGCTCGCACTCGCCTTTTTTCCAGTCCTTGGGATCGAAGGGCTGGCCCAGTTCTTCCGGGGTGTCGTGCATCAGCGGGGTCAGCACCAGATCCTTTTGCACGCCCAGATAGTCCTTGCCCAGCTCGGACAGCTTCTTGGCGAAGCCTTTGTAGATCTCCCAGTCGGTGCGGGACTGCCACAAGGGCTGCACCGCTTCGGACAGCGGGTGGATGAAGGGGTGCATGTCCGAGGTGTTGAGGTCGTCCTTCTCGTACCAAGTGGCGGTGGGCAGCACCACGTCGCCGTACAAGCAGGTGGTGGACATGCGGAAGTCCAGCACCACCAACAGGTCCAGCTTGCCTTCCGCCGCCGGACGCATGGTGATCTCGGTGGGCTTGATGCAGTCGTCTTCCGAATTCAGCACCGCGTTCTGGGTGCCCAGCAGGTATTTGAGGAAGTATTCGTGGCCCTTGCCGGAGCTGCCCAGGATGTTGGAACGCCACACAAACATATTGCGCGGGAAGTTCTGCGGGTTGTCCGGGTCGTTGCAGGCCAGGTCCAGCTTGCCGGACTTGAGGCCGTCCACCACGTAGGTTGCGGCGTCCTGGCCGGCGGCTTCCGCGGCGCGGGTCACGTCCAGCGGGTTGGCGGACAGCTGCGGCGCGGACGGCAGCCAGCCCATGCGTTCCGCCTTGGCGTTGTAGTCGATCAGCGCCATGCCGGCCATGCGGCCGTCAGCCGTCGGCGCCAGGATTTCGCCGACGCCCAGTTTTTCATGCCGCCACTGACTAGTGTGGGCGTAGAAGAAGCTGGTGCCGTTCATCTGCCGCGCCGGGCGGTTCCAGTCGCCGGCGAAGGCCAGCGGCGCCCAGCCGGTCTGCGGGCGCAGTTTTTCCTGGCCCACGTAGTGGCACCAGCCGCCGCCGGACTGGCCGATGCAGCCGCACAGCATCAACATATTGATGATGCCGCGATAGGTCATGTCCATGTGGTACCAGTGGTTCAGCGCCGCGCCGACAATCACCATGGACTTGCCCTGGGTCTGGTCCGCGTTCTGCGCGAACTCGCGCGCTACCTGGATCACCAGTTCCGGCTTCACGCCGGTGTGCTTTTGTTGCCAGGCCGGGGTGTAGGGCACATCGTCCATGTAGTCGGCGGCGACGTTGCCGCCGCCCAGGCCGCGGTCTATGCCGTAGTTGACCGCCATCAGGTCGAATACCGTGGCCACCAGGGTTTCGCTGCCGTCGGCCAGACGAATGCGCTTGGCCGGCACATTGCGGGTCAGCAGTTCATCGTGCTCGGCGCCGAAGTAAGGGAAGCCCACGCCCACCACCGCATCGCTTTCTTTGATCAGCGACAGCTTGGCGGACACCTCGCGGCCATTGCCGCCGTCCTTCTGTTCCAGGTTCCACTTGCCGGCCTTGCCCTCGGCCTGGCCCCAGCGGAAGCCGATGGAGCCGTTGGGCGCGACGATGTCGCCGCTGGCCTCGTCGATGAGCAGGGTTTTCCAGTCCGGGTTGTTGTCTTCGCCCAGGCCGCCTTCCAGATGGGAGGCGCGCAGGAAGTAGTCCGGGAGGTAGCGCTCGCCGTCTTGCTTCAGCGCCACCAGCATCGGCATGTCGGTATAGCGGCGGATGTAGTCGGTGAAATAGCCGGACGGCTTATCGAGGTGGAACTCCTTGAAGATCACATGGCCCATCGCCATGGCCATCGCGGCGTCGGTGCCCTGCTTGGGCGCCATCCAGATATCGCCGAACTTGGCCATTTCGCCAAAGTCGCTGGACACCGCCACCGTCTTGGTGCCCTTGTAGCGCACCTCGGTGTAGAAATGGGCGTCCGGGGTGCGCGTCATCGGCACATTGGAGCCCCACACCATCAGATAGGTGGAGTTGTACCAGTCCGCGGATTCGGCCACGTCGGTCTGCTCGCCCCAGGTCTGCGGGCTGGCCGGCGGCAAATCGCAGTACCAGTCGTAGAAGGACAGCGGCACCCCGCCGATCAGGCTGAGGTAACGGCTGCCGGCGGCGTAGGACACCATGGACATCGCCGGAATCGGCGAGAAGCCCACCACGCGGTCCGGGCCGTATTTCTTGATGGTGAAAGCGTTGGCGGCGGCCACGATCTCATTGGCCTCGTCCCAGCTGGCGCGCACGAAACCGCCCTGGCCGCGCTTGGACTTGTACTGCTTGGCCAGTTCCGGCGTCTGGCTGATCTTTTCCCAGGCCTCCACCGGGCTCAGGGTCTGGCGCGCTTCGCGCCACAATTTGGCCAGACGGCCGCGGATCATCGGATATTTGACGCGCTGGGCGGAGTAGACGTACCAGCTGTAGGACGCGCCGCGCGGACAGCCGCGCGGTTCGTGATTGGGCAGGTCCGGCCGGGTGCGCGGGTAATCGGTCTGCTGGGTTTCCCAGGTGATCAGGCCGTTCTTCACATACACCTTCCAGCTACAGGAGCCGGTGCAGTTCACGCCGTGGGTGGAACGCACCACCTTGTCGTGCTGCCAGCGCTGGCGGTAGGCGTCTTCCCAACCGCGATCCTCGTTGACGACGGCGCCGTGACCATTGGCAAAGGTGGAGCGGGTCTTGCCCAGGAAATTCAAACGGTCGAGAAAGTGACTCATCTTGCCTCCAAATATCGGGGTCCGCGCCGTGCGGGCCGGCGGCTCCAGCCACCGGGGGAAACGGACCTTTTCACTTGATTGCAAGCTTAGAACGCGCCGGCAAGCGCCGACATTCGCCGAAGGTCGACGCCGGGCGGCGCATTGGCACTAGTCACGATTAGTACTTTGGCGAGAAGAACTAGCCAGAAAGAACTAGTTGCGACAAGAGTCGCTTGTCGCGGAAAAATAAAATGTTATAACATAACAAAAATAGCGAAAGCCAAGCGCTCTCTCCATCCGCATCGCCATCACCTAATCGGACCCATGCCATGACGCCCACCCTCTCCCCCGCCGCCGCGCCATCCGCGGACGCCAGACTGCCGGTCACCGTGCTGTCCGGTTTCCTCGGTGCCGGTAAAACCACCTTGCTCAACCACATCCTCAACAACCGCGAGGGCCGCCGCGTGGCGGTGATCGTCAACGATATGAGCGAGGTCAATATCGACGCCGCCCTGGTGCGCGAAGGCGGCGCCGCGCTGTCCCGCACCGAGGAAAAACTGGTGGAGATGAGCAATGGCTGCATCTGCTGCACCCTGCGCGAAGACCTGCTGCTGGAAGTGTCGCGGCTGGCGCGCGCAGGCCGCTTCGACCAACTGGTGATCGAATCCACCGGCATCGCCGAACCCCTGCCGGTGGCGGAAACCTTCACCTTCGCCGACGAGCAAGGCCGCAGCCTGGCCGATTCCGCGCGGCTGGACACCATGGTCACCGTGGTGGACGCCTGTCACTTCCTGCGCGATTACGCCTCGCGCGATCAGCTGCGGCAACGCGGCGAATCCCTGGGCGAGGCCGACGAACGCACGGTGGCGGACCTGTTGATCGAACAAGTGGAGTTCTGCGACGTGATCGTGCTCAACAAGACCGATCTGATAAACGCCGCGGACAAGGAGCGGCTGGCCGGCATCCTGCGCCAGCTCAACCCGCGCGCCCGCATCGTCGAAGCCCGCTTCGGCCAGGTGCCGCTGGACACGGTGCTCAACACCGGCCTGTTCGACTTCGACGCCGCCGCCGACGCCCCCGGCTGGCTCAGCGAGCTGCGCGGCGAGCACACGCCGGAAACCGAGGAATACGGCATCGCCAGCTTCGTCTACCGCGCGCGCCGCCCCTTCCACCCGCAGCGCTTCTTTGAACTGGCGCAACGGGAATGGCCCGGCGTGCTGCGCTCCAAGGGCTATTTCTGGCTGGCCAGCCGCCCGGCTCACGCCCAACTGTGGTCGCAGGCCGGCGCGGTGTGCCGCCACGAACTGGCCGGCCAGTGGTGGGCCGCCACCCCGCGCGAACACTGGCCGCAGGACGAAGACAGCCTGCGCCAGATCGAAAGCCACTGGCGGGACGGCATCGGCGACGCGCGCCAGGAACTGGTGCTGATCGGCATCGCCATGAACGAAGCGGAACTGCGCCGGCAATTGGACGCCTGCCTGCTGGACGAGGCCGAAATGGCCGCCGGCCCGGCCGCCTGGGCGCTGCTGCCGGACCCCTTCCCGCCGCTGGAAACCGACGCCGAGGACGCCGCATGAACGCCCCGCTGCCCGATATCGCGCGCAGCGGCGCCGCCGCCGCGCTGCTGCCCTTGAACTGGGTGGGCATGGACGGCATCGCGCTGCCGCTGCGGCTGGCGGACGCCGCCCACGGCTGCGTCGCCGCCCGCGCCAGCGTGCAAGTCAACCTGCCCCGGCCTGAGATCAAGGGCATCCACATGTCCCGGCTCTACCGCTTGCTGCAGCCCCACGCCGATGCCGCGCCGCTCAGCCCGGCCGCCCTAAGCCGGCTGCTGCGGGCGATGACGGACAGTCACGCCGACTGCGGCAGCGACGCCGCCCGCGCCGAATTCCGCTTTGAACTGCTGTGCCAGCGCCCGGCGCTGGCCACGCCGGGCCTGTCCGGCTGGAAAGCCTACCCCGCCGCGCTGGGTGCCGAACTCGATGGCGACGGCTGCCGGCTGTGGGCCGAAGTGGAAATCTCCTACTCCTCCACCTGCCCCTGCTCCGCCGCGCTGGCGCGCCGGCTGATCGCCGACGCCTTCCTCCAACAGAACTGCGCGACCACGCCGGACGCGGTTTACGACTGGCTGCTGGAACACGCCACCCTGGCCACCCCGCACAGCCAGCGCAGCCAGGCGCGGCTGCGCTTCGACATCCCCGCCGACGCCACCGGCTGGGACCTGGCGGCGCGCATAGACCTGGCCGAGCAGGCACTGGCCACCCCGGTGCAAACCGCGGTCAAGCGCGCCGACGAACAAGCCTTCGCCGCCCTCAACGGCGCCAATCTGATGTATGTGGAAGACGCCGCGCGCCGGCTGCAAGCGGCGCTGGCCGGCCACGGCCTGAGCCGGGTCGACGTGCGCCATCAGGAAAGCCTGCACCCGCACGACGCGGTGGCCGCCAGCCAGCTCTCATAATTTATCCACGACCTCGCGAGCAAGAGCGAGACAAGGCGAGAACAGCTGAGAAAGCAGAATGCACATTCGGTACATGAGCATTTCGAAGATGTTCTCAACGCCGTATCGCGATCGTGAACACACTCTCAAGGAGCCGCGCTTGATACGCAAAAATCCCTCCGGCCACCTGCCGGTGATCGCCGAATCCGCCTACGTCGACAAGACCGCCATCCTCTGCGGCAAGATCATCGTCCACGACCATGTCTTCATCGGCCCCTACGCGGTGATCCGCGCCGACGAAGTGGACGCCAACGGCGAGATGGAAGCCATCGTCATCGGCCCCCACTCCAATATCCAGGACGGCGTGGTCATCCACTCCAAGGCCGGCGCCGCCGTCGCCATAGGCGCGCACACCTCCATCGCCCACCGCTCCATCATCCACGGCCCCTGCGCCGTGGGCGAACGCGTCTTCGTCGGCTTCAACAGCGTGCTGTTCAACTGCCGCGTCGGCGACGGCTGCGTGGTGCGCCACAACGCGGTGGTGGACGGCTGCGAACTGCCGGCCGGCTGCTACGTGGCCTCCACCGAACGCATAGGCGCGGCCAGCGACACCGCGCGCCTGCCCAAAGCCAGCGTCTCCGCCGCCGAATTCTCCGAAGACGTGCTGCGCGCCAATAGCGAACTGGTGCGCGGCTACAAAGCGCTGCAAAACGAGTTCTGAATGAACGACATCCTGATCCGCAACGCCCGCCTGGTCAGCGACGGCCGCGAGTGGGAAGCCGACCTGCGCGTCGGCAACGGCCGCATCCGCCTCATAGGCGCCAGCCTGCCCGGCCGCCCCGGCGACATCGACATCGACGCCGCCGGCCAATGGCTGCTGCCCGGCATGATCGACGACCAAGTCCACTTCCGCGAACCCGGCGCGCCGCACAAGGGCAGCATCGCCAGCGAATCCCGCGCCGCGGTGGCCGGCGGCGTCACCAGCTTCATGGACATGCCCAACACCCGGCCGGCCACCACCTGCCTGGAGGCGCTGGCGGACAAGGAAAGCCGCGCCGCCGCCGGCTCGGTGGCCAATTACGGCTTCCATTTGGGCGCCACCCGCCACAATCTGGACCTGATCGCCGCGCTGCCGCCCAACCGCGCCGCCGGCGTCAAAGTGTTCATGGGCGCCAGCACCGGCGACCTGCTGCTGGACGACCCGGCCGCGCTGGAACGGCTGTTCGCCGCCTGTCCGCTGCCCATCCTCACCCACTGCGAACACACGCCGCGCATCCGCGAACGCGAAGCCGCCTGGCGGCTGCGTTTCGGCGACGACATCCCGCCGAACCAGCACCCGCTGATCCGCGACGCCGAAGCCTGCTACCAATCCACCCGGCTGGCGGTGGACCTGGCGCGGCGCCACGGCAGCCAGCTGCACGTGCTGCACCTAAGCAGTGCTCGCGAACTGGAGCTGTTCCAGCCCGGCCCCGTCGCCGGCAAGCGCATCACCGCCGAAGCCTGCGTCCACCACCTGCTGCTGGACGACGGCGACTACGCCCGCCTGGGCCACCTGATCAAATGCAATCCGGCGATCAAAAGCCGCGCCGACCGCGACGCGCTGCGCCAGGCGCTGCGCGACGGCCGCATCGATCTGATCGGCACCGACCACGCGCCGCATGCCTGGGAGGAAAAACAGCAGCCCTACGCGCAGGCCCCTGCCGGCCTGCCGCTGGTCCAGCACGCGCTGCCGGCGCTGCTGGAATTGGTGGCCGACGGCGAACTGACGCTGCCGCAACTGGTGGACAAGACCAGCCACGCGGTGGCCACCCGCTTCGCCATCGCCGAGCGCGGCTATCTGCGCGAAGGCTATTGGGCCGATCTGACGCTGGTGCGGCGCCTGCCCGCGCCGCGTCCGGTCTGCCGCGACGCCCTGCTGGCCCATTGCGGCTGGACCCCCTTCCCGCATCTGGCCTTCCGCCACGCGGTCAGCGCCACCATCGTTTCCGGTCAATTGGCCTGGTTCCAGGGCCGCCTCCAGCCGGACTGTCAGGGCCTGCCGCTGCGGTTTATGCGCTGAGGGCCGGTTACAGGTTTGCCATAAAACAGTCCTTACACTACACGGGTCAACCACTGCGCTACAGCTACGCCTCGTCTAAGCAGCCTGCCTACGAGGTAGAGTCCGGCCAACTGACCCTGCCCCTATTTCTGGATCGACTTCCAACGCCTCTTGGCACCAGCACTTCGCCATTCCACCGTGGCCTTTGTTCTACTGCACCTAACAATCGGCCTTAGCAGGACAGTTCCGCAAGCACCTTGCAGGGCTTTACTAACATGGATGCCAACCAGCCCGCCCTCGCGGGCTGCCGAGCCACCGCGCCCCTTATTCCAATATTGATAGAATTCAAGCACTGTTAGTGCCGTGAAGTTGCAGAGTGATGGCCGATGCGGATCTGAGGTGAGTGCGGCGGCCACTATTGCATAGCAAGACTACCTTGAAAAACAATAAAGAGAGTATTGTTTCAACCTATAGCCACAAGAATATGGATTGCCTCCCAAAAAACCTAGCAAAATGGCCAGCACTACGCCTGTTCACCGCAGAAAATAGCAGATAACATCGATGCAATCTCGCAACAGCAACCAACTAGAATGCACTAACTGCACTCTTGGTTTCACAAGAGCATTATAGAAGAAGCAAAACCGTAAGCCGCACTCAAGAAAAACCATCTACTCAATCTTAAGAGGCCTTAAAGATGAAAGAAAAAACTTGGTGGACCCCTGATGAGCTGGCTATAACCGAAAGAAAATTTCGCTCAATAAAAAATATTTCAGAAATTGACACAAAAAATGATTTTGGATCTTATAGAAAAATGCTGTTAACAGGGGACAAATCAGCCTCCGAAATAAAATCCCACAACGACATCAATCCAATTAGAAAAATACAATTAATCAAAAAAAGGCTTAAACTTTCCAATTCAAACCACATCCTTGATGCAGGCTGCGGCCTAGGCTACACCACAACGGCCCTTGCAAATACCTTCATCAAAAGTAAAGTTACTGGAATTGACATTTCCGAAGATGCCATAGAGTATGCAAAGCAAAATTTCCACAACGCCGAATTCAAGTCCCTAGCCATTTCTCCCAGCTCAGAAAAAATTGGAAAATTCGACTGCATATTTTGTTTTGAATTTTATCCATTTACTCGCAACAAAGACTCCAGTCTGCAATCTAAATTTCTCGAATACTTTTCTGCCCAACTAAATCCTCTGGGCACAATTGTAATTTACCAAGCCTGGAACAATCCAAACTCTTTAGTTGCCATACTGGATGAAGTTAAAAGTTTATGCCCCAATCTACACTTCTGCATCTATACGATCCCCCATCCAAAGCTCCCCACCTGGCTTCCCTTCTGGACCGCAACTATCATTTCTCACCTACTATGTTTTCTTGGCCTTGATGGACTAAAGAGAATTATTGCAATAAAAAACAGAAATCCGACTAAAAATAGAGAATAGCTTTACAACAAAAAATCCCATAGAACCGCAACACTAAAACAGAACACAAAAATATTTTACCTAAAACTCACAAAATATAGAAAACATATTAATTAAAAATATCACTCGCACCGGCATCACACCAACGACTATTAAATACATTACCTAAAAATTATTTCTCCACCTCAAAAGAAAAGCGCCACCACCTTTAATTCAACCATTGCCTTAACATACTCTCTTACACCTTCCAACACACATAAAACGTCGATAGACTTTTTAATAGCTATCACTGGGGCCATCACTGTTCTTAAAATTTTAGAAAAACACTAACAAAAATTAATACAGGCAAGAAAAAACAATATTACACCCCATATAACTATTACGCAGTCCACCCCTTGCTTGCTTCCCGCCCCCCCATATGTGATCGAAAGAAGAACTAAAGTCCTAAAAAAAGCCCGCTGTTTCCAGCGGGCCAAGTCTTACCCCAATTTTAATCAAGCGGCTCAAGCCTCCGTGGCGGCCAGTTCGCGCCGCGCATCCGGCGCCGGCCGCGCCAGCAGCTCCATCCACTTGCGGCAGGCGGAGAGCAGGATCACCAAGCCCAGCGCCAGCATGGCGATGGAGATGGCGGCGTTGAACAGGTTGTAGCCCTTGGCCGCCGGGTTCAGATAAACGTGCTTGATCATCCAGTAGCCGGCGTAATTGACGGTGACGTAGAGATAAGCCAACGGCACCAGGCAGGTCATCATGTAAGCGCGCTTGTGCGACAGCCGCAGGATGATGGTGGCGCCGATGATCAGGCCGATGGACGCCATCAGCTGATTGGACACGCCAAACAAGGCCCACACCGAATTGATGTCGCCGGAGTTCAGCAAATAGCCCCACAGCAAGCAGGCCACCACCGAAGCGCCGATGGCGCCGGGCATCCAGTCGGTGCGCTTGAGCGGCGCCCAGGCGTCGCCGACGAAATCCTGGATCAGATAGCGGGCGACGCGGGTGCCGGAATCAATGGCGGTGAGGATGAACACGGCTTCGAACATCACCATGAACTGGAAGAAATAGGACGCCAGATTATGGAACCAGGGGATGCGGGTGAAAATGTCCGCCATGCCCACCGCCAGCGTCACCGCGCCGCCGGTGCGGCCGTACAGGTCCAGGCCGATCTCCTGGGACAGCTGCGGCAGGTTCACCACCTGCATGCCCAGCTTGGCGAAGACATCCGGCGCGGAGTTGATGGCGAAGTAATCCGCCGGGTGCAAGGCGGTGGCGGCGATCAGCGCCATCACCCCCACCACGCATTCGGCCAGCATCGCGCCAAAGCCCACCGGCAAGATGTCGCTCCAACGGTCTATCTGCTTGGGCGTGGTGCCGGAGCCGATGAAGGCGTGGAAGCCGGAAATGGCGCCGCAGGCGATGGTGATGGAGATGAACGGCCATACCGGACCAGCCAGCACCGGGCCGCCGCCATGGATGAACTGGGTAACGGCCGGGAACTGGATTTGCGGGTTGATGAACACCACGCCCACCACCAACAGGCCGAACACGCCTATCTTCATGAAGCTGGACAGACAGGCGCGCGGGGTCAGCAGCATCCACACCGGCAACGCGGTGGCAAAGAAGGCGTAGATGGGCAGCAGCAGGGACACGGTGGACGCCTTCAGCGTCAGCAGCTCGCCCAGCGCGGTGCCCTGGATGTAGGGACCGGCGAACACACAGGCCATGATGGCGGCGACGCCGACATAGCTGGCGTTCTTCATGCTGCCGGTGACGCGCTCCCACAAGCCGACGGCGATGGCGATGGGAATGGTCATGCTCACCGCGAACGCGCCCCAGGGATTGCGCTCCAGCGCGTGCACCACCACCATGGACAGGCCGGCCATGGTGATGGTGATGATGAACAGCATGGCCAGGCCGGTGCACCAGCCGGCCCAGGGGCCCAGCTCGGTCTTGGCCACTTCCGACAGCGATTTGCCGTGATGCTTCATCGAGGCGAACAGCACCACGGTGTCGTGCACCGCGCCGCCGATCACACAGCCTATCAGCAGCCACAACATGCTGGGCAGATAGCCGTACTGGGCGGCCAGCACCGGTCCCACCAGCGGACCGGCCGCCGCGATGGCGGCGAAGTGGCCGCCAAACGCCACCCACTTGCTGGTGGGCACATAGTCCTTGCCGTCCTTTAATTCATGCGCCGGGGTCACGGCGCTATCATCGACACCCAATACCTTGCGCGTGAAGAACACCCCGTACAGGCGGTAGCAGATGGCAAGTATGCAAAGGGTGGCGATCACGAAGGTCAATGCGTGATCCATTTTTGTCAGCTCCGGTGATAGTCTCACCCGGAACTTACGCGCGGGCGCGGTCTCCGTGGGGCGGAAAGCGGCTCAGCGGCCGCATGGCGTCGCCAGCGGCGGCCAGAGCGGGGCGAGCGGTTCCCGGAATGTGCTGACGATCTTGAGCGGGACAAGGCGAAACCGGCTGAGGAAGCGGAATGTACGGATGGTACATGAGCATTTCGAAGGCGGTTTTAACGCCGTATCGCCGACGCGCAGCAGACTTTGAACAGCTTATCAGGGCTGCCAGTCCTGATAGGGCCTATGCACCTTGGCGTAGGCTTTTTGCAGTTCGCCGCTGGCGCGCGCGGCGCGGATGGCCCGGTTCAGCACCTGATGGACGAAATCGCCGCGGCGGTTGCAGTTGAGAAAGAGCACGTCCGGGTAATCGTCGAAACGGGCGCGATGGATGTTGCTCAGTTTGAACTTGCGCACCAGATAGTCCGCCTCCTCCTGCGCCCACAGCACCCCGTCCACCCGGCCCAGGTTCAGCTTTTTCAGCGATAGCTCCAGATTGACCACGCTCTTGCTGGGAAAGCCCCAGTTCACCGGCGGCGCCTCGATATTGTATTTGGCCAGATTGGCCATGCGCAGCACGTCCTCCTTGTCCAGCGGCTTGGTCTTGTGGGTGTAGAGCACGAAGGTGACCTTGCCCAGCATCTCCTTGGTGAACTGATAGGGCGTGGCGTCGTCCGCTCCCTCCCTCACCTTCATGATGGGAAAGCGGAAGTCCGCGTTCTTGTCGCTGGCGTCCAGATAGACGCGCTTGACCGGCTCTATGCTGAAACTGATCTTGCCTTCCTTGTAATGTCTGGCCACCACCTGCAAGAGTTCGGCAAACGGGCTGTTCTGGTTGTTCTCCAGCAATTGCGGCAGGAAGACGGCGATGCCGTGCAGATCCGGCCGGTTGATGTCCGGCGAGCTGTCCTGGGTTGCCGTGCCGTTGCACGCCAGGAGCAGGCCGGGCGCGCAGCCCAGCGCCCAAACCGCGCACAGCAGCATTTGTTTTGCCATCGAATGTTTCCCCCTGGACTGAGGTGTAGCACACCTGTGGGGGCTGCGCGGCGCATTTGGACGGGCGGCCGCTAGCTCGCGATGCCCAGCGCGTCCTTCAGGGGCTTCAGATAGCGGCGGCTGACCGGCAGGCTGTGGCCGTCCAGCGTATGGATGGTGGCGACGCCGTTGTCGCCGAACAGGATTTCCCGTATCGCGGACAAACGCACCAGGTATTGCCGGTGGCAGCGGAATAGATCGCTGCGCTCTTCCAGGGTGCGCAGCGTCAGCTCGGTGAAGCGCTCCGCGCCGGCGGCGTCCACCACGTAAACGCCGCTGAGCCGGGAACAGACATAGGCCACCTCCTCCAGCCGGCACAACACGATGCGGTTGACGCCCTGGCAGGGAATCAGGCTGAGCGGCGCCAAGCCGCATACCGCCGCCGGCGGCGGGGCGGCGCGCTGGCGCAGCCGCGCCAGGGTCTTGGCCAAGCGCGCCGGGTCCACTGGCTTCAGCAGATAGTCGCAGGCGTGTTCTTCAAAGGCCTGCAGCGCGTAGGCGTCGTAGGCGGTGACGAACACCACTTGCGGCATGGCCTCCGGGTCCAGCATCGCCAGCATTTCCAGGCCGCTGATGCGCGGCATCTGGATATCCAGGAACACCACGTCCGGCTTGCGGCGATGGATGAAAGCGATGGCCTCCACCGCGTTGCCGCACTCGCCGACGATGTCCAGGCCGCCGGCGGCTTGCAGCAGCTGGCGCAATTCATCGCGCGCCAGCGGTTCGTCGTCCACCAGCAGCGCGCTGGGCAGGCCGGCCGCGCTCATGCCGCCGCTCCGGCGCGGCGCGCGTCCGCCTGCGGACAACGACAGGGCAGCAGCAGGCTGACCCGGGTGTAAAGCTCCGGCGCGCAGTCCACCGCCACCCCGTAGGCCTCGCCGTAACGGGCGCGGATGCGGCGGTCCACCAGCGACATGCCCAGGCCGTCGCTCTGCTCCGGCTTGCGGTAGAGCCCGGCGTTGTCCTCCACCGTCACCCGCAGGCCTTGCGCGTCGCAACGGGCGGCGATGCGGATGCGCCCCGGCTCCAGCAACTGGGAAGTGCCGTGCTTGATCGCGTTTTCCACCAGCGGCTGCAGGGAAAACGCCGGCAGTTCGGCCCGGCGCGCCGCCTCCGGCGCCTCGATCTCCACTTGCAGCCGGCCGGCGAAGCGCGCCTCCTCAATGCGCAGATAGGCGCTGACGTGGTCTATCTCGTCGCCCAGCGTGGCCATCTCGCTGGAGCGCTTCAGGTTCTTGCGGAAAAAAGTGGATAGGTATTGCACCAGCTGGCGCGCATGCTCCGGGTTGCGGCGTATCACCGCGGACAGGGTGTTGAGCGCGTTGAACAGAAAATGAGGATTGACCTGAGCGTGCAACAGCTTGATCTCGGTCTGAGCCAGCAGCTGTTTCTGCTGCTCGTACTTGCCCTGCAGAATCTGGTTGGACAGCAGCCGGGCAATGCCCTCGCCCAGGGTCAGGTTGATGCCGGAAAACAGCTTGTTGCGCGTCTCGTACAACTTGATGGTGCCTATCACCCGTTCGTCCTCGCCGCGCAAGGGAATCACCAGCGACGAGCCCAGCTTGCAGGCCGGGCTGATGGAGCAGCGGTAAGGCGTCTCGTTGCCGTCCGCGTACACTACCTGATTGGCCGCGATGGCGCGTTGGGTCAGCGGCGAGGTGATGGGCGTGCCCGCCAGGTGGTGGTCGGCGCCGGCGCCGATGAAGGCCAGCAGGCGCTCGCGATCGGTCAGCGCCACCGCGCCCACGCCCAGCTCCTCGTACAAGATGCGCGCCATGGTCATGCAATTGTCGCGGTCGAAGCCGTGGCGCAGCACACCCTCGGCGCGGGCGGCGATCTGCAGCGCCTTGGAGGAAAAGGCGGAAGAATACTTCTCCGCCAGCGCGCGCCGGTCCAGCAGGATGCGCATGAACATGGCCGCGCCCAGAGTATTGGCGATCATCATCGGCAACGCGATGCTGCGCACCAGATGCCAGGCGGCGGCGAAGGGCTTGACCGCCGCCAGCAGGATCAACATCTGCATGCATTCGGCCAGCAGCGCCACCGCGGCCACCGCCAGCGGGTCGAACACCCGTCCCACCTGGCCGCGCCGCACGAAATAAAGATGCACCAACCCACCCAGCAAGCCTTCCGCCATGGTGGACGCCATGCAAGCGCCGGCGGTGACACCGCCCAACGAATAACGA
>NZ_JAAOMA010000119.1:0-826 GCF_011602385.1 Chromobacterium fluminis | reverse complement strand
GTTTTTTGTTGTTTCCGCCAGGCGGCCGGATGGCCGCCTGGCGGAAACAACAAAAAACCCGTCATGTTGCCATGACGGGCTTCTTGAGAAAGCTGGCGTCCCCACGGGGAATCGAACCCCGGCTACCGCCGTGAAAGGGCGGTGTTCTAACCGCTAAACTATAGGGACTTAAATTGTGGCGCACCCGGAGCGATTCGAACGCCCGACCCTCTGGTTCGTAGCCAGATACTCTATCCAACTGAGCTACGGGTGCTAGTGGCGTCCCCACGGGGAATCGAACCCCGGCTACCGCCGTGAAAGGGCGGTGTTCTAACCGCTAAACTATAGGGACACTAGTGTGGCGCACCCGGAGCGATTCGAACGCCCGACCCTCTGGTTCGTAGCCAGATACTCTATCCAACTGAGCTACGGGTGCGCTGTTTCGCGAGACGTTGTGTCTTGCGAGAAGCGGAATACTATAGATTCGCTTTTTGAGTGTCAATCGTTTTTGAAAGTTTTTTTACAGGGCCGTGCTCGGTCCGGCTGCCGCTGTCGTGCTGCGCCAACAGGGGTACCGGTCAGACATAGTTGGCCGTTGTCTTGATACAAAGTCTGAAAGCCGGTTGATGCCGCTCCGCGCATGGGGTCTGAACTTGGCTGTGAGGGCCAGCAGCTAACGGTGGCATGCAGCCGGAAAGGCGGAATTTTGTAAACTTATTAATTTATATCTAAACTTTTTCCGGAATCCTCAGATAAGACTCCTTGAGTAGGCCAATTTCGGGAGATCGAACATGGTTGCAATGGTGCTGGGGGCGGGGTTGGGGCTGCAGAATGGTTCGTTGGCGGC
>NZ_JAAOMA010000118.1:0-852 GCF_011602385.1 Chromobacterium fluminis | reverse complement strand
CCCCCCAACGCCTTTTTCAATTTCGACGTTGCAGCCCCCAGCGCGGCCCCGGCCATCTTGAACGCCTCGTTTCCCGCGCCCGCCAGGTCTTTGGATGCCAGCGTCAAAATTCCAGCAGCACGCCGCGCCAACCCCGCTTGCGCCCCCAGCAGCGGCGAGCCCGCCGTCAGCATGCCGGCGGCCACCCCTGCAAAACTCGTTGCATTGCGCGCCTGCATCAATCCTTTGGCGACGTCCCCCAGGCCGGACGGCAAACGGGCAATGCTGGCTGCACGAGTCGCACCATTGATTGCCAGCTTTAAAACCGCAGTCAGCTCCATTCACACCCCCATAAAAAACCCCGCTTTCGCGAGGCATCATCCCACCGGGTCAAACAGCTGCCCCGTTCCGCCGCGCTGCTGCGCGGTCCACTGATCAAACAAGCGCTTTAAGTGAGGCATCAGCTGATTGGCCAGTTCCGCCGGGCTCTTCACATCCCCCATGACTTTGAGGTGAATGACCGGCGCAAAGGTATTGCTATGTTGAGCCGGAGCAGCTGCGCCAGCCTTCGGCGCCGCGCCCGCTTTGGCCACGTCCGCCGCAGCCGCCGCCGGCTTACCGGGATCGCCTGCCTGCGCCTTGGGTTTGATGGGGTACACCATCGGCCCCAGCGCGGCCTTATCGCCACCATTGAGCTTGTCATACAGCCAACTGCCCAAGGTCGTTTCGCTGCCCGTGGATGCACTCAAGGCCGCCGAGATACCGGCATTGATGGCCGTACCCGTTGCATAGCCCGCCGCCCCCGCGCCAGCCACCATGGCACCCGATGCGGCGATGGTCCCCGCCGAGGCCCCGGCAAGGCTACCCATCGAG
>NZ_JAAOMA010000117.1:0-880 GCF_011602385.1 Chromobacterium fluminis | reverse complement strand
TCCCCTCCCGGGGTTCTTTTCGCCTTTCCCTCACGGTACTGGTTCACTATCGGTCGATCATGAGTATTTAGCCTTGGAGGATGGTCCCCCCATCTTCAGACAGGATTTCTCGTGTCCCGCCCTACTTGTCGTACGCCTAGTCCTTGGAATGTGTTTTCGTGTACGGGGCTATCACCCACTATGGCGGTCCTTTCCATGAACCTTCCACTAACACAATCCATAACACGTACAGGCTCTTCCGCGTTCGCTCGCCACTACTAACGGAATCTCGGTTGATTTCTTTTCCTGCAGCTACTTAGATGTTTCAGTTCGCTGCGTTCGCCTCCTCAGACCTATGTATTCAGTCTGGGATCTCCTTGCGGAGGGGTTTCCCCATTCGGACATCGCGGGATCAAAGCTCTATTGCCAGCTCCCCCGCGCTTTTCGCAGGCTTACACGTCCTTCTTCGCCTATGATCGCCAAGGCATCCACCAGATGCACTTAGTCGCTTGACCCTATCATTTCAGTAACCTAAGTCACCAAAACAACAAGTTGTGTTTGTGCGACGACTACACCGCCCCTTTTGATATGGCGACGTAGCCTAGATACAATCAAATACCCAAGATGACGATCCAGCCAATGAAGAGTTAACTCCATCGTCCTTCTCGCCGTCTTTATATATTCGGCTTCTTCAGTTTGTTAAAGATCAATGCGTTCAAACAACGCGATCACAGTACTCATCCAAGCACTCTGATCGCGACACTCAAACTCGCGAATAACCGATAGGCTGTAAGTACTCGATCAACAACCTTCTCTAGAAAGGAGGTGATCCAGCCGCAGGTTCCCCTACGGCTACCTTGTTACGACTTCACCCCAGTCATGAATCCCACCGTGGTAAGCG
>NZ_JAAOMA010000116.1:0-1004 GCF_011602385.1 Chromobacterium fluminis | reverse complement strand
TGCCTCGCTCGGTCTGCGTGGAAACCGGCACCAGAAACATCATCCGCGCAGCGGATACAAAACCCACACACCTAGCCACACCAACCACCCCACCTTGACCCCAAGCGCCCCCTCGGCAACAATCCCCACGTTGCCGCCCACATGCGGCACCGGGATTGGCGTCCCGTCGTGAGCTTTAACAAACCTACGCAGCACGCTGCGTAGGTTGTTTTTCCATTGCAGCGCCATTCGGCAGGTGCGTGGGAGGAGAGTGCTATGCACTCACCGGCTTGAAAGCTCACCCGGTACGCCAATCCGCTCACGCGCCTGCCTAATACCTCGGCTTCTCTCGGCAGGTGGTTTATCTTGTGTCACAGCAGGAGAAACACCATGCATCACGCTCAAAACTTTCCCCGTCGTCGTCGCTACAAACTGCACTCGCTGGAGCAGCAGGAAGCCTTGCTTCCCTTTGTTCGCCTCTGCCCCGGCCGCACCTATCGGCATTACTGGCAAATGCCCACGCCCCGTAAGGATTACCCCGCCGACAGCGCCTACGGCCGCGAATGCGCGGCGCATTTGCTGCAATGGATGAAGGACAACCGCGAATACGTCGGCAAGGGCCTGCTCAGCCGCGTGGCGCGGGACATCGACTTTGACGACCGCGACGGACGCGGCCAGTGGATGGGCTTCTTCAACTATCTGGAAATCATGATGCTGCTGGGCGCGGACCGGGTCCGGGTCTATCGCCATGTGGACAGCCAACACCAGCTCTACCTGGCGCTGGGACAAAGGCTCAAGCTGGAAGCGCGTTTCCGCCGCATCCGCCTGCGCAATCGCTGACCTCGGCTGGTGGGTATCGCTACGCTCCACCCACCCTACGGCGGGTGGTTTGTAGGGTGGGAGGAGCCGAGAGGCGATACCCACCAAGCCCCGCCGCCAAGGTCCAAGCATTGGTTCCATCGTGTTTCCGCGTGGGTATCGCTGCGCTCCACCCACCCTACGGCGGACGGTCTTGTAGGGTGGGT
>NZ_JAAOMA010000115.1:0-1012 GCF_011602385.1 Chromobacterium fluminis | reverse complement strand
GGCCTGCCGGTCGAACGCGCACTGTGCCTGGACCAGATCAACGATGCGCTCGAGACCCTATCCGACGCGCCGCTGGACCTCGCCGGCGACGACAGGCATCCGGCCTACGTCATCTACACCTCCGGCTCCACCGGCCGCCCCAAAGGCGCCGTCAACAGCCATCGCGCCATCGTCAACCGCCTGCTGTGGATGCAGCACGCCTACCCGCTGGCCGCCGACGACGTGGTGCTGCAAAAAACCCCGTCCAGCTTCGACGTCTCGGTCTGGGAGTTCTTCTGGCCGCTGCTCGCCGGCGCCTCGCTGCTGCTGGCCCGCCCCGACGGCCATCGCGATCCCGTCTATCTGGCCGAGCTGATCCGCCGCCGCGGCGTCACCACCCTACATTTCGTCCCGTCCATGCTGGACGCCTTCCTGCAGGAGCCCGCCAGCGTCGGCTGCGCCAGCCTGCGCCGCGTGCTGTGCAGCGGCGAAGCCTTGCCCGCGCCGCTGCTGGCCCGCGCCGCCCAGACGCTGCCCTGCCCGCTGCATAATCTCTACGGCCCCACCGAAGCCGCCGTCGACGTCACCGCCTGGACCTGCGATCCGGCAAGCGACAGCCGCTCGGTGCCCATCGGCCACCCAATCTGGAACACCCAGCTCTTCGTGCTCGATTCCATGCTGCGGCCCTTACCGCCCGGCATCCCCGGCGAGCTCTATCTGGGCGGCGTCGGCCTGGCCCGCGGCTATCTGCGCCGTCCGGCTCTGACTGCCGAACGCTTCGTCGCCCATCCCTTCGCCGCCGGCCAGCGGCTGTACCGCACCGGCGACCGCGTCGTCCGCCGCGAGGACGGCGCGCTGGACTACCTGGGCCGCCTAGACCATCAGGTCAAGCTGCGCGGACTGCGCATCGAGCTGGGCGAGATCGAAGCCGCGCTGCTGGACCAGCCCGGCGTCGCCCAGGCCGTGGTGCTGATCCGCGAGGACGCGCCCGGGCAGCGCCGGCTGGTCGCCTACGCGGTGCCCGCCGCCGGCG
>NZ_JAAOMA010000114.1:0-1029 GCF_011602385.1 Chromobacterium fluminis | reverse complement strand
ACCCCGGCGGACAACTTGCCGGGCGGTCCGGCGCTGAAGGGTTACAAACGGACGGTGGCGGACGGCGTGGCGCCGGCCGGCGCGGTGCGAGGCGTGGCGACGCTGCGCAAGACCAATACCGCGGTGGGCGAAAACGACTCCTGGTTGTTTGCGACGCGAGCGCAGTTTGAAGAACTGGCGCTGGACGCCTCGGGCCCCAGCGACTGGAAGCCGGCCCTGGTGGCCGACGCGGCCGACCAGCACAGCCGCAGTTTCTACGACGCGGCCGGCCGACCCAGCCTCAGCGTCGACGCGCAGGGCTATGTGACCGAGCGCCGCTACGACGCGGCGGGCAATGTCACCGACACCCTACGCTACGCCAAGAGCCTGGCGCAGATGGGGCTGTCGGCGGAAAGCCTGCAAGGCCGCGCCCAGGCCAACCTGCTGCGCAACAGCCTGTTCGAAGCCTCGGCGCCGGGCAAGGTGGCGAACTGGGGTTATGAGGCGTGGAACGCCGACGCCGAAGTGGGCGGCAATCTGAACGCCGACTGGCGGATAGCGGAGGGCCTGGCCGGCGAGAACACCGTCTACTTGCACCAGACCGGTCGCCACTCGCAAGGTGCCTATCAGGAACTGGTGCAAAGCGTGCCGGTGCAAGCCGGACGCCGTTACGCGTTCTCGGTGTATACCGGTGCCCACCGCGCCTTGGTTACCCTACACATCGTGTGGTTCAACGCGGCGGGCCAGGCCTTGGGTTCCACCTCGGAACAAACGCTCGCCCATCGCAATACCCCGGCGGAGAACCTGCCGGGCGGCCCAACGCTGGCCGGCTACAAACGGACAGTGGCGGACGGCGTGGCGCCGGCCGGCGCGGTGCGGGGCGTGGCGACGCTGCGCAAGACCAACACCGACGTAGGAGCCAACGACTCCTGGCTGTTTGCGACGCGGGCGCAGTTTGAAGAACTGGCGCTGGACGCCTCGGGCCCCAGCGACTGGAAGCCGGCCCTGGTGACCGATGCGGCCGACCAAGTCACCCACCAAAGCTACGAC
>NZ_JAAOMA010000113.1:0-1196 GCF_011602385.1 Chromobacterium fluminis | reverse complement strand
TGACCTTCCCCCAGTTGGTATACCACTGATTAGGTAGCAATCAGGCGTGGTTGGGGTAAGTGTTTCTCCCGGTACTCGGTCGGGGTCAGGTAATTCAATGCACTATGCGGGCGAGCATGATTATAGTCTTGCCGCCACGCTTCAATCGTCTGTCTTGCATCCTGTAAGTTGTGGAAGACAGACTGGTTCAAACATTCTTCCCGGAAACGCCCGTTGAAACTCTCGATAAAGGCATTCTCAACAGGCTTACCGGGCCGGATGAATTGCAGCGTCACGCCGTGACGATACGCCCATTCATCCAGTGCCCGGCTGGTAAATTCAGGTCCATTGTCCACCTGGATCAGATTCGGGCAACGTCCGGCGCAGCGTAACTGGTCCAGAACACGCGCGACACGTCGGCCAGGTAACGAGTGGTCCACTTCGATCCACAACGATTCGCGGTTCCAGGTGTCCACCACGGTCAAGGCTCGGATACGGCGACCATTCCATAGCGTATCCGATACAAAATCCATCGCCCAGCGCTGGTCTTGTCGCTCCGGCATTGGCAGAACCACCCGAAGATGACTTGGCCGCTTCTTCCGCCGTCGCAAGCGTAGCGACAAGCCTTCTTGCTTGTAGATCCGCTCGACCTGCTTATGGTTGATGGCCCAGCCTTCTCGGCGTAGTAAGACATGCAACCGTGGCGAGCCGAAGCGCCGACGTTGTTCGGCCAATTCACGCAGCCGTGCCCGTAGCGCCGCATTACGATCCTCGGCAGGTTTGCGGCGAAAGGTCTTGCGCGTTACCAACAACAAGCGACAGGCCCGACGTTCAGAAATACCGTGCCTGGCGATGAGTTGCCGGGCGGCATCACAGCGCTGGTCGGGCCGCGTCAGTTTTTTGAGACCACCTCTTTCAACATCTGAATGTCCAGCGCCTGTTCGGCCACCAGCCGTTTCAACCGGTTGTTCTCATCTTCCAGCTGCTTCAGACGCCGGGCTTCGGATACCTCCATGCCGCCGAACTTGGCACGCCATTTATAGAAGGTGGCATCGGAGATGCCATGCTTGCGGCACAGGTCCGCTGCGGAGAGGCCTGCTTCGGCTTCTTTCAGGATGGCAATGATCTGCTCTTCGGTGAAACGAGATTTGCGCATGTTGGCTCCTTTGAGCCTTCATGCTAACTAATTCTTGGGATACCTGTCGGGGGGAAGGTCA
>NZ_JAAOMA010000112.1:0-1196 GCF_011602385.1 Chromobacterium fluminis | reverse complement strand
GAGGTCGGTTAAACAAATCTCAGCCGAGAGCGTCAGTGAAGCGCTCGCCGAACAGAATAGCAAACTGGTTGGCTGCTTGCTTCCAAGTGATCGGCGGCATCTTCCAGTCTTTCTCAATATTGCGCAAGGCCAGGTAAAGCAGTTTGCTGGCGGCCTCGTCACTCGGGAAATGACCCCGGTTTTTGACAATCTTCCGTAGCTGCATATGCATGCTCTCGATGGCATTGGTTGTGTAGATGATCTTGCGCACCTCCGGCGGGTAGGCAAAGAACGGAATCACCTGTTCCCACTGCCGACGCCACATGGCCGCCACTGTCGGAAATTTGCGACCCCAATCACCCTCGGCAAACTCGTCCAGCACCGCTGCGGCAGCATCGGCTGTAGCAGCCTGATAAATCAGCTTGAGCGCGGCGGCCAAGCCCTTCCGGTCCTTCCAGCTCGCCAGATTCAGCGAATTGCGGATGAGGTGGACGATGCAGGTCTGAATTTGCGCTTGCGGGAAGACCGCCTCAATCGCCTCTGGAAAACCGCGCAGGCCGTCGACGACGGCGATCAGTATGTCGTCTAGGCCACGGTTCTTCAGTTCATTGAAAATCTTGAGCCAGAACTTGGCACCCTCAGTTTGTTCGATCCAGAGGCCGAGGACTTCCTTGCGGCCATCGGCACGGATGCCGAGCGCCAGGTAAACGGCTTTGTTCTTGACGGTACCTTCGTCACGGATCTTCAGGCGCAGCGCGTCGAAGTAGACGATGGCGTACATGGCTTCAAGTGGCCGTTGCTGCCATTGCTCGACTTCGGCCAGCACTTCATCGGTGATGGTGGAGATTAGGTCGGGCGACACTTGCAGCCCGTACAGCTCCTGCAGATGGCCCTGGATCTCGCGCACGGTCATTCCGCGCGCGTACATGCTGATCACGTGGTCGTCGAAACCAGACAAGCGGCGTTGATACTTGGCGACCAACTGCGGCTCGAAGGTGGCTCGCCGGTCGCGTGGGATATCCAGTTCCAGCTCGCCGTTTGGCGTGATAACGCTCTTGGGACTGGAACCGTTCCGGTGATTGCCCGCCTTGCCCTGCACGGTCTCGGAGGCCAGATGATGGGTCAGCTCGGCGGCTAGCATACGCTCAGCGAGCTGCTTCTTGAGGAGGCCGGCCAAGCCCGATTCGCCGAGGATCGATTCGGCGTCCTTACCTTCG
>NZ_JAAOMA010000111.1:0-1330 GCF_011602385.1 Chromobacterium fluminis | reverse complement strand
TGGACGAGCCCCCTGAAACACAGGACACCGTTTCCCCCTTAAACTAAGGGATAGGCATACGACTGTGTTTATGACTCACACTAACAAATCCTCCATCGAGGTTCTGGGGCCAGAACGCCGCCGGCGCTGGTCCGTCGAAGAAAAACTGGCCATGGTTCGAGAAAGCTTCGAGCCCGGCCAGACGGTGTCACTGGTTGCACGACGCCACGGCATCAACCCGAATCAGCTTTTCCATTGGCGCAAGCTTCACCAGGATGGCAGCCTGTCTGCAGTCAGTGCCGGCGAAGCGGTGGTACCGGCCTCGGAGTTGGCCGAAGCGATGAAGCAAATCCGTGAGTTGCAGCGCCTGCTGGGCAAAAAGACCATGGAAGCGGAGATTCTCAAGGAAGCCGTGGAGGTTGCCCGCTCGCGAAAATGGATTGCGCGCTCGCCCTTGTTGCCGGAGGACGGGCAGTGAAACGGGTTAGTCACTGCCTTGGCGTAGCGCGCTCCCATCTGGCCGCCCGAAGTCAACGCCTTGCGGATTGGCGCGATGGGCGCCAGCATCGGCAGCCCGATGATACGGAGCTGGTGGCAGACCTGAAGACGCTGATTGGCGGCTTGCCCAGCTATGGCTACCGTCGAGCTTGGGGGCTATTACGGCGACAGCGGGAGGCCCGCGCGCAGCCACCGGTTAACGCCAAACGGGTCTACCGGGTGATGAAGCAGCATGGCTTGCTGCTGAGTCGCCGGCGGAAACAAGCTGGGGTATCACGCCGGCACGAGGGCCGTATCGCCGTGGCGGCTAGTAACACCCGCTGGTGCTCCGATGGTTTCGAGGTGAATTGTGATGATGGCGAAAAGCTCCGCGTCACCTTCGCGCTGGACTGCTGTGACCGAGAGGTCATGAGCTGGGTGGCCGGCACTGCCGGCTATCGGAGTGACGACGTGCAGAATGTGATGCTGGAAGCCGTAGAGAAGCGCCTGGGCTTGGATAAACCATCGGTGCCGATAGAGTGGCTCAGTGATAACGGTTCGGCCTACACGGCAGCTACGACTCGAATATTTGCGCGGCAGCTGGGCCTTGAACCGGTAACGACGCCGGTGCGCAGCCCGCAGAGCAATGGCATGGCGGAGAGTCTGGTAAAGACTATCAAGCGGGACTACGTGTCCCAGATGCCGAAACCGGACGCCGCCACGGCCCTGCGCAATCTTGGCATAGCCTTCGAGCATTACAACGAGAACCACCCGCACAGCGCGCTGAAATACCGCTCCCCACGAGAGTTCAGGCTGCTGGCGGCAACATCAACCTAAGGGTGGGTTGGTGTCCTGAGATACGGGGGCAAATCCA
>NZ_JAAOMA010000110.1:0-1402 GCF_011602385.1 Chromobacterium fluminis | reverse complement strand
GGTCAAGGGAGGGTGGCGCTAGATGACCGCCCACAGTCCGCAGATGGCGAACAGGATCAGCACCCCGGTCAGGATTTGGGCGGTGGTGCGCTCTTTTTGCAGCGCCCGTTTCAGGTTGTCGTGCACGCTTTCCAGCTTTTCCAGCCGCTGTTCCAGCTCGGCGCGGGTTTCGTCCTGCCGCGCCAGAGATTGCAGCATCGCTTCGCCGCCCACCTCGGTGATCAGCTCCTTGTTCCACACCCCCAGCAGCTTGTTGACCTTGTCCTTGAAGTAGAGCGCGGAACGCTGGTTGGCGTCCTGCCATTCAAATTCAAAACCCTGGCTGGCGTAAAAGGCGTTGCGCTGCAGCCGCTCTTCTTCCGACGAGGTCTGGTTCATGGCGATCATGCCGGGGCTGATGGCGTGATCCGGGCAAATGCCCTTGGCCCATGAGATGACGCTGGCGAACAGGAAAGTGTCCAGTCCAGTGCCGACAAAGCCGGGGCTGGCCTGCACGCCGCTTTTAGGGCCGAAGGTGACGGTGCGGCTGGGCCGGTCCACCCGCACCCAGGCGCAGTTGTGGGCGGCTTGGAAATGGCTGTCCTCGCCCTCGAACAACTGCCAGCGGTGGCCGTCGGCGCGGGCGTAGCCGCGAAACTGCAGCCGGAAGAAGTCGGATTGCTCGGTCATGGCCCGGCTGCGCTGCAAGATGCCGTAAATGGGCGTGCCGTTGGCGGTCAGCGTCAGAATGGTCTCGCCCAGCGGAATGGCCAGCGTGGCCAGGGTGTTTTCGTTTTCCGGGGCGCGGAGCACCGGTTCTTCGGCTGTCGGCGCCGGATTGGCGGCCTGGTTCGGACTGGTCATCTGCTGCCTATGCTGGGTGTTCTGGGGGCCTGTTTGCGATGGTAATCAGGCGCTGGGCTTGTGATCGGGCGGACGACCGCCGCGGGCGGGCGTCACGGGCCGCTTATTGTACCAATCTAGACGGCTTGGGGAATCCTTGCTCGCATGACATTCGGCATGAGGGCAAATGGCGCCCAAATTGGCGCGCGGCACGGTCAATGCGTAGTTTTACTTAGAACATTGCAGGTGCAATAAAAGCTTTATTTCAAACAAACACTTATCGGTTGCGCTAAATAATCACATAATAAAATGTGAATGTGTTACTTGTATTGGGTAATGGTGTGGCATATCGTGCCCCCAATCATTAAATACAATCGGTCATTATGCTTGCTCAAACGGATACGGACGGTTCTGCCTCCTCCGCAAACATCAGCGATTTGGGCTTGCTGGGCCTGGTGCTGCTGGCCCAGTTCCACGGCGTAGCCGCCGACCCGGCGCAACTCACCCACCAATACGGCCGCCAGGCCGAACCCTTCAGCGAAACCGACCTGCTGCTGGCCGCCAAAGGCCTGGACCTTAA
>NZ_JAAOMA010000010.1:0-145022 GCF_011602385.1 Chromobacterium fluminis | reverse complement strand
CGCCTCCTCCCTGCCGCCCTTGACCACGAAGGACACCACCGCGCCTCCGCCGCTTTGCTGGCGAAGCGCCAGCTCGTGCTGCGGATGACTGGCCAGCCCCGGATAGAACACCCGTTCCACCGCCGGCTGGGCTTCCAGCCAGCGCGCCAACTCCAGTGCGCCGGCGCTGTGCTTTTCCATCCGCAAGTGCAGGGTTTCCATGCCCGAGAGCAGCGTCCAGGCGTTGAACGGGGCCAGCGTGGGACCCGCGGTGCGCACGTGCAGATAAATCTGCTCGATCAGCGCGTCGCCGCCCACCACCGCGCCGCCCATCACCCGGCCATGCCCGTCCAGATATTTGGTGGCGGAATGCATCACCAGATCGGCTCCCAATTTCAACGGCTGCTGCAAGGCCGGGGAACAGAAGCTGTTGTCCACCACCAGCAAGGCGCCGCGCTGATGCGCGATCTGGCCGATCGCGGCGATGTCGGCGATTTCCGTCAAGGGATTGGACGGCGTCTCCAGAAACAACAAACGGGTATTGGGCCGCGCCGCGTCGCGCCAGGCTTGCAGATCGGTGGCGTCGACAAAGGTGGTTTCCACGCCGAACTTGGCCAGCAGGCCGGCGAACAGATTGGTGGTGGAGCCGAACAGGCTTTGCGAAGACAAGATGTGGTCGCCGGCCTTGAGCAGGCTCATCATGATGGCCTGGATCGCCGCCATGCCGGTGGCGGTGGCGATGGCGCGCTCTCCGCCCTCCATCAACGCCAATCTCTGTTGAAAGGCGGCGACGGTGGGATTGGTGAAGCGGGAGTAGGTATAACCGTCCAGCTCGCCCAGGAACATGGCCGCGGCCTGTTCCGCCGAATCGTAGGTGAAACTGGAAGTCAGATGCAGGCTTTGGCTGTGTTCGCGGTATTCGCTGATTTCGCGGCCGCCGCGGATTGCCTGGGTTTCCGGGTGCCAACAGGCTTGTTCGGTATTGTCGGATGCCATTGGAGAGTCTCTGCGGGTGCTTCAAGGATAAGGCCAGCGGTCATATTGCCTGAAAACCCGCCGTTTGCTAAATGCCTGCCGGGCATAAAGCCGCCGGCGCGGCGGCATTAGGCAATGCCGGCTCCCTTTTCATTATTCGATCAACAGCATGTGAGCGCGCACCCAATCGCGATCCGCCGCCTCGAAGTGCCACCACTCGGTGGCGATGCCGCTGAAGCCCGCCTGACTCATGCAATGGCGCAGCAGCAAGCGATTGGCCAAGTGCGCCTCGCTCAGCCTGCCGGTCCGCAGCAGCTCCGCCTCGCGCTGCGGCTGCGCCAGCTCGGTGAAGTCGTCAAAGCCGGTGCCCATGTTCAGTTCGCGTCCGCCGTCGTCTTCCACGCTTAGGTCCACGGCCATGCCGAAGCTGTGAATCGAGCCTCGAGCAGGGTCGGCGACATAGATGCGCTGCGGCGTGTCCTTGACGATGTCCCACAGCACCCGCTGCACCCTTCCCGGCCGCAGCGCGTCGAAAACCAGCAAATTGAAACCCGGCCGTTGCCTGCTCAACTCGCGCGCGGCCATGGCCAGGCGCTCGGCGGCGCGGCGGTGCAACAGCGCCGGCGCCGCGTCGCCGTAGAGATTACGCCCTACAAAATTATTGGCGCAGGCATAGCGCAGATCCAGCCTCACCCCGTCGAGATCCGCAATCGACAGGTACTCCGGATGCGCCGCCAACTCCTCCATGCCGATGACCGCTTTCATTCTCGCCGCACTCCCCTCGTTCATTCCCCAGCCCTCACTCTCCGGCCATCTCCCGCGCCAGCCGCTCGGCGCTGCCCAGGGCCAAGGTAAAGCCCAAGGCGCCGTGCCCAAGATTCAGCCAGAGATTGGCCGGTCCGCCAGGCGCGCGCCCTATCATGGGCACGCCGTCCGGCGTGGCCGGCCTCAAGCCGGCCCATTCCGTAGCCTGTTCCAAACAGCCCGCCCGCGGCCAATCGCGCCTCACTTGCCGGCGCAAGCCGGCCACGCGTCTCGGATCCGGGCTTTCGTCGTAGCCGACCAGATCCGCCGCCGCCGCCACCCGCAGACGCCCGCCTATCGGCGCGTATAAAGTCTTGCGCTCGAAATCGGTGACGCTGAGCGCCGGCAAACACTCTCCCGCGGGCATATCCAGACTGTAGCCCTTCAAGGGATAGAGCGGCAGCCGCAGGCCCAGCTTGCGCGCCAGCGCCGCGCCGCCGACGCCGGCCGCCAGCACCAGATGCCGGCAGGGCAAAGCCTCATCGGGCAGCAAGACTTGCCGCACCCGCCCCTGAGCCATTTCAAAACCACTGACTTCCCGACCAAAGCGGAACTCGACATCCAAGCCTTCCTCAAGCATCCGCCGCTGCATGGCCAGGCAGAACAGCCGACAATCCGCCACTTCCTCGTCAGGGGTATGCACCCCGCCGACCATCGGCCCGCTTAGTCCGGCCAAGGCCGGCTCCAAATTACGGCAGCCGTCCGCATCCAGCAGCTGCTGACGCGCGCCCAGTTCGCTCAGCGCCGCCACGCCATGACGCGCATGCTCCAGCGCCGCCGCGCTGCGGTACAGCACCAACTTGCCGTTGCGCCGCCAGGCAAAGCCGTCCAGCCCCTCCGCGCGCAGCCCTTCAAGCAACAAGCGGCTTTCTTGCGCCAAGCGCCACAACTGAGCGCTGCCGGCGCGATTGGCTTCACGGCTGCAAGCGCGATAAAAGCGCCACAACCACTGCCATTGGGCAAGGTCCCAGCGTAGACGCAAGCGCATCGGCGCATCCGCGCTCAGCAGCCAGGCCAGCGCCTTGGCCGGCACGCCGGCGTCGGCCAGCGGCGCGACATAGCTATAGCTTAGTTGACCGCCGTTGGCGTAGCTGGCGCCGGCCGCCGCCTCGCCGCGCCGCTCCAACACCGTGACCGGCCAGCCCGCTCGCGCCAGCCGCCACGCGCTGCACAGGCCAACTACGCCGGCGCCCACGACGAGCACCCTCGATCCCTCCATCTTCGCCCCCTCGCAAAGTCCGCCGAAACCGCGAAGCCGGCGCCCGCGCCGGGAACCAATTGCCAAGGCCTTGGACCGACAGCGGTAGATGACGGACAATTCGCATGCCGCGAACAAGAACTCAGGATAGCGTAAATGACAAAATCGATCCTCTCCCTTTCCCTGTTGCTGGCCGGCGCTTTGCCCGCCGCCGCGCTGGCCGCCAAGCCGCTGGTCTTTTGCGCGGAAGCCGCTCCGGAAGGCTTCGACCCCGCGATGTGGGACACCGCCTCCACTTACAACATCGTCAAACCCGTCTTCCAGGGGCTGACCGAATTCAAACGCGGCGGCGTGGCGCTGCGTCCGGGGCTGGCGGAAAGCTGGAGCGTGTCGGCGGACGGGCTGGAGTACACCTTCAAACTGCGCCGCGGCGTCAAATTCCATCGCACCGAGTATTTCAAGCCCAGCCGCGACTTCTCCGCCGACGACGTGGTTTTCACCGTCAACCGTTGGATCCGGCCGGACCTGCCGTTCAATCAGGCGTTCAAAACCCCATTGACCGGCCCGGACGGCTACGGCCTGGTCAAGCTGATAGCCTCGGTGCAAAAGCTGGATCCTCACACCGTCAAGATCCGGCTGAAGGAGCGCAACGCCACCTTCCTGACTTTCTTCGCGATGGGCTTCGCCGGCATGCAATCGGCGGAATACGCCCAGCAGCTGCTCCAGGCCGGCAAGCCCGCGCAGATCAACCTGCTGCCCATCGGCACCGGCCCCTACCGCTTCAAGAGCTACGCCAAGGATTCGACCGTGCGCTACGAGGCCAACCCCCAATACTGGGGGACGCCGCAAAAAACCCGCAGCCTGATCTTCGCCATCGTCACCGATCCGCAAGTACGCATCCAGAAGCTAAAAGCAGGCGAATGCCAAGTGGCCGCGGCGGTGCGCGAGTCCGATCTGGACACTTTGAACGCCGACAAGAACATCAAGATCGCCGCCACCGGCGCCAGCAATATCTCCTACCTGGCCTACAATCTGAAACGGCCGCAGTTCGCCAAGCGCGAAGTGCGCGTGGCGCTGGACATCGCCATCAACCGCGACGCCCTGTTCAAGGCGATGTTTCCCAAGGGCGGCGCCACCCAGGCGGTCAACCCCTATCCGCCGTCCACTTGGAGCTGGAACCCCAAAACCCGTAATGAATACAACCCGGCCAAAGCCAAGGCGCTGCTGGCCCAGGCAGGCTACCCCAACGGCTTCACCCTGGATTTGTGGGCGCTGCCGGTGCAGCGGCCCACCAACCCCAACGGCAAACTGATGGCGCAGATGATCCAGCAGGACTGGGCCAGGATAGGCGTCAAGGCCAATATTCGGTCCTACGAATGGGGCGAGTACCTGAAACGCGCAGCAGCCGGCGAACACGATGTCTATATGTCAGGCCTGACCAGCAACTCCGGCGATCCGGACGACTTCCTCTGGAACGCCCTGTCCTGCAGCGTCAGCAAGGGCGGCCAGCGCTTCTGCAATCAGGAGTTCGATAAGTTGTTGCTGCTCGGCCGGCAAGCCACCGAACAGAAGCAACGCACCCAGTATTATTTGAAAGCCCAGGAAATTTTCAAATACGAACGTCCCTGGATCACCATGGCCCATTCGCGCATTTACATTCCGCTGCGCAACAATGTGCAGGGCTTCGTGATGAATCCCAACGGCTCTTTTGACTTCGAGGACGTATGGCTCAAATAAACCCGGCCTGGCCTACCCATTTCGCCAGCCACCGTTACCAGAGCTTGCGGGCCGGCCCGCGCCTGATCGTCACCGGAGCCGTGCACGGCAACGAGGGCTGCGGCACGCTAGCCATCCGCCGCGTAATGGCCGAACTGGAACAAGGCGCGCTGGCGCTCCGCGCCGGCCGGCTGACGCTGGTTCCGGTGGCCAATCCACTGGCCTTCCAACTGGGGCAGCGCGGCGGTGAGCGCAATCTGAACCGCCATCTCGCGCCCAGCGACGCGCCGGGCGATTTCGAAGATCACGTCGCCAACTGGCTGTGCCCCTTACTGTCGGAACATGAGATTTTGCTGGACCTGCATTCCTTCCAGTCCCGCGGCCAGCCCTTTGTCTTCCTCGGCCCGCGCGACAACGCCGGCGAGCTCGAACCTTTCGCCCTGGCCGCTCGGGAAGAGGCTCTGGCGCAACGCCTGGGCGTGGCCCGCGCAGTGGACGGCTGGCTATCCACTTACGCGCTGGGCGTAAGCCGGCGAGACAAGGCGGCCGGAGGCGATGCTTGCTACGGCATGGGCACCACCGAATACATGCGCCAACAAGGCGGCTGGGCGCTAACGCTGGAGTGCGGCCAACACGACGACCCCGCCGCGCCGCGCGTCGCCTACCAGGCCATCGTCAATACGCTGGCTCATCTGGGCATGATGGACGCGCCTCCCCCCGCGCCCTCGCCTCTGGAAATGCTCAGCCTGTATGAAGTAGTGGACAAGCTTGACGATGGCGACCGCTTCGCCCGCGACTGGATCAGCTTCGACCCGGTAAGCAGAGGCGAACTCATAGGCTGGCGCGCCGACGGCAGCCCGGTGACGGCCATAGACGACGGCCGCATCGTCTTCCCCAACCCCCAATCGCCAAGCGGCCAGGAGTGGTTCTATCTGGCTCGTCCCTCCTCCCGATTTTGAGCCTACTCCCCTTGCTCCGGGCTGCGTTCACGCGGCTCGGTACTTTTACTTAAGTATTTGTTTTTCATAAAAACTGACCTTAAGTCCAGTTTGTCACCGCCCCCAGCTGCTACACCGATAAACACTGCCAAGCTTTGTCCGGCAGCCCTTTGCGGGCGGCCCGCTCTCTTCCGCCCGCCGTCACGTCAATCAGCGCTAAGGAACAGGTCGACTCAATGAGCCATCTTCCCACGCATCAAACCTTGCCTTACGGCGTCGCCATCCACCAAGCGATTGCGGAAGGCAATCTGGCGCAGATGAAAACCTTGCTGGAACAAGGCGAGCAGCACTTGCGCCAATACGGCGACCTGCACACCGCCGTCGATCAGCTGAAGCAGGAAATCTCTCGCCTGGAACGACGCTAAGAACACTCTCGCGATCCGGCGAGCCAGTACGGCTCGCCAGGCTGGACCATCACCTAACTATCCGGAGGTTTTATGTCAGACACCGCGCAAACCGATATCGGCTTGTTTCCCGTCAGCTACCTCATCGGCACCGGCAAGGACGGCGCGCAACGGCTTACGCTGAACCTGCTGGTCGCGCCGCCGCGCAGCGCCGTGACCGGCGACGCCCACATTACCCAGGCCACCAATCCGCCGCTGGACCTTCACTCCCACGTTCACGGCGACTACACCTATCTGACCGTGATGCCGCCCAGCGAAGGCCGCATCCTGATCACCGCCCAAGGCCACAGCGGCAGCACGAGCAACTTCAAACTGCACTTGGTTCTGAGCCAGGACTGGAAACAGGGCGTGGCCAATTACAGCTATCTGAACGGTTCCGCGTGGGTGGAAGTGGAAAACGCACCGGCCAAGCTCAATCCGGAATTGAAATCGCGTTATTTCCCGCTGCCGCTGGAACCCGGCCCGGTGATTCTTCCCAACCCGCCCATCATGGCCTTGTACGGCGTGCCGATTCAAAGCGCCATCGCCAGCGGCGACCTGGCCCACATGAAAACGCTGGCCTCCTACGCCCGGCAGCAATTGGACGCTCAGCCGCAATTGCGCAAGGAGCTGGACGCGCTGAAATCGGAAATCGCCAAGCTGGAACGCAAATAGGCTAGCGCCGCTTCTCCCCCCATTCGCCAAGGAGTGCTCCATGTCAGCAACAGGATTGTTCCATACCCGTTACATCGTTTCCGCCCCGGTGCTGGGCGCGCCGGTCCTGACCCTGGACTTGCTGGTCAACACGCCGCAGAAAAAAGTCAGCGGCCACGCCAGCATTTTCCAGAGCGTCAGCCCCCCGCTGCAATTCCAGGCCAATGTTTGGGGCCATTACAGCCAAGCCAAGCTGGACCCGTCCACCGAGCACCACATCGTGCTGTCGCTGGACGGCAGCCCCAGCTCTCCCAACAGCCAGATCGCCGAAACCTTCCACTTGCAAGGCATTCTCGACCAGAACTGGCAGGACGGCCACGCCAGCTACCGCTTCTTCTACCAGGGCGCCTGGCACACCGTGGCGCACGCCATCGTGACGGAAGCGCCGGTAGTGCACTCGGAACAGCGCGCCAGCAGCAAGCCCTACCCCCACCCCATTCCGCTATACGCCGCTGCGCTTCAGCAATCCCGCGCCAGCGACAATCTGGCGCAGATGAAGTCGCTGGCCGGCCAAGCGGAAGAACAACTGAAGCAGCACGACAATATCGAAGCCGCGCTGAAGCAGTTGCATGCAGAAATCGCCCGCCTTGAAGGCCGGCATTGAACGGCGTCGCACGCTAAGCCTGTTCAAAGTCCAGGGGCGTCCAGCGGACGCTCCTCGCCCTTTCTCAAGGACCCGCTCATGCTAGACGACAGCCCCGCCGTCCGCCCGGCCCGCTATCTGGACGACGAAGACTTCAAGCGCTATATCCCGGTGCACGTAGTTTGGGAAATCACGCTGGCCTGCGACCTGAAATGCCTGCACTGCGGCTCCCGCGCCGGCCACCGCCGCCCCAACGAGCTGTCCACCACCGAATGCCTGGAGGTGATAGACGCGCTGGCGGCGCTGGGCACGCGCGAGATCACCCTGATCGGCGGCGAAGCCTATCTGCGCAAGGACTGGACCCAATTGATCCGCGCCATCCGCGGCCACGGCATGTATTGCGCGATCCAGACCGGCGGCCGCAATCTGAACCCGGCCCGGCTGCAACAGGCGATAGACGCCGGCCTCAACGGCGTCGGCGTATCGCTGGACGGCCTGGCTCCCTTGCACGACAAGGTACGGAATGTGCCGGGCGCTTTCGACAAGGCGGTGGACGCCTTGCGCCGCGCCAAGGCGGCCGGCCTCGCCGTCAGCGTCAACACCCAGATCGGCGCGGCCACCATGCCGGACTTGCCGGCGCTGATGGATCAGATCATCGAACTGGGCGCCACCCACTGGCAGATCCAACTGACGGTGGCGATGGGCAATGCGGTGGACAACGATGAACTGCTGCTGCAACCCTACCAACTGCTGGAACTGATGCCTTTGCTGGCGCGGCTTTACCGCGAGGGCGTGGAGCGCGGCCTGCTGATGAACGTGGGCAACAATATCGGATACTACGGCCCGTACGAGCGCCTGTGGCGCGGCTTCGGCGACGAGCGGGTTCACTGGAGCGGCTGCGCCGCCGGCCAGACTGTGCTGGCGCTGGAAGCGGATGGCACCGTCAAGGGCTGTCCCTCGCTGGCCACCGTCGGCTTTTCCGGCGGAAATGTCCGCGATATGAGCCTGGACGACATCTGGCACCACAGCGAGGGCATCCACTTTGGCCGCCTGCGCTCGGTGGACGACCTCTGGGGCTATTGCCGCGGCTGCTACTACAACGACGTCTGCCGCGGCGGATGCACCTGGACCTCCCACTCGCTGCTGGGCAAGCCCGGCAACAACCCCTACTGTCATTACCGCGCGCTGGAGCTGGAAAAGCAGGGCCTGCGCGAGCGCATCGTCAAGCTGCAGGACGCCGCGCCCGCCTCCTTCGCCGTTGGGCGATTCGACCTGATCACCGAAGACATCGCCAGCGGCCAGGAAGTCAGCCGAATCAGCCGCAGCGGCCAAGTCATCGCGCTGACTTGGAAAAACAAGGGCAAAGCCGCGCCGCGCGAAGGCAAACCGCCGACCAAGCTAGCGCTGTGCCGAAAATGCCAGCAATACATCCACCCCGACGAAACCTGTTGCCCGCACTGCGCGGCGGACATCGCCGCCGCCGACCGCGACTATCAGCAAGAGCTGGCCCAGCGTCAACAGGTGATCAACAATCTGCGTCGCTTATTGGGCTTGCCGGCCGATTAAACCGCGCGGAGCCGGCGCCGAAACACGTTTTTATGCCAAAAAACTTGGCTCTAGCGCCACGGTCATCCACTAGCCATAGCTCATTTGGCGGAAATCGGTCTACAATCGCGGCTTGCCTGTCTCACCACGCCGCCATGGGAGCCGATGTCCGCATGACCTGTTTCGCGCCGTTCGCCCTATCACCGGAAGCCGCCGCTCCCGCCTCGCCTGGCCCGCGCCATGAGCGATAAGCCGCGCCGCCCGTCGCTGCAGGACATCGCAGACCGGGTAGGCACTTCCAAGATGACGGTCAGCCGTTACCTGCGCAACGCCAGCCTGGTATCGGACGCCACCGGCCAGCGCATCTCCGGCGCGATGGAGCAATTGGGTTATATCCCAAACCGGGTGCCGGACCTGCTGGCCCGCGCCAAGAGCCGCGCCATCGGCGTGCTCTTGCCGTCGATGTCCAATCAAGTGTTCTCCAACCTGGTTCACGGCGTCGAATCCGTCACCCGCGAAGCCGGCTACCACACGCTGTACGGTCATTACTGCTACGACATCGAACAGGAGACCCGGCAAGTGGAGCAGTTGCTGTCCTTCCAGGTGGATGGGCTGATCCTGTGTGAAACCGTCCACTCCGAACGCACCTTGCGCATGCTGCAGGTGGCGGCGATTCCGGTGGTGGAAGTGATGGAACTGCCGTCCCGGCCCATAGACCTGGCCGTGGGCCTGGACCATCAGGCCGCCGCAGAAGACATGACCCGAGCCATGATCGCGCGCGGCAAACGGCGCATCGCCTACCTCGCCGCCCGCCTCGACCGCCGTACCCGGCTGCGCGCCGCCGGCTACCGGACGGCGATGGAACAAGCCGGACTGATTCCGCTGGAGATACAGACCGAGCAACACTCCAGCTTTCAGCTAGGTGGCGAGATGCTGCGCCAGGCCATGGCCGCCGCGCCGGACCTGGACGGCGTGTTCTGCACCAACGACGACATCGCCGCCGGCGCCTTGCTGGAGGCCCAGTCCATGGGCATGGCGGTGCCGCAGCGCATCGCCGTCGCCGGCTTCAACGCGCTGGATATCGGCGCCGCCTTGCATCCACGGCTGGCCAGCGTGGTCACACCGCGCGAAGCGATTGGCCGGCTGGCGGCGCAACGCTTGCTAGGCCGCATCCACGGCCAGCGTTACGCCGACCCCGTCGTCGACCTGGGTTATACCCTGAGCCTGGGCGGCAGCGTCTAGGCCTGTGCCGGAATACGACACCGGCCCTCTCAAAAAACTCTTATTTATCAATGCGAAAATCCGAAGCGCCGGAGCCAAATCAAGGCCGGCGCTCAAAACGCTTGCCTGCGCGCCGCAAAGCCGACATATTGTTATCGGCATAATGTTACCGGTAACAATCACGATCCGTCTTCAAACAATTCGACAACTCATTGGAGTGGCTTCATGAATTCCACACCACATCAGGTTTACGTACTGATGGGCGTCTCCGGCTGCGGCAAATCCGCGCTCGCCGCGCAACTGGCCCAGCGCCTGACATGCGCCGTGCTGGACGGCGACTTCCTGCATCCTCGCGCCAATATCGACAAAATGGCCGCAGGAACGCCGCTGGACGACGCCGACCGCCGCCCCTGGCTCAGCGCGCTCAGCGACGCCGCCTACGCCATGCAACGCAGCAACGCGCTGTCCATCATCGTGTGCTCCGCGCTGAAACGGCGTTACCGCGACCAATTGCGCGCCGGCAACCCGCAGTTGTCCTTCCTCTATTTGAAAGGCGATTTCGATCTGATCCTGCAGCGGCTACAAGCCCGGCAAGGCCATTTCCAGAAGGCCGATATGCTGGCCTCGCAATTTGCCGCGCTGGAGGAGCCCGGGCCGGACGAAACCGACGTCCACTCCCTGGACATCCGCCCCGAGCTGGACAGCGTCGTCGCCGACGCGCTGCGCCTGATCCAGTCCCGCCAGGAACGCTGACATGTCCATTGCAACCCTCGTATTGACCGCGCTGGGCTCGGTCGCCCTGTTGTTGCTGCTGGTGATGAAGGCTCGCTTGCATGCGTTCATCGCGCTGATGCTGGTCTCGATCGGGGCCGGCGTGGCCTCCGGCATGCCGGTGGAAAAAATCGCCGACACCATGCAAAAAGGCATGGCAGGCACCCTAGGCTTCCTCGCCGTGGTGGTGGCCCTGGGCGCGATGTTCGGCAAGATACTGCATGAAACCGGCGCGCTCGATCAGATCGCCGGTCGGCTCTTAAGCCGCTTCGGCGAACGACGCGCGCATTACGCGCTGGGCGTGGCCGGACTGGTCTGCGCGCTGCCGCTGTTCTTCGACGTCGCCATCGTACTGCTGATCGGCGTGGTGTTCGCGGTGGCGCGCCGCACCGGCGGCAATGTGGTCAAGCTGGCGGTGCCGCTGTTCGCCGGCGTAGCCGCCTCGGCGGCCTTCCTGCTGCCCGGCCCCACCCCCATGCTGCTGGCCTCGCAGATGCAGGCCGACTTCGGCTGGATGATCGTCATCGGGCTGGCGGCGGCGATTCCCGGCATGTTGCTGGCCGGCCCGCTGTTCGGCGGCTTCATCAGCCGGCATGTCAGCCTGGCCCTGCCGGACGACATCAGCGAGCCGACGCTGGAGCGCGACCGCATGCCCTCCTTCGCCTTCAGCCTGACCCTGGTGCTGTTTCCGCTGGTCATGGTGGCCTGCAAAACCCTGGGCAGCCATCTGGCGACGCCCGGCTCGGCCGTCTTCCATTGGCTGCAGTTCATCGGCCATCCGTTCAGCGCCATCCTGGCCGCCTGCCTGATCGCCATCTATGGTCTGGCCATCCGCCGCGGCATGGACGCGGAACAGGTCATGCGCATCTGCAACGCCGCGCTGCAGCCGGCCGGCATCATCCTGCTGGTGACCGGCGCCGGCGGAGTATTCAAACAGGTGCTGGTGGATTCCGGCGTGGGGCCGGCGCTGGGCAACGCGCTGATCGGCGCCGGCCTGCCCATCGCCGTCGCCTGCTTCGCGCTGGCGGCCGCGGTCAGAGTCATTCAAGGGTCCGCCACCGTCGCTTGCCTGACCACGGTGGGACTGGTGCTGCCGGCCATTGAGACCATGGGCTTGTCCGGCGCGCAGCTGGCGGCGCTGTCCATCTGCATCGCCGGCGGCTCCATCGTGCTCAGCCACGTCAATGACTCCGGCTTCTGGCTGTTCGGCAAATTCACCGGCGCCAACGAGGCCCAAACGCTGAAAACCTGGTCGCTGATGGAGACGATACTGGGCACCACCGGCGCGCTGGTGGGCATGGCGGCCTTCGCCATGTTGTGAGGCGCGGCGCGCGCCTTGGCAAGCAAGGCAACCGGGTACGATACTCACTGAAACACGCTCGAGTAGCCCACCTCCATGACGGACGCCCTCTGCATCACACTGCTTGCCATGTTGGACGACAGCGCGACCCTGGTCGCGCTGTTCGACCGACACGATATGCTGCGCTACGCCAACACCGCCTTCCGCCAAAGCTTCTTCCTGACTCAGGAGGAAAGCCTGAGCTGGGCGGAGCTGATGCGACGAAACTACCTGCAGAAACAAGGTTCGCGGATAGAAACCGACGATATCGAAACGTGGTTGCGCTCCGCCTGTTCGCGCCGCGGCAAGCTGCCTTACCGCGCTTTCGAGGCTGATTTATGCGACGGCCGCTGGATGTGGATGACGGAAACCATGAGCGCGGACGGCTGGATGCTGTGCCAGGCCAGCGACATCACCGAGCTGCGCGCCGACAAACGCGAGCTTCGCCAGGCCCGCGACGTGGCCTTGCGCGCCGCCCAGACCGATCCCATGACCGGCATCAGCAACCGCACCCATTTGATGCAGTTGCTGCAACTGCTGCTGCAGCAAAGGCTTGAGCACTCGGCGCCGGCCTGCCTCGCCATCCTCGACCTAGACCACTTCAAGCGCATCAACGACCTGGAGGGCCATCCGGCCGGCGACCAGGTCATCTGCGGCTTCGTCCAGACCGCGCGCGCTCAACTGCGGCAAAGAGACGGCTTCGGACGGCTGGGCGGCGAGGAATTCATGCTATTGCTGCCGCAAACCTCGCTGCATGAAGCGGAACAGTGCTGTGAACGGATTCTCGCCGCCGCACGGCTGGACCGTCCGCTGGCGGCCAAGCCGGAACTGGGCTACACCTGCTCGATCGGACTGACCGAACTGCGGCCCGACGACGACATCGCCAGTTGCTACGCGCGCGCCGACGAGGCGCTTTACCACGCAAAGGGCAGTGGGCGCGATTGTTTAAGCAGTACCCGATAAGCGCCTGTTTACCACCTCGCGAAGCCTAAGAACCTGTTCACGATCTGCTGCGCGCTGACGATAAGGCGTTGAAAACCCCTTCGAAATGCCCATGCACCGTATGTACACCCCGCTTTCTCAGCCGTTTTCGTCTGGTCTCGCCTTAGCTCGCGAGATCGAGAACAGGCTCTAAGCTCAGCCGGCAGTCGCCAACAAATCTGACGTTCGCCAGCGCTCGAAACGCCGCTGTGCCGCCGCCACGCTGGACGCGGTCAGCGTCAGGCCGCTGCAAGTCGGCGCCCAGTCTTCGTCGCGTTCCGGAGCATCATCGAAGGCCAGCAAGTGCGGCGCGCCTCCCGGCAGCATGCCAGGTCCCAACAGCACCGCGCCATCCGGATTGCCGGCGCTTTCCACCAGGCCCACCCGCCCCTCGCTCAACAGCATCGGGAAGCGATGGCTGGCCGCCACCGCCTGGCGAGCGTCGCGCGCAATCTGCAACTTGTCGGCGTCGCCGGGCTCCAGCAGCACTGGGCAAGGCAGCGCCGAAGCCAGTTCGCGGTGAATCTGGCTCTCAATCACGGTGGGCGGCAACAGCACCGCGCTGACCAGATCGCTCAGATACGCCATCTCATTGAGTTGAATCAAGACATGCGCCAAGGGAACGCCCGCGGCCAGGCATTGCAGATAGGCCCTTCTTTGCTCCAACAACGCCTGTCTCCCGCGCCCCGTCGTCGCGGCGGCAAGCGGCTGGACCAACACGCCCCAGCCCTCCTCCCGCGACAGCCAGGCGCTCAACTGTTCAGCCTGCTCCAGCAAGGCCGGCAGCGGCAAACGCAGCAACAGCAAGCGGCGCGTCCCCGCTCCGGCTATCGCGGCCTGAGTCAGGCGGCGGCCGCGCGCCACCGTCTCCCGCGCTCTGTCGTCCGCCATCGCGTCGGCCATCAGTTCGCGCGGCGAGGGTAAACGCCGCAAGCCCATCGGCTCCGCCGCCTGCGCACTATCGGGACCATCATCCATGCCCTTGCTGCTTTCGGAATACATCGTCGTTCTCCATCCTGCGCCTGCCATGCAAGCGGTTCAATTGGCGGCTACGATATTTTTATTGAGAATGATTGTCAATTGCGTTTTTACCAAAATTAGTCCAATCCCTCGGCATGAGACACCGCCTCCCGCCCTTGAGCAGCATGCCAAAAAGTAGCTGAAAACGGCCTCTGGCGCGCCTTTTAGATGACATCAACATGACTCGGCGCCGCCAAATCCGGACGTGCGCCTCCACGAAGTCCTAGAGCAAAAATGTGGAATCAATATCATCTGTACGCAATATCACCGTATTGCAATGGATAACGATTATCATTTATATTCGCCCTCGACGCTCAGACGAGCCATCCCCCACCTACCCAGTGGACTCAGGAATAGCGATGAACCAAACCTCACTCGACCCAGCCTATAGCGGCGAACACAATCTGTTGGCCGCCTACCAGGCCGATTCCGCCTTCTTCTTCGCCTCGCCATGCCACACCCTGCTGGCCGAAGGCATCCAGCAAGTGATCACCGACACCGATCCCAGCGCCGCCATCGCCGCCGCGCTGGCCGCCCAGCCGGACCCGGCTCAGGCCGTGGTCGTCGGCGCCATCCCCTTCATGCCGGAACAACAGCCGTGGTTGTTCGTGCCGCAACAAGTGCGCCGCGCCGACGCGCTGCGTCAGGAACAGCGCAGCGCCCTGCGCCAGCCCTTGCAAGCCGATTGCCAATTGACGCCACAGCCGGCCCCGGCCGCTTACTGCCAGGGCGTCAGCGACGCGCTGGCCCGCATCGGCAGCGGCGCGCTGGACAAGGTGGTGCTGTCGCGCACCTTAGAACTTTCCGCCAAGCAGGCCATAGACCAGCGTCAATTGCTGCTCAATCTGGCCAGCCAGAACCAACACGGCTACACCTTCGCCGTGCAGCTGAGCGAAGACGGCGCGCCGCGCCGCGCGCTGATGGGCGCCAGCCCGGAACTGCTGCTGGCGCGCTACGGCCGGCAAGTGATCACCAATCCGCTGGCCGGCTCCGCCGCGCGCAGCCCGGACCCGGCGGAAGACCGCCGCCGCGCCGACGCGCTGCTGGAGTCCGGCAAGGACTTGTTCGAGCACAAGCTCGTGATCGACGCCGTGGTCGAGGCGCTGGCGCCGTACTGCCGCGATCTGCAAGTGCCGGCCGGCCCGTCCCTGGTCTCCACCGCCACCATGTGGCATCTGTCCACCCGCATCAGCGGCGAGCTAATCGATCCGGCGGTGGGCTCCTTCGAACTGGCGCGCGCGCTGCACCCCACCCCGGCGGTGTGCGGTTTCCCGGCCGACCCGGCGCGCAGCCTGATCCGCGAGATCGAACCCTTCGACCGCGGCTTCTTCACCGGCATGGTGGGCTGGTGCGACGGCAAGGGCGACGGCGAATGGGCGGTCACCATCCGCTGCGCCGAAATCGCCGAACGCACGCTGCGCCTGTTCGCCGGCGCCGGCATCGTCACCGGCTCGCTGCCGGAAAGCGAATTGGCCGAAACCGCGGCCAAATTCCGCACCATGCTGCGCGCAATGGGCCTGGCCGACCTGGCGGAGGCTGCATGAGCGAGCAACAACTAGACTGGACGCCGTGGCCTGAAGACTTCGCCCGCCGCTACCGCGAGGCCGGTTATTGGCAAGGCCAAACCCTGTTTTCCATGCTGGCGGCCCAGGCCGAGCAACAGCCGGAAAAACTGGCGCTGGTGGCCGGCAAGCAGCGGCTGAACTACCGCGAGCTCAAGCTCTACGCCGAGCGCCTGGCCGCCGGCCTGTACGCCCGCGGCCTGCGTCCCGGCCAGCGCGCCGTGGTGCAGCTGCCCAATTGCGCCGAATTCTTCATCGTCGCCTTCGCGCTGTTCCGCCTCGGCATGCTGCCGGTGTTCGCTTTGCCGGCGCATCGCCGCGCCGAAGTGTCCTACTTCTGCCAGCACACCGACGCCGCGGTCTATATCTGCGCCGACCAGCACGCCGGCTTCGACTACCGCGCGCTGGCGGCCGAGCTGCTGCCGCTGGCGCCCTCGCTGCAGCAGGTGATCGTGGCCGGCGACGCCGGCGACTACACCCCGCTCAACAGCCTCTACCTGATGGACCAGCCCTTGCCGGCGGAGCCGGACCCCAGCGGCCTGGCCTTCTTCCAGCTCTCCGGCGGCAGCACCGGCGTGCCCAAGCTGATTCCGCGCACCCATGACGACTATCTGTACAGCTTCGCCGCCAGCGCCGAAATCTGCGGCCTGAGCCGCGACAGCGTCTATCTGTGCGTGCTGCCGGCCGGCCACAACTTCCCGATGAGTTCGCCCGGCAGCTTCGGCGTCTTCCACGCCGGCGGCACCGTGGTGCTCGCTTCCGGCCCCAGCGTCGACGAATCCTTCAAGCTGATTGAGACCGAGGCCGTCACCATCGCCGCGCTAGTGCCGCCGCTCGTGCCGCTGTGGCTGGACGCCGCCGCCAAGCAGCCGAGCAAGCTGGCCAGCCTGCGCCTGCTGCAAGTGGGCGGCGCCAAGTTCGGCCCCGAGCTCGCCGCCCGCGTCGAGCCCGCGCTCGGCTGCAAGCTGCAGCAGGTCTTCGGCATGGCCGAAGGCCTGGTCAACTACACCCGGCTGGACGACGGCCCGGAACAGGTGCTGAACACACAAGGCCGGCCGATCAGCGCCGACGACGAAGTGCGCATCGTCGACGACGAGGACCAGCCGGTGGCGCCGGGCGAAGTCGGCCACCTGCTGACGCGCGGCCCTTACACCATCCGCGGCTACTGGCGGGCCGCCGACCACAATCAGCGCGCCTTCACCGCCGACGGCTTCTACCGCACCGGCGACCTGGTGAGCATGAACGCCGACGGCTATCTGACGGTGGAAGGCCGCGCCAAGGACCAGATCAACCGCGGCGGCGAGAAAATCTCCGCCGAGGAAGTGGAAAACCACCTGCTGGCCCACCCGCTGGTCCGCGACGTCGCCATCGTGGCCATGAGCGATCCCTATCTGGGCGAGCGTTCCTGCGCCTTCATCATCCCGCGCGAGCAGCAGGCGATCCGCCTGCCCCAAGTGGCCGCCTTCCTGCGCGAGCGCGGCCTCGCCGCCTACAAGATTCCGGACCGGCTGGAGCTGGTCGACACCCTGCCGCAAACCAGCGTCGGCAAGGTCAGCAAGAAAACCCTGCGCCAGATGCTGGAACAGAAACTGGCCGCGCAGCCCACCCAAAGGTCACAAGCATGAGCATTCCCCGCATCGCCCCCTACGCCATTCCGTCCCAACTGCCGGACAACCGCGTCAACTGGACGGTGGCGCCGCAGCGCGCCGCGCTGCTGATCCACGACATGCAGGAATACTTCCTGGATTTCTATGACCGCGAGGCCGAGCCGGTAGCCACCGCGCTGCGCAATATCGCCGCCATCCGCGCGCGCTGCCGCGAGCAGAACATCCCGGTGTTCTACACCGCCCAGCCGGCGGAACAGGCCGACAGCGACCGCGGCCTGCTCAACGATATGTGGGGCCCCGGCCTGCCGGCGCGCCCTGAACGCCACCCCATCGTGGCCAGCCTGAGCCCGGCCGGCGACGACACCGTGCTGACCAAGTGGCGCTATAGCGCCTTCCAGCGCTCGCCCTTCCTCAACCTGCTGCGCCAGCAAGGCCGCGATCAGCTGATCATCTGCGGCATCTACGCCCACATCGGCTGCATGAGCACCGCGCTGGACGCCTTCATGTACGACATCCAGCCTTTCTTCGTCGCCGACGGCCTGGCCGACTTCTCCGCCGATCGCCACGCGATGGCGCTGGAATACGTGGCACAGCGCTGCGGCGTGACCCTGGACAGCCAGCGCCTGCTAGGCCAGCTGGCCGCTCCGGTCAGCGCCGCGCCCAGCGCGGAAGCGCTGCGCGCCGCCATCGCCGAGCTGCTGCAGCAGCCGGCCAGCGACATCGGCCTGGACGACAATCTGCTGGACTGGGGCCTGGACTCCATCCGCCTGATGAGCTTGCTGGAACAATGGCGCGCGCTGGGCGCGGAAATCGACTTCATCGAACTGGCTCAACAACCCACCGTCAACGCCTGGCAGGCGCTGCTGGCGCGCCAGCTGGACGGGGCCGCCGCATGAGCGCCAGCTACCCGGAATTCCACGGCCGGCTGGCCGTGGTCAGCGGCGCGGCCCAGGGCATAGGCGCGGCGCTGGCGCGCTCGCTGGCGGACCAGGGCTGCCGCGTGGCGGCGCTGGACCTGCGCGCCGACGGCCTGCAGCAACTGGCGCTGCATACGCCGGCCCACGCCGACGGCCGCATCATCCCGCTGCCGCTGGACATCCGCGACGGCGCGGCGGTGGAGCAAGCGGTGGCCCGCATCGAAGACGAGATCGGCGCCATCGACATGCTGGCCAATGTCGCCGGCGTGCTGCGCCTGGGCACGGTGGAACAGCTCAGTGACGAGGACTGGCTGCAAAGTTTCGCCGTCAACACCCACGGTGTGTTCTTCCTCAGCCGCGCGGTGGCGCGGCGCATGCAGGCGCGCCGCCAGGGCGGCATCGTCACCGTGGGCTCCAACGCCGCCGAAGTGCCGCGCACCCAGATGGCGGCCTACGCCGCGTCCAAGGCCGCCACCACCCAGTTCAGCAAATGCCTGGGCCTGGAGCTGGCCGAATTCGGCGTGCGTTGCAACATCGTGTCGCCCGGCTCCACCGACACCGCGATGCAGCGCCAGCTGTGGAGCGACGACGCCATCCCGCCGGCCATTCTGCAAGGCTCGCTGGAGCAGTACCGCACCGGCATCCCGCTGCAACGCATCGCCGCGCCGCAGGATGTGGCCAATGCCGCGCTGTTCCTGCTGTCGGATCAGGCGCGCCACATCACGCTGCATAATCTGTACGTGGACGGCGGCGCGACGCTGGGGATCTGAGGGATGGTCTACGTCTTTCCGAATGGGACCATTACCTCCAAGCATTGAATCCGCTGCGCGGATGATGATTTAGGGCCGGTTCCGCCCGGCGAACGGAAAGGGAGATTTGCGCGGCCAAATCTCCCTTTACCCTAAAGGCCGCCCTGCAAGCCTGGCCTGCGGCTTCCCGCCAGGGCCCGTCAGGCCCGAGGCGCGGCTGAACTCGCGATTTGCTAGCGTCAAATCGCTCAAACAGGGCAGCCGCTTAAGACCTCGGGCCTGCCACCCGTCGGCAGGCTTGAAGGGATCCGGGTGCATCGGATACGTGGTTTCCTATTTAGCCAACAAAGCCTCAACGCACTAAAAAAGATTATGAATAGGTTCTTACACACCTAATTCACGATCCGCAAAGAAAAACGGGCAAAACCAAAAGGTCTTGCCCGTTGTCACGTCGCCGCGCCAAGCGCGGCGCGGCTCCGGCGGATCAGTTCACCGGACAGCGATTGGCGGCGCGGTAATCCACCACCTTGATCTTGCCGCTGACGATGTCCTTGCGCGCCTGCAGAATCTTCTTCTCCATCTCAGGCGTGATCAGCGAACGGTTGTGCTGGTCCAGCGCCCAGTCCACGCCGTTTTCCTTCAGGCCCATCAGCTTGACGTCCGGCTTCCACACGCCGTTCTTGGCGTCGCGCATGGTTTCGTACACCGCGTTGTCCACGCGCTTGACCATGGAGGTCAGCACTACGCCCGGCTGCAGATAGTTCTGATTGCTGTCCACGCCGATATAGAACTTCTTGGCGCCCTTGGCCGCCTGGATCACGCCCATATTGGACAGCGCCGCCGCGGCGAACACCACGTCCACGCCGCGATCGAACTGGCTCTTGGCCAACTCCCCGCCGCGCGCCGGGTCGTTGAAGGCGGCGTGGGTGGTGCCTATCATGTTCTGCATCACCACCGCCTTGGGATTGGCGTACTTGGCGCCCTGGGCGTAACCGCAGCCAAAGGCGCGGATCAGCGGCACGTCCATGCCGCCCAGATAGCCCACCTTGCCGCTCTTGGACTTGAGCGCGGCGGCCATGCCCACCAGGAAGGAGCCTTCCTGTTCCTTGAAGGCGATGCTCTGCACATTCGGGCCCTTGGCCACCGAATCCACCAGGGTGAACTTCACCTTGGGGAATTCCTTGGCCACCGTCTCGATGGACTGGGTATAGGCGAAGCCCACCGCCACCACCAGGTCGGCGCCCTTGCGCGCCATATTGCGCAGCATCTGCTCTTTCTGAGCGTCGTTGCTGACCTGGCCTTCGCGGTAGTTGATGTGGAATTCTTTCTTGAAACGTTCGGCGCCGTTGAATGCCGCTTCATTGAAGCTCTTGTCGAACTTGCCCGCCTGATCGTAGATCACGGCGACAGTGAAATCCTTGGCTGCAACCGGGCCTGCCAGCAAGATGGCAGCGGTTGCGCCTGCGATGTGTTTCAGCGCAAACGTCATGTTTTATCTTTTCTATGTGGATTACAGGCGATGCGACAGCGCCGCGGGCGGCGTTGCCGGCGCTTCAAGCGAAAGACGGAGGGGGAAACCGAGTGGACCGCGGCTGCCGGAGCAGACGGGACGAAACAGAACCACGCCGCTGCGAACCGCAGCGGATACAACGCGCCAATTGAAGCTGCCGGATTGTAGGCAGCCCGCCGCCGGCTGTAAACCGGCGTGGCCGAATCCTGCAACAACAGGTCGAAAAACGGACAGCCCGCCGTATGAGAGGCCGCACGGTGAGTGCGGCTTCGAAATGCTCATATACCAAACGTACATTCCGCTTTCTCGGCCGCGACACCTTGTCCCGCTCTGGCTCGCTAGACTTTGAACAAGCTCAGAAAACTAGAGCGACGGGCCGTCGGCAACGCTCAACACCCGCTCAGCGCGGAAACAGCTGGCCGATGTCCTTGGCTTCCCAGTGCGGGAAGTATTTGCGCACCAGGGCGTTCAACTCCAGCTCGAAGGCGCGCAAGCGCTGCAATTCGTCTTGCGGCGCGGCCGTCTCCTCCGCTCCGGCCGCCGTGATCATGCCGGCGCCGGCGGTGGCGTTGCTCAGCCGGTCTATCACGATGAAGCTGCCGGTGCCGCGACAGGCGGCGTAGGCGTCTATCACCGCCGGCGCGTTCAGGCTGATGCGGCACAACGCGATCTCGTTCAGGTGCAGCGCCTCGGCCGGCTTCTGCTCCAGCGTGTTGACGTCCACTTGGTGCAGGATGACCTCCACCCGGCCGGTGACGAATTTGCCGGCCAGCTTGAAGCCGTACTCCTTGCCGGCGCGCAAGGGTGCGTCCTGCATCCACACCAGATGCGCGTCCAGACTGGACGCCACCGCCGCCGGCGGCTGGTCGGCTCGCACCAGCATATCGCCGCGCGACACGTCGATCTCGTCCTCCAGCGTCAGCGTGATCGCCTCGCCGGCGCCGGCCGCAGCCAGTTCTCCCTCATACGCCACCACGGCCTTGACCTTGCTGCGGCGGCCGGACGGCAGCGCCAGCACCTCGTCGCCCGGGCGGATCTCGCCGGCGGCGATGGTGCCGCAGAAGCCGCGGAAGTCCAGATTGGGCCGGTTCACGTACTGCACCGGCAGACGGAAGGCTTCCAGCGCCACGTCGCTGCTCACTTCCACCGTTTCCAGCAACTGCATCAGCGTCGGCCCCTGGTACCAGGGAGCGCCCTCTCCACGGCTAACCACATTGTCGCCGCGCAGCGCGGAAATCGGCACGAAGCGGATATCCGGAATCGCCAGGCCCTCGGCGAAGACCTGGTACTCATCACGGATGCGCTCGAATACCGCCGGGTCGTAATCCACCAGATCCATCTTGTTCACCGCCACAATCACATGACGAATGCCCAATAGGCTGACGATGAAGCTGTGACGTCGGGTCTGGGTCTGCACCCCGCGCCGCGCGTCGATCAGGATGATGGCCAGATTGCTGGTGGACGCGCCGGTGGCCATATTGCGGGTGTACTGCTCGTGGCCCGGGCAGTCGGCGATGATGAATTTGCGCTTGTCGGTGCTGAAATAGCGGTAGGCGACGTCGATGGTGATGCCCTGCTCGCGCTCCGCCTGCAAACCATCCACCAGCAAGGCCAGGTCTATCTCCTGATCGGTGGTGTTGTATTTCTTGGAGTCGCGCTCTATCGCCGCCAGTTGATCCTCGAAGATCAGCTTGGAATCGTGCAGCAGCCGGCCTATCAGGGTCGATTTGCCGTCGTCGACGTTGCCACAGGTGATGAAGCGCAGCAGATCCTTGTTTTCGTGCTGGCGCAGGTATTCCAGGATGTCGCCGGCGATCAGATCGGATTGGTGAGTCATCAGAAATATCCTTCCATCTTTTTCTTTTCCATCGAACCGGCGCTGTCGTGGTCTATCACCCGGCCCTGACGCTCGGAGGTGCGGGTCAGCAACATCTCCTGAATGATGTCCGGCAGCGTGGCCGCCTGCGATTCCACCGCGCCGGTCAGCGGATAACAGCCCAGGGTGCGGAAGCGAACCGGTCTGGTTTCGATGCCGGCCTTCTCTTCCGGGCTCAGATATTCCAGTATCCGCTCATCGTCTATCATGATCAGCGTGCCGTCGCGCTCGATCACCGGCCGTTCGGCGGCGAAGTACAGCGGCACGATCTCGATGTTTTCCAGGAAGATGTATTGCCAGATGTCCAGCTCGGTCCAGTTGGACAGCGGAAACACCCGTATGCTCTCGCCCTTGTCTATCTTGCTGTTGTAGATGTTCCAGAGTTCCGGGCGCTGGTTCTTCGGATCCCAACGGTGGTTGCGGTCGCGGAAGGAGTAGACCCGCTCCTTGGCGCGGCTCTTTTCCTCGTCGCGGCGCGCGCCACCAAAAGCCGCATCAAACCCGTATTTATTCAAGGCCTGCTTCAGGCCCTCGGTCTTCATCACATCGGTGTGCTTGGCGCTGCCTGCGGTGAACGGGTTGATGCCGGCGTCCACGCCGTCCTGGTTGACGTGGACGATCAGGTCCCAGCCGTATTCGCGCGCCTGCTTGTCGCGCAGCGCGATCATTTCCTTGAACTTCCAGGTGGTATCCACGTGCATCAAGGGGAACGGCGGCTTGCCCGGCGCAAAAGCCTTCTTGGCCAGATGCAGCATCACCGCCGAATCCTTGCCTATCGAATACAGCATTACCGGGTTTTCGAATTCCGCGGCCACTTCGCGAATGATGTGGATAGACTCCGCTTCCAACTGCTTGAGGTGAGTCAGCCTCTGATGACCGATGTCCATGCTTCCTGCCCATCCTGTAGATGCGTTCAAATCTACCGAAAGCGCATCGGCGCATCAAAACCGATGGGTTATATCAATATGCTCTTAGCAAATCAACAATTAGTCCAAAGGGCAATATGAACACCCAGCCAAGCGCTGTGGAATCTTCGGCTCGCGCTCCAATAACTGTCTACATTAGTACAAACACGCAAGCCGCACGGAGACAGCGATGAGCGCCGCCGCAGAGCCGGAATACCAAATCATCGCCACGCTGCACTGCCCGGACGGCCTGTCGCTGCTGCTGGTCAACCGCGACGGCGCGTCGCTGGCGCTGATGGAATCCGAGTCGGAGTTGCCGGACGCGCCGCCGCGCCCGGCCTTCCGCCATCCTTTGCTGCAAGCCTGGCAGGGCCAGGCCCGCCTCGGCGACAAGCACTACGCCGTCTATCGGCAGGACACCTTGCAGCCCTTGCGCCTGAAAACGCTGCAGGCGCTGCCGCTGGCCGAACGCATCGGCCTGGCTTGTGACATCCTAGAGCCGCTGATCCACCTGCACGCCAGCGGGAAATGCCTGGGGCGGCTCTACCCCGAAACCGTATTGGCCGACATTCATCAACGCATCGCGCTGCTGGGCGAACACGCTTGCCAGGCCTTGAACCCGGAACGGTTGCGTCAGGAACTGCTGCAGGCCGAGCAATTGCTGCGCTGGCTGATCAGCGCCGGCGCGCCGGAACGGGAGTGTGACCCGGAGTTGGAGCAATGGCTGGCCGCGCTGCGCGATCCGGCGGCCGACGCCGGCGCCTGCCGCCGCGCGCTGGCCGGTCTGCAAGACTGGCTGGCCCGCCATCAGCGCTTTAATCGCCAGGAAGGCGGCCGCGCCGCGCTGGACCACCTGCTGCAACGCATGCGCCACGCGCCGGACTTCCCGGCGCTGTCGCAGGCAATCGCCGCCATCAACAAGAGCAACAACGCCGACAGCGAGCGGCTGCAGGCGCTGTCCAGCGCCATTCTCAAGGACGTGTCGCTGACCAATAAGCTGCTGAAAGTGGTGAACTCCGCCAATTTCAGCCAGTACGGCGGCGCGGTCAGCACCATCTCGCGCGCCATCGTGATCCTCGGCTTCGACACCATACGCAATCTGGCTCTCAGCCTGCTGCTGTTCGAACACCTGCACAACCGCGCCCATGCCGACGAGATCCGCGACGTGGCGATCAAAACCCTGTTCACCGGCCTGCTCGCGCGCACGCTGGCGCCGGCCTGCGGCGTGCGCGAGGCGGAAGAAGCCTTGATCTGCGGCATGCTGCAAAACCTGGGCGAACTGCTATGCGTCAATTACTTCCGCGACGAGTATCGGCAAATTCAGGCGCTGATCGCCGCCGGCGCCGGCATCGACCAGGCCGCGCACCAGACGCTGGGCGCCCATTACGCCGACCTGGGCGCCGCCACCGCCGCGCTGTGGCGTTTTCCGGAACGGATTCTGACCGGCATGGAACCGATGCCGGCCGGCTCAGTGCGTCAGCCGCAAACCGGCGAGATGCGGATGAAGGCCTTAAGCTCGCTGTGCCGCGAACTGGTTTGCCAGCTGACCCAGAGCGGCATCGATCAAACCGACGCCAGCCGCAAGCTGCTGCAACGCTACAGCCGGGCGCTGGCGCTGGAGTGGGCGCCGCTGGAGCACCAGTTGGCGCAGGCGCAGGCCCTGCTCTCCGCCTATCTGGCGGAACTGGGGCCGGAGGCCGGTCAAGGGCCGCGTTCGCAGGCCTTGCGCCAGGCCAGGCTAAACAAGAGCGCGCCGCCGCCCGCCGCCAGCGCACCCCAGCCACCGGCGCAGGATCCCACCCGGCTACAAGCCACCGCCGGCTCCGCCGGCCGGATCGCCGTGCTGTCCGCTGGCGTGCAGGACATCACCAACACCCTGCTGGGCGATTACAAGCTCAACGACCTGCTGCGCATCATTCTGGAAACCATGTACCGCGGACTGGGCTTCGACCACGCGCTGATCTGCGCGCGCAGCGGGACCGACCTGCCGCTGCAAGCCCGCTTCGGTTTCGGCGAAAAGGTGGACTTGCTGCTGCCGGCGCTGCGCGCCGACATCGACAGCGGCGACAGCCTGTTCCGCAAGGCGCTGGAGCGCAACGCCGACATGCTGATAGACGATATCGACGCGCCGGCCATCGCCCAGCACATCCCGGCCTGGTATCGCCAGATGAGCGTGGCCCATACCTTCGTCTTGCTGCCGCTGTCCTTGGACAAGCGCAAGCTGGGCATACTTTACGGCGACCGTCGCCAAGCGGGATCGCTGGCCATCGCGCCGGAGCAGCTCAGCCTGCTGAAGACGCTGCGCAATCAGGCCTTGCTGGCCATCCGCCAGCAGCCCGCGAGATCGTGAACAGGCTCTAATAGTCTGTTCAAAGTCTCGCGAGCAAGGGTGCGACAAGGCGAAAACGAAGCGAGAAAGCGGAATGTACACGTGGTACATGAGCATTTTGAGCTGGTACTCACCGTGCGACGCCTCACCAAGCGCAGCAGACTTTGAACAGGTTCTAAACCACCTCGCCGGCGAAACCGTCCAGGGCCTCCAGCAAGCGGTCAACATCGGCGAACTCGGTGTCCGGACACAGCAGCAACATATTGTGGAAGGGCGTGATCAGGAAACCGCGGTTGAGCAGGTAAAGATGGATCACCCGCTCCAGCGCCTCATCCTGCATTGCGCCCGCCTCGCCGCCGTTGCGCGGCGGGCGCGGGGAAAACTGGAACTCGCAGCGCGCGCCGACGCGGCTCACGCACCACGGCAGCCGCCAGCGTTCTATCCAGTCCTGCAAACCATCCGCCAGGTGCTGGGCCAGCGCGAACATCCGCTGATAGGCAGCGTCGCTCATCACCTCAGCCAGATTGGCGCGCATCGCCGCCGCGGCCAGCATATTGCCGCTCAGCGTGGTGCCGATGCCGGAATGACCTGGCGCGGCGGCGCGCTTGGCGCGTTGCGCCCGCTCCGCCAGCTCCGCGCTGAACCCGTAAACCGCGCACGGCAGGCCGCCGCCCAGCGGCTTGCCCAGCACCAGCGCGTCCGGCTTCAGACCGTAAGCCGCGCCGTAACCGCCCGGCCCGCTGCTGATGGTATGGGTTTCGTCCAAGAGCAGATAACTGCCGTAGCGGCGGATCAAATCCTGAGCCGCGCTCCAAAAGCCCGGCTCCGGCAATACCATGCCGATATTGGTCATCACCGGCTCGGCCAACACGCAGGCCGCCCGCTCATCGCTCAAGGCCCGTTCCAGCGCCTCCAGATCGTTGAACTCCACCACCCGGGTATGCGCAGCCGGATCATGCGCCTGCCCCAGTAGACTGGCGCGCGCCCTGGGCCGGCCGTCGACCAGATCGACGAAGGCGTCGTCCACCGTGCCGTGATAACAGCCGTTGAACACGATGATCTGGTCCCGACCGCTGGCGGCGCGCAGCCAGCGCAGCGCGAAGCGATTGGCGTCGCTGGCGCTGAGGGCGAATTGCCAATGCGACAAACCGAAACGCCGCGCCAGCTCCTCCGCCACCCACACTGCATCCGGCGACGGCAACATGGCGGTCAGGCCACGCGCAGCCTGATCGGCGATGGCGCGCGCCACCGGCGCAGGCGAATGGCCGAACATCGCGCCGGTGTCGCCCAGGCAGAAATCCAGGTATTCATGGCCGTCCACGTCGCGCAGCCGCGCGCCACGAGCCTCTTCCACGTAGAGATGGAACGGGGTGGACCAGTCCGCCATCCAGTGCAAAGGCGCGCCGAACAGCAAATGCTCGCCGCCGGCGGCGGACAACTGTCGCGAGCGCGGACGCCGCTCGGAAAACATCGCCAGTTCCTGCCGGTGCAAGGCCTGGGCCTTGTCGAAATCGACGCCGTGACGCAAAGCCATGAAGCTCTCCTTGGAGGGGAAGACTGCGCGTCAGTATATCCAGATGCAGTGAACAGCGGCGGCGTCGCTAAGGCCGCCCGGCACAAGGAACAGCCCGAACGCGACGAAGCCCGGCCAAGACCGGGCTTCGTCTTCGCCTTGACGGCGGGCTTTACAAGGGCAGATGGCCCGCCAGCGAGTTGATTTTTTGCAGCGCGCGGCGAAAGCGGCTGTGCGCGCGGGACACGGTGGATTCGCTGATGTCCATTTGCTGGGCGGCGAAGTAGCCTGTCATGCCCTCCACTTCCATCAGCCACACCGCTTCGCGTGAACGTTTTTTCAGGCCGATCAAATCGGCCACCTGGTTGAAATCGTCAAGCTTCATCGCGCTGTTCTCCTCAGGCGTTCGCCTTCGCATCATGACAATCCATGCAGTGGGCGGCTTTCTCGACAACGACGTGGCCGCGCGTTTCGCGCGACATTACCAGTATAGAGGCTTGCAAAAAAAATGCAGGTAGCGCTCCGTAGAAACACGCAGTCGCCGCCTATTGCGCTGGCGTGAACGCAACAGGCCTCAAACCTGCATCCAGCGCAGCACCCCGCCCGCGGCGGCGCGCCCGGTGGAAAAGCAGGCGGTCAGCAAATAACCGCCGGTGGGCGCTTCCCAGTCCAGCATCTCGCCGGCGCAGAACACGCCCGGCATCGCCTGCAACATCAGGTTGTCGTCCAACGCGCCGAAAGTCACGCCGCCTGCGGTGCTGATCGCCTCGTCCAACGGCCTCGGCGCCAACAAGCGCAAAGGCAGCGCCTTGATGCCCTCGGCCAGCTTGGCCGGGTCGTTGAAAACCTCCTTGTCCAGGCATTCGCGCAACAAGCCCATGCGCACGCCCTTCAGGCCCAGTCGGCTTTGCAAATGGCTGGACATCGAGCGCGAACCCCGCGGCCGCGCCACTTCGCCCAGGATGCGCTGCAAGCTCCAGTCCGGCATCAGGTCCAGATAACACAAGGCCGCGCCGCTGCGCGCGATTTCGTCGCGGATGGCGCCGGAGCAGGCGTAAATCAAATTGCCCTCCACGCCGCCGGCGGTGATGACGAACTCGCCGCGGCGGCTGAACGGGTGACCGATGGCCGGATGGAACTGCAAGGTCACCGATTTCAACGGCGCGCCGGCGAACTTGTCGGCGAAATACTCGCTCCAGCCGGCGTCGAAACCGCAGTTGGACGGCTGCAGCTTGGATACCTCCACGCCGCGCTCGCGCAGCATCGCCGCCCAGCTGCCGTCCGAACCCAGCTTGCGCCAGCTGCCGCCGCCCATGGCCAGCACCACGGCGTCGGCCTCGGCCAAGCGTTCGCCGTCCGGCGCGGACAACCGCAGGCGGCCGCGCTCGTCCCAGCCCAGAAAACGGTGACGCACATGGAAGCTCACCCCCGCCTCGCGCAGCCGCGTCAGCCAGGAGCGCAGCAGCGGCGCCGCCTTCATTTCCTTGGGAAACACCTTGCCGGAACTGCCGATGAAGGTTTCTATGCCCAGGCCGTGCACCCAGGCCCGCACATGTTCGCCGTTGAATACGTCCAGCATCGGCCGCAGCTCGGCGCTGTGCGCGCCGTAGCGCTGCACAAAGCTGGCGTGGGGTTCGGAATGGGTGATGTTCATGCCGCCCACGCCGGCCAGCAGGAATTTGCGGCCGACCGACGGCATTGCGTCGTAGACATCGACCCGCACGCCCGCCGCCGCCAGTTGCTCGGCGGCGGCCAGGCCGGCCGGTCCGCCGCCGATGATGGCTACGCGGCGTCCGCTTGTGTCACCCATATACTGCGCTCCTTAAAATCCATGGTGATGAAGATGCCCAACTGCGGCGAGGGCGGGATTTTCACAGAAAACCGCCTCAAACCCAAGCCTAATCGTTTTAACTATAAGTTTGATTTAAACCAACATTCCTACGTCATCAAATCACTACCATCGCGCTGCGACCCATTTCAATAAACCTATAGCGGCAATCGCACGATTCTACAAACACACCAGGAGAACGGACCCGCCGTCCGCACACGCATGCGCAAATTTTCCGATTGGCCGATCTGGCTGAAACTGACCATGGCGGTATGGTGCTGTCTGGTACTGGCCTGGAGCGGGCTGATTGCCTGGGAAACCAGCGTCAGCCGCGACATCGCAGTGGAGCAGGCGCAAGACCTGGCCCACAGCATGAACGAAATGACCATGGCCGGACTCACCGGCATGATGATTACCGGCACTGTGGGCCAGCGCGACGTTTTTCTGGACCAGATCAAGGAACTCTCCGCGGTGCGCGACCTGCGCGTGATCCGCGGCCCGGCCGTCAGCAAACAGTTCGGCCCCGGCAACGCCGGCGACAAGAATCTGAGCGGCGACACGGTGGAGCAACAGGCCTTGCGCGACGGCAAACCCCATATCCAGATTGAATCCACCCCGGCGCTGGGCGAACATCTGCGCGTGGTCTATCCGGCGCTGGCCTCTCGCAACTATCTGGGCAAAAACTGCATGATGTGCCACCAGGTGGCGGACAAGACGCCGCTGGGCGTGGTCAGCATGCGCGTCTCTCTGGAAAAGCCTTACGCCTCGGTCAGCCGTTTCCGCGATCAGAGCATTCTGTTCGCCATCCTGGCTTCCCTGCCCCTGATGGCGGTGGTCTTCCTGTTGGCGCGCCGCCTCGTCACCCGGCCGCTGCAGGCGATGTCGACCGGCCTCGCGGAGTTGGCCCAGGGCGAAGGCGATCTGACGCGGCGGCTGCCGGTGCGCAGCCGCGACGAAATCGGCGATACCGCGCAGCGCTTCAACCAGATGCTGGCCGCCATCGCGGAGCTGGTGCGCCATGTCGGCGCCTCCGCCGGCGCGGTGTCGCAGTCCTCGCGCCAGTTGGCCGACGGCGCCGCCCACCTGGCCGAAAGCTCCCACAAGCAAAACCGTCAATCCCAATCCGCGGCCGACGCGGTGGAGCAACTGGCCAGCCATATCGGTGAAATCGCCGGCAAGGCGGAGGATGTCAGCGCCGAAGCCGACCAGAGCCTGCAGCGCTCCGAGGACGGCCGTACCAGCCTCAGCCAGCTTCAGCTCGAAATCAGCCAGGCGGAGCAAGCGGTGCGGCTGATGGCGCAGGCGGAAACCGAGCTGGCCAGCTCCACCTCCAGCATCACCAATATGACCAAGGAAGTGCGCGAAATCGCCGAACAGACCAATCTGCTGGCCTTGAACGCGGCGATCGAGGCCGCGCGCGCCGGCGAGCAAGGCCGCGGTTTCGCGGTGGTGGCCGACGAGGTGCGCAAGCTGGCTGAGAAATCGGCCCGCTCCGCCAGCGAGATCGACGCGGTGACCGGCGCGCTCAACCAGAAAACCGACGCGGTGCGCGCTGCTGTCAACGCCGGCCTGTCCTCGCTGACCGCCAGCCGCCAGTCCGCCGACAGCGTGTCCCGCGTGCTGGACGCCGCCAACCAGTCCGTCGCCGAGGTGCGCCAGGGCCTGCGCCAGATCGTCGCTGTCACCGAACAGCAGCGCGCCGCCAGCCAATCCGTGACCGGCAGCATCGACGCCATCGCCGAGATGGCTCAAACCAATGACCAAGAGATCGGCCAGACCGTGAACGCCGCCGAGCAACTGGAGCAATTGGCGCAGCGGCTGACGGAATCAGTATCGCGCTTCACGGTATAAATCCCGTCGCCGGCGGACATCCGATTTGGCCGTTGGCCGCCGGCCTGTTACACTCGCAGCCCGATACCGTAATACGCCAAGTCATTGTGAAAAAAGCCGCTTTCTCCGTTCTGCCCCTGCCCGCCGCCCTATTGTCCAATCTGGATAGCCTGGGTTACCACAGCATGACCGCCATCCAGGCCGCCAGCCTGCCGGCGATCCTGGACGGCCAAGACCTGATCGCCCAGGCCAAGACCGGCAGCGGCAAGACGGCGGCTTTCGGCTTGGGCATCCTCGCGCGGCTGAATCCGCGCTGGTTCGGCGTTCAGGCTCTGGTGCTCTGCCCCACTCGCGAACTGGCCGACCAAGTGGCGCAGGAAATCCGCCGGCTGGCGCGCAGCATAGACAATATCAAAGTGGTGACCCTGACCGGCGGCAGCCCCATGGGACCGCAGATCGGCTCGCTGGAGCACGGCGCCCACATCGTGGTGGGCACCCCGGGCCGGTTGCAGGACCACTTGTTCCGCGGCTCGCTGAATCTGTCCGGCGTCGGCACTCTGGTGCTGGACGAGGCCGACCGCATGGTGGATATGGGCTTCATCGAGGAAATCGTCGGCATCGTGCGCGCCTGCCCGCGCCAGCGCCAAACCTTGATGTTCTCCGCCACCTACCCGGAAGACATCCGCAAGATCAGTGCTCAATTCATGCGCCGCCCGCAGGAAATCCAGGTGGAATCGCTGCACGACAGCGGGCGCATCGAACAATGGTTCTACAAAATCAAGCCGGAACAGCGGCTGGAAACCGTCACCACGATTCTGCGACACCTGCGCCCGACTTCCGCGCTGGCCTTCTGCAACACCAAGGAACGCTGCAAGGAGCTGGTGCGCGACCTGCAGGCCCGCGGCTTCAACGCGCTGGCGCTGTACGGCGACCTTGAGCAACGCGAGCGCGACCAGATCCTGCTGCGCTTCGCCAACAAGAGCGCCACCGTGCTGGTGGCCACCGACGTCGCCGCGCGGGGCCTGGACATCAAGGAACTGGATCTGGTGATCAACGTCGACGTCACTCATGATCCGGAAATCCACATCCACCGCATCGGCCGCACCGGCCGCGGCGAGGCGATGGGCCTGGCGCTGACCCTGGCCGCCGACAACGACGACAAGCGGCTGGCGCTGATTGAAAGCTATCAGCAGGCGCCGCTGACCTGGGCCAAGCTGGACCAGCTGACCCCGGCTCCCGGCGGCCAACTCCTGCCGCCCATGGTCACGCTGGAAATCGCCGGCGGCAAGCGTGAAAAGCTGCGCCCCGGCGACATCCTCGGCGCGCTGACCGGCGACGCCGGCTTTACCGGCGCCCAGATCGGCAAGATCAACATCTTCGAATTCGCCAGCTTCGTGGCGCTGGACCGCGCCATCGCCGAGCAAGCGCTGGAGCGTCTGTCCGCCTGCAAGATCAAGGGCAAGCAGTTCAAGATGCGCCTGATTTGAACGCCAACGCGCCCCCAGCCCGACAAGCACTGCCGAGCCGGGGGCGTTTTTGCTAGAATACGTCTCATTAGCCGCAGACACGCACATCACCAGAACCCCATGAGCATCCAACTAAAAACCGCCCAAGACATCGAAAAGATGCGGATCGCCGGCCGCCTGGCGTCGGAAGTCCTCGACTACATCACCCCCTTCATCAAGCCCGGCGTCACCACCGAGGCCATCGACAAGCTCTGCCACGACTACATCGTCAATGAGCAGGGCGCGATCCCGGCGCCGCTGAACTACGCGCCGGACGGTCACAATCCGTATCCCAAATCGGTATGCACCTCGGTCAACCACGTGATTTGCCACGGCATCCCGAACGACAAGCCCCTGAAAAGCGGCGACATCATGAATCTGGACGTCACCGTGATCAAGGACGGCTACCACGGCGACACCAGCCGCATGTACCACGTCGGCAACGTCAGCGAACACGCCCGCCGCCTGTCCCGCGTGACCTACGAATGCATGTGGCGCGGCATAGACAAGGTCAAGCCGGGCGCCACGCTGGGCGACATCGGCTACGCCGTCCAGCAGCACGCGGAAAACTCCGGTTACAGCGTGGTGCAGGAATTCTGCGGCCACGGCATCGGCACAAAATTCCACGAAGAGCCGCAAGTGCTGCACTACGGCCGCCCCGGCACCGGGCTGGAGTTGCAGGCCGGCATGATCTTCACCATCGAGCCGATGATCAACCAGGGCAAGCGCCACCTGCGCATGCTGGGCGACGGCTGGACCGTGGTCACCAAGGACCGCAGCCTGTCCGCGCAATGGGAGCACACCGTGCTGGTCACCGACAGCGGCTACGAAATCCTGACCCAGTCCGCCGGCACGCCGCCCAAGCCCGGCAAATAAAACGAATGCTCAATCATCAGCCCGGCGCCGCCGGGCTTTTTCATGCCCATGCCCGCGCCATCAGACGCGGCGCGACTTTACCCAAAACCCGGCTTGCCCTGCCCCGCGCGCTTTCTTACACTGAAGAAGTGAAACCACATCCAGCGGGAGCCGGCCATGGCACTGACCATCAATAGCAATCTGAGCGCGCTTCAGGGGCAGAACCAGCTGAACCAGACCCAGAAAGCCAAAGACAAGCTGCTGGCCCAACTCTCGGCCGGCAAAACCACCGACAACGCCGCCAACAACCCGGCCAACGCCGCCATCTCCGAAGCGCTGCTGGCCCAGATCAACGGCAACAATCAGGCGATCAACAACGCCAACGACGGCATCTCGCTGGCCCAGACCGCCGACGGCGCCCTCAACCAGCTACAAAGCAACACCCAACAAATCCAGGAACTGGCGATTCAAGCCGGCAACGGCGCGCTCAGCGCCAGCAACCGTCAGGCGCTGCAGCAGCAAGTGGACCAGTTGACCCAGGCCAATTCCGCCATTGTGCAAAGCACCGAATTCAACGGCACCCCCTTGCTGAACAGCAACGCCACCACCACCTTTCAGGTGGGCCCCAACGGCAGCGCGGACAACCAAGTGAACATATCCGGCGTCAATTTGGCCGCCGCGCCGACCAGCGGCGGCTTGAACAGCTACAACGCCAATCTGAACGCCACCGGCACCATAGACATCAGCACCCAGGCCGGCGCGCTGGCCGCGCAGCAAAGCACCAACACCGATCTGAACACCCTGGCCAACACTCGCAGCACCCTGGGCTCGATCAGCAACCGCTTCGAAGCCAGCATCAACAACCTGCAAACCGCCTCGCTCAACACCGCCGCCGCCAATAGCCGCATCAGCGACACCGACTTCGCCGCCGCGACGGCGCAGCTGGCGGCCAAACAGATCCTGGGGCAAACCGGCCTCGCCGCCCAGGCTCAGGCCAATGTCGGCCCCCGCGCGGCGCTGTCGCTGCTAGGCTGAACGCCAGGCCATACTACAAGCCCGGCCCAAAGCCCAGTATTCCTGGCGATTGAGCCGCCAAGCCTTGTTACACGCGGTTACAAGCGATATCATTGGCACACACGCTTTTCGCGCAATAAATCATCGGGCACCCTGCGGTGCCCTTTGTCTATCTGAAGGAGTTGCATATGTCGACAAGCCCGGCCATCACGGTGTCCTCTTTGGACTATGAGCGCCTCGCCGCGCTGCTGGAGGATTGCGAGAGCGGCCACCCCACCGCGGCCGCGCTGGAAGCCGAGCTGGAGCGCGCCGATGTGGTGGAGCCCTCCGCCATGCCCGCCGGCATCATCACCATGAACAGCTGCGCGCGGGTCCAGCTCGACAACGCCCAGGAAAAAACCCTGACCCTGGTCTACCCCCGCGAAGCGGACAGCGAACAGGGCAAGATCTCGGTGCTGGCGCCCATCGGCGCCGCCTTGCTGGGCCTGTCCGTCGGCCAAAGCATTGACTGGCCAACCCCGGCCGGCAGCATCCGCCTGAAGGTGCTGGAGATCACGTTCCAGCCAGAAGCCGCGGGCGAACTGCACCGCTGATAAAAAAAACCGGCCATCGCATGGATGACCGGTTTTTTTGCGCCGGAGCCTGAAGACGCCTTACCAGCAGCGTTGAATCGTCTGCGCCAGCTGCACCAGCCGGCCATGGAAGAAATGGCCTGCGCCGGGAAACACCACTACCGGCAAGCCTTGCGGTCGGGCCCAATCCATCACCGCGGACAGCGGAATCACCTCATCCTCCTCGCCGTGAATCAGCAGCGTGTTGGCCGGCACTTCCGGCGTAGGGGTCTCGTACTTGCCCACCGCCACGCCCATCAGCAGCAATTTATCCGACGCTATGCGCGCGCGGGTGCGCGCGGCGACGAAGCCGCCAAAGGAAAAACCGGCCAACGCCAGCGGCAGATCGCCCTGCTCGCGGCGCGCGTGTTCCACCACGGCGATCACGTCCTCCACCTCGCCGATGCCGTAATCGTGCTGTCCCTCGCTGTCGCCCACGCCGCGCAGATTCGGGCAGTAGCAGACATAGCCCAGCTGCGACAAGGCCTTGGCCGCGGTCTGCACCACCTTGTTGGTATTGCTGCCGCCCTGCAGCGGGTTGGGATGGCAGATCACCGCGATGCCGCGCGCCTCGCCCTGCGCCGACACAACGATGGTTTCCAAGCCGCCGGCCGGACCGGCCACCACTTGCTTGTTCATTGCCTTCAACATCAGATCTTCAACCTTTCCACCACGCGCCCGCCCACCATGTGCTCGGCGACGATTTCGTCGATATCTTCCTTATCCACGAAGGTGTACCAGGTCTCCTCCGGGTACACCACCATCACCGGACCGTCGTCGCAGCGCCCAAGACAGCCCGCCTTGTTGACGCGGATCTTGCCCTCGCCGGCCAGGCCCAGCGCCTTGACCTTGTCCTTCATATAGCCCAGCAGCTCGCTGGAACCGTGATTGTTGCAGCAATCCTCGCAGCCGGCGCGCTGATTACAGCAGATGAATACATGCTTGTCGAAAAAGCTCATGGAATGCCTCGTATGCTCACAGAACCATCTTAGAACGTGTTTACGATCTCGCGAGCTAGGGCGAGACAAGGCGAAAACGGTTGAGAAAGCAGAGTGTACAGACGGTACATGAGCATTTCGAAACCATTTTCAACGCCGTATCGCCGACGCGCAGCAGATCGTAAACAGGTTCTTAGGAGTCGCTGTCCGCCCAACCGCTGACGCCCAGCGTGGCGGCGTTGTCGAACTTGGCGTACTTGCCGACGAAGGCCAGCCGAACCGCGCCGGTGGGACCGTTACGGTGCTTGCCGATGATGGCCTCCGCCAAGCCCTTCACTTCCTGGTTCTCCGGGTTGTAATACTCTTCCCGGTACATGAAGACGATCAAGTCGGCATCCTGCTCGATGGCGCCGGATTCCCGCAAGTCCGACATCATCGGCCGCTTGTTGGGACGCTGCTCCACCGCCCGCGACAGCTGGGACAGCGCGATCACCGGCACCTGCAACTCCTTGGCCAGCCCTTTCAGGCCGCGCGAAATCTCGCCCAGCTCGGCGGTGCGGTTGTCGCCGCGGCCCGAACCCGACATCAGCTGCAAGTAATCGATCACGATCAGACCCAGCTTGCCGCCGTGCTGGCGCGCCAGCCGGCGCGCGCGGGCGCGCACTTCCAGCGCGGTCAGCGCCGCGGTTTCGTCGATGTACATCGGCGCCTCGGACAGCTTGCCTATCGCATAGGTCAGCTTCTGCCAGTCGTCGTCGCCCAGCTTGCCGGTGCGCAGCGTGTGCTGATCCAGCCGCCCCACCGAACCCAGCATACGCATCACCAGCTGCGTGCCGCCCATCTCCATGGAAAACACCGCCACCGGCAGATGCTGCTCCACCGCCACGTGCTCGGCGATATTCATCGAGAACGCGGTCTTGCCCATGGACGGCCGGCCGGCGACGATGATCAGATCGCCCGCTTGCAGGCCCGAGGTCTTGGCGTCCAGATCGATGAAGCCGGTGGGCACGCCAGTGACCTCGTCCGGGTTCTCTCGGCTGTAGAGCATGTCGATGCGCTCCACCACCTCCTTCAGCAGGCCCGGCATTTCCAGGAAGCCCTGCTTGGATTTGGCGGTGGATTCGGCGATCTGGAACACTTTGCCCTCGGCCTCGTCCAGCAGTTGCGAGGCGTCGCGCCCCATCGGCGCATAAGCGGCTTCGACAATCTCGGTGCCCACCAGCGCCAGCTGGCGCATGATGGAGCGCTCGCGCACGATCTCCGCGTAGCGGCGGATATTGGCGGCGGACGGCGTGTTCTGCGCCAGCGTGGCCAGGTAGGACAAGCCGCCGACATTACCCAGCTCGCCGTTCTTGTCCAGGCTCTCGGAAACGGTAACCACGTCGGCGGGTCGCGCCAGCTCCACCAGCCTGGCCACATGCTTGTAGATCAGTCGGTGGTCATGGCGGTAAAAGTCCGCCTCGGACACCACGTCGGCGATCTTGTCCCAGGCGCTGTTGTCCAGCAACAAGCCGCCCAGCACCGATTGTTCGGCTTCAATCGAATGAGGCGGCGTGCGAATCGCCGCCATCTCGCTGTCAAAATTTTCGTACGATTCAGTCATGTAGACTCGGAGTGATGGCGCGGCCTGGCCGCGCGAATAAAGCAAGCCTGGATCAGGCAAAACCAGATTTTAACCCGAAACCGCCACTCGCTGAGCATGCGTTGACACGCGCCCCGCGCGGCCCCAGCATCGAAAGCTCATTCCACAGGAGCCGCCATGACGCCCGCCGCCCTCGTCCAAAGACAACTCGACGCTTACAACCAACGCCAGCTGGAGCCCTTCCTCGCCGTCTACGCCGACGACGTGACGGTGTACCGGCTGCCCGGCGCGGAGCCCAGCCTGCGCGGCAAAGCCGCCCTGAGAGATTTCTACGCCGGCCAGCGCTTCAACTTGCCGGACCTGCACGCCGAACTGGTCAAACGCATCGAGTTCGGCAACAAGGTAATCGACCACGAACGCGTCAGCGGCGTGGCCGAGCAGCCCTTCGAAGTGGCGGCCGTCTATGAAATCATCGACGGCAAGATCCAGAACGTGTGGTTCCTGGCGGCGGACTAAGAACCTGTTTACGATCTGCTACGCGTCGGCGATACGGCGTTGAAAACATCTTCAAAATGCTCATGTACCGTATGCACACTCCGCTTTTTCAGCCGTTTTCGCCTTGTCTCGCCCTTGCTCGCGAGATCATAAACAGGCTCCAAGATCAGCAATGCATCCCGGCCACATAGCCTGACGACCAGGCCCACTGGAAATTGTAGCCGCCCAGCCAGCCGGTGACGTCCACAACTTCGCCGATGAAGAACAGGCCGGGCACGGCGTTGGCCATCATGGTCTTGGACGACAAGGCCTTGGTCGACACCCCGCCCAGCGTCACCTCGGCCTTTTTATAGCCCTGAGTGCCGTTGGGTTTGACCCGCCAGCCGTGCAGCCGTTCGGCCAGCTGCTGACGCTGCTTGGGCGACAAATCCTTCAGTCGCTTATTGCAGCCCTCGCGCTCCAGCCAGGCCTCGGCGAAGCGCTTGGGCCAGCCGAACTCGGCCAGCGCGTTGGCGATAAGCTGCTCGCTGCCGGCCTTTTGCTCCAGCCAAGCCGCCGCGTCCGCGTCCGGTAGCAAATCCAGCTCCAGGGTCATGCCGGGCTGCCAATAAGACGACGCTTGCAGGATGGCCGGGCCGGACACGCCCTTGTGGGTGAACAACACGTTCTCGCGGAAACGGCCCTTGCCGGCGCTCGCCTCCACCTCCAAGGACACGCCGGCTAGCGGCGCAAACGCTTCCGCGTCCTCCACGTGGAAGGTCAGCGGCACCAGGGCCGGCGTCAGAGGCGTCAGTTCCAGGCCGAACTGCTCGGCCAACTGGTAGCCGAATGGCGTCGCGCCGATCTGCGGAATCGACAAACCGCCGGTCGCCACCACCAGCGAGGTCGCGCGGAAACTGCCGGCGCCGGTGTCCAGCGCGAAACCGTCCGCTTCTCGGCTCACTTTCAGAATCTGCGTCTCCATCCGCCTATCCACCCCGCCCAGCCGGCACTCCTCGTCCAGCATCGCGATGATGCGCTCGCTGCCGTCGTCGCAAAACAACTGGCCCAGCTTCTTCTCGTGATAGCCAATGCCGTGGCGCTCCACCATGGCGATGAAATCCTGAGGTGTGTACTGCGCCAGCGCCGAGCGACAAAAATGGGGATTGGCCGACAGATAACAGTCGAAACGGGCGTGGAGATTAGTGAAATTGCAGCGGCCGCCGCCTGAAATGCGAATCTTCTCCGCCAGCTTGCGCGCATGGTCCAGCAATAATACGCGGCGGCCGCGCTGGCCGGCCGTGGCCGCGCACATCAGGCCGGCGGCGCCGGCGCCGATGACGATAACATCATATTGCAATGAAGCCCACCCTTTCCCATTTCCGCATTACTGTATAAATAATTCCGCGCATATTTTCCCAAGCACAAAATAACAAACCTTATCTCTCCACATTATTATCGATAAAAAATAATGAAATTATGGCGTTTAATTCATCTGCACAATGCAAAGCACGCATGATTCAACTCAAACTTTGCATTGGCCTCAAGCATTTTCCATCCCGTATAGTGCCCAGAGAGGTAAATGATCCCTTCGCCACTCATTAACAAGGACTCATTGACATGCCGATACGTCCAGCTATCCAAACCCTGATCCCGGATATGCAAGCTTGGCGGCATCAGCTCCATCGCCAGCCAGAAATTGCTTTTCAGGAACACAACACCTCGGAATTTGTCGCCCGCAAACTACGCGGCTGGGATATTGAGACGCATACGGGCATTGGTCGGACCGGGGTCGTCGGCATTATTCATGGCTCGCTGGGTTCTGGGCCGTCCATTGCCCTGCGTGCCGACATAGATGCCCTCCCCATCGCCGAAGCAGGGGAAACGGCCCACCGCTCCTGTCTGCCTGGCGTCTTTCATGGCTGCGGGCATGATGGCCATACGGCCATTCTATTGGGCACCGCCTGTCTGCTGGCTCAGGAACGCAGGTTTCGTGGTCGGATCGTCCTGATCTTCCAGCCCGCAGAGGAGATACTGCAAGGTAGTCAATCCATGCTGAAAGATGGCCTGCTGCAACGCTTTCCCTTCGATGAGATCTATGTTCTGCACAACCACCCCCCAATACCGGCAGGCAGTATCGGCGTCCGAACCGGTGCCCAGCTTGCTTCAGTTGATTTCTTCTCTATTCATATTACCGGTGTGGGCAGTCACGGCGGCACGCCGCATCTGAGCATTGATCCCATAGTCGTCGGCGCGACTCTCGTTTCCGCCCTCCAAACTATCATCAGCCGCTCTGTTGACCCCTTGGAAAGCGCCGCTATCAGTATTTGTCGATTCCAGGCAGGCGCAACCGCCAATGTCATCCCTGAACACGCCCTGCTGGAAGGAACGCTGCGCACTCTGTCCCGCCCGGTTCAACAACAGGCCCTGCAGCGCATGCGGCAGATTTGTGACGGCGTGGCGCTAACCCACCGCTGTCAAATTGAACTGGCCCTGTCAGGCAGCACCCCTCCGGTCATCAACGATCCGGAGCTTACCCGGCATGTCATAGCCGCAGCCCAGACAGTCGTCGGCGCCGCGCATTTGCTTGAGGATATCACCCCGATCATGGCGGGCGATGATGTGGCTGAGTTTCTTCAACTACGCCCTGGCTGCCATTTCCTGCTTGGACAAGGGGGACATATGTGCCACCACCCACAGTATGACTTCAACGACGACGTTGCTCCCATCGGGGTGGCCATGTTTGATCAAATCGTGCAGCGCCGGCTCGGCGCCTAAGAGGCGTGTTCACAATCTCGCAAGTCCGAGCGAGACAAGGCGAAAACAGCTGAGAAAACGAAATGTCCAGAGGTACATGGGCATTTCGAAAGTGCACTCATCGAGCCACGTCTCAGAAGGCGTAGCAGATCGTAAACCGGCTACTAAGAACCGGCTGCTGTCGCGGCTTACCTACTCTTGCGGAATCCGGCAAGAACAGAGCCACACCTTATAGCACAAGCACTCCATCGCCAGGAGGTAAGTATGTCCCGCCTTCCGCTGCTCTTTTGCTGCACCGGCCTGCTGCTGACCAATACCGCCAATGCGGCATCCGGCGGCAATGAGCCCATCCAATGGAACACACTGCTCCCCTTTGTTCTATTGCTGGCTCTCACCCTCGGCGTCACCCGCTGGGCCAGCAAGAGCAATGGTTCTGCCGCCGACTTCTATACCGCCGGTGGCGGTATCTCGTCCTGGCAAAACGGCTTTGCGCTGGCTGGAGACTATATGTCGGCTTCATCCTTTTTGGGAGCCGTTGCCATGCAGGCGATCTATGGATATGACAGCCTGATCTACGGGGTGGGAACCTTAATCGGCTGGCCGATACTCCTGTTTCTGATTGCCGAACCCCTGCGCAATCTCGGCCACTTCACGCTGTCCGATGTGGTCGCTTTTCGCCTGAAAAAACGCCCGATTCATTTACTGACTGCCGTCAACTCACTGCTTATCGTCCTGTTCTACCTGGTGATTCAGATGGTAGGGGCAGGAAAATTAATCGAACTCCTGTTTGGCACCTCCTACCTTCTCTCCGTCAGCACGGTAGGAATCCTAGTTCTGCTGTATGTCTTGTTTGGCGGTATGCTGGCCACCACCTGGGTACAAATCATCAAGGCGGCCCTGCTGCTGGTAATCGGCAGCTTTCTCTGTTTTATGGTACTAAGAACCGTTGGTTTCAGTGCTGATCGCTTACTCGCCAGAGTCATTCAGGCCCATCCACAAGGCATGGCCGTACTCGCCCCCAGCAATCAGATTGCCGATCCGATCAATACCATCTCCCTTGGCATCTCTCTCATCTTTGGCATGGTGGGTTTGCCCCATATTCTGATCCGATTCTTCACCGTAAAGAATGGCGCCGCCGCTCGTAAATCAGCCTTCTACGCCACCTGCATCATCGCCTATTTTTATACCCTGGTGGTCGTAATTGGAGCCGGCGCAACAATATTCGTGATGCAGAACCCCAAGTTCATCCGGCCCGATACCCAGCTTCTTATCGGCGGCAACAATATGGCGGCCATGCATCTGGGCTCATTTTTTGGCGGCGAGTGGTTTCTCGGCATCATGTCCGCCGTAGCCTTTGCCACTATTCTGGCCGTGGTTGCAGGCCTGACAATCTCCGGCGCCTCGGCGGTTGGCCATGATATCTATACACATCTTTTCCAGCAGCCAAAGCGTGATTCGGCAACCGAGCTCCGGATCTCCCGCATCGCCAGCATCACTCTGATCGCGCTCTCCGTGCTGCTCTCACAACTGGTACAGCATCTGAACATCAGCTTCATGGCGGGACTGGTATTCGCTATTGCTGCCAGCACCAATTTTCCCATGCTGTTCCTCTCCATCTTCTGGAGAGGGTTGACGACCCGCGGCGTCATCGCCGCCTGCCTGAGTGGACTCATCAGCTCTGTGGGTCTGTTAATCCTTGGCCCAACTGTCTGGGTTGAGATACTGGGGCATGACAGCGCGATCTTTCCCTACTCGAACCCAGCACTGTTCTCCATGACCATGGCCTTTGCCGCCGCCTGGCTCGCTTCCGTCACAGACCGAAGCCCATCTGCCCAGGATGAACGAGCCGGATTCGATGCCCAGTACTACCGTTCCCTCACCGGCATCGGCATTCACCACCCCAGCGCTCATTAAAACAGGAGAAACTCATGCCCGCCTCAACCATGTCCATCAGTCACGCCCAGTTGATGGTCCTGAAGAAAACAAGACTCAGGCTAAGCCTGGGTATGACCTTACTGACTTTGGGTGTCTACTTTGCTTTTATTCTCTCAATCGCATTTTCCCCACACTGGCTGACCCTGCCACTGTTTGCCTCCTCCCCTCTGACTACCGGGCTCGTTGCTGGAGTCGGCCTGTATTGGTTCTGCGTCGCCATAACTGGTTTCTATACCTGGCGCGCCAACCGCAGCATTGACCCGTTGCTGCTGGACCTCCAGCGTTCAGGCCAGCGTTGAACCAAAGCCTCTGCGCCTAAAGTCGGTCACCTAGCGGTGTCCGGCTCCATGGCGGCCAACTGCTCGGCATAACCGGAAAACACATCATGAGCCAGTACTTTGGCGCTTTGCACCGATGGCGCCAACGTCCTCCCGGCCAGACTCACCGAACCGAAACGCGCCCTGCGATGCAGGGGCGGGCTCAAGATGATTTCCCGCAATTGGCCAGCTTGGAGTGATTGCCAAAAGAGAGGACGGCTGCCAAAGACGACCTGCTGCCCTCTCAAGGCCATGGTTTCAAGGTCATGAGCATTGTCGGTCTGGAAACAAATCGCCATCTCAATCGAGCGTTCAAAATAGGCCTCCAAATCCGCCATAGCCCAGGCGGATAGTTTGATGCACCCTAATGGATATTCGAGCATTTCATTGGCCTGAACCGAGGACTTGGCCGCCAGTGGATGAGTGCTGGCACAGAAAAAGGCGCTGGGCCAGCTAGGCAGGGAGTCCACCAGCAAATCATGGCGATACGACAGGAGCGCCGCATCACCGAAAAAAACATCAATGCGCTCATCCAGCAATAGCCTTAATAGCTCCTCATAAGTGCCTCCCTTAAGCGTCAAACGCAGCTGCGGCCTTGTCGAGGCAAAATGCGCTAATAACGGCCCTTTCAGCAACGCCGCCGCCGTTGGCCCGAAACCCAGCGAGATCTCACCAGACTCCCCACGACGCACCAACTCAATATCTCGGTGTAATTCATTGGTTTCAGCAAGAATTCTCCGCGCCCGCTCAGCAAACACCTCGCCATAAGGAGTCAACTCGACCCCCGTGGAAACTCGATCAAACAACGGTACGCCCAGCTCTGCTTCCAATGCCTGAATGCTACGCGACAAGGCGGGCTGGCTCAGATTGACCTCAATGCTGGCGCGACTGAATGAAAGGTGCTCCACCAGCCCCAGAGCATGGCGTAATTTCCTGATATCCATTCTTACCCTCGCTGGTTATGAGAAGCTGTTTACGATCTCGCGAGCAAGGGCGCGACAAGGCGTTGCGGCTGAAAAAGCGGAGTGTACATACGGTACATGAGCATTTTGAAGACGTACTCACCGTGTAAGGCTCCACGACGCGTTGCAGATCGTAAACAGGTTCTGAGCAGGATAGGTAGCGGCACACCGCCCGTACCCCGGAGGGGTGATCACTAGCTTCACGCTACCATCTGACGGATGCCGTCCACAACCCCACGATCCCCACTGTGGAAGTGGCAGGTTTTGATAGCGGCTATCAGGAGATGAAGGTTTTGGAAACGCACCACATTCGGGCAAACATAGGGGGAAGAACAAGGGCTCTTATGGCACTCCGATGCTCCAGGCCCAGATATAGCAGCGGCATAAATGGAAAAGAAATCGAGATTCTCCGGCCAGTTGCCAAACTGTACTTTTTTAGTCAACTATTGGCGACCAACGGCTTAATCCAGTAAACTTGCGGCTAAAGCATCCGCTTATGCGGCTTACTTTCTCAACAAGGAGAGCATAATGGAACACAAACTGCCGGAACTGCCGTACGCGCTGGACGCGCTTGCCCCGCACATTTCCAAGGAAACCCTGGAATTCCACTACGGCAAGCATCATCAGACCTACATCACCAACCTGAACAACCTGATCAAGGGCACCGAGTTTGAAAACGCCTCCCTGGAAGAGATCGTGAAGAAATCCTCCGGCGGCATTTTCAACAACGCGGCCCAAGTATGGAACCACACCTTCTACTGGCTGGGCTTCGCCCCCAACGCCGGCGAAGAGCGCAAGCCCGCAGGCGCGCTGGCCGACGCCATCAACGCCAAATGGGGTTCCTACGACGACTTCAAGAAAGCCTTCACCCAAACCGCCATCGGCACCTTCGGCTCCGGCTGGGCCTGGCTGGTGAAGAACACCGACGGCTCGCTGGACCTGGTATCCACCAGCAACGCCGCCACCCCGCTGACCACCGACAAAAAGCCGCTGCTGACCTGTGATGTGTGGGAGCACGCGTATTATATCGATTACCGCAACAGCCGCCCGAACTATATGGACAGCTTCTGGAAGCTGGTGAACTGGGACTTCGTCGCCAAGAACTTCGCCTGATTCGCCGCTGCCTGGCAGCGTCGTGCAAAAAGGGACCTCGCGGTCCCTTTTTTCTTGCCTCTCCGCTTCTCAGCCCCCCGCCCCCCGCATGCGTTGCAATAGCGCCGCCACTGAACGCAGCGCGAAAGCGTAGACGGACAGCTGCGGATTAGCGCCGACGCTGCTGGGAAACACCGAGCCGTCCACCACGGTCAGATTGCCCAGCTGCCAATGCCTCCCCCACTCGTCCACTACCCCGGACTCGGCGTCTCCCGACATCGCCAGCCCGCCCATCACATGAGCGCTGACCACCTTGGCCAGCAAGGGCTTGAGCGCCAGCCCCGCTATCATTGTCCGAGCCTCGCTCCAACTGCGGGCCAGGCCGGCCTGCTCGTGCACCGTCAGCACCTGTCGCGCGCCGGCCGCGAACTGGATCTCGGCCATGCTCAACCAGGCGCGGCGCGCGCCCTCCCATACCACCTCGTTCAAGGGATAGTCCAGCTCCGGCGAGCCGTCGCCTCGCAAGCGCACCTGGCCGCCGCGGCTTTCCGTGTGGAAGCCGTCCCGCAACAAGGCCAGCGTCGCGTGCAAATGCGGCAAGCGACGCAGCAAAGCCGATTGCGCCGCGCCGAAACCGGGAAAAGTGATGCTGGCCAGCAAGGGGTGGATGGGCGGCACTTCCAGCTTGTAGCCCAAGGGGCCGTCCAAAGCATGCTCATGCATGAAGTAGTCGCTGTACACCGTCTGCGGCGCCCCGTTGAACGGCTCTACCGGCTCAGGCATAAGCGCCGCGGACAGCAGCACCGGGTGTAGAAAGGTCCGCGCCCCGGTATGCCCTCCCGGATCGATCAGGCCGCTGCGCAGCAGGATGGCCGGCGAACCGATGGCGCCGGCGGCCAGCACCACCTGAGCCGCCGTCACCTTGAAACGACGTCCGGTTTCGCCCACCCCGTCCGCCGCCAGAAAGCGCCCTTCCAGCCCCTCCAGCCGAGTCCTGCCTGCATTGGCGCGCAAGCGGTCAACCCGAGCGCGGCTGATCAGCCTGGCCCCGTGCTCCAAAGCCGCCGGGATCGTCGTCACTAGCATCGACTGCTTGGCGTTGGTGGGGCAGCCCATGCCGCAATAGCCCAGATTCCAGCAACCGCGAACATTGCGGCGGATGCGCTTATGGGCAATGCCCAAGGCCTCGCAACCACGGGCAAGCGCCGCGTTGTTGGGATTCGGATCCGGCAGCCAGTCGGCAACGCCCAGCCTCGCCTCGGCCTGCTCGAACCACGGCCGCATCGCCTCCTCGCTGACGCCGCCCAAGCGGTGCCGCTCCCGCCACCAGCTCAAGGTGTCCGGCGGCGTGCGGAAGGAGCTGGTCCAGTTCACCACGGTACTCCCCCCAACGGCCTTCCCCTGCAAGATGGAAATCCCCTTGTCCGCCGTTTTGCGACAGGCGGACTCCTGATACAGCTCAGGATAGGCCTTGGCTTCCAACAAGCGGAAATCTCGCGAGCTGTATAAACCGCCTTCTTCCAGCAGCAATACATCCAGCCCAGCCGCGGCCAATTGCTCCGCCGCCATGCCCCCGCCGGCCCCGCTGCCGACAATCACCACGTCCGCCCGCAACTCCAGATCGGGCAAGGTCGCGCCGTCCAGCGTCTTCCAGCCCGCGGCGACGCCGGCCGCCACCGGATCGGGTATCGTCGCGCGGCTCACGGCAGCATCTCCATCACCGCCGCCGGCTGACGATAGCCCAGCGCCGGCCAGCTAGCCGGATTGCCGTACCAGGCCGCGTTCAACAATTGGTGCAAGGCCTGGTAGCCACTGCGCAACAGGGGAAACGCGCTGCCTCGCCAGCGCTGCAGAAAGGCGGCGACGTCCTCGGCCGACGCTAGCCTCCACGGCGTAGCCACGCCGGCGATCCAGCGTCGCCCCCAAGGGTTGCCGAGCAGATCCAGCAACTGACGCAGCTCGGCCCGCATGGCAGGCGGCAAGCCGGCTACCGCACGATCCACGCCACGCACCACGTCCTCTGGCGGCGCGATGCCCGGGCCCAAGACGGCCGGGGCAATCGCCGCCAACAACTGGGCGTCCCGCGGCGTCAAGGCGCGTAATTTCAAAGGCGCGGCCCAGTCCTCCGCCGGACCCTCCGGCTGCGGCGAGGCCAACAAGGTGGCCAGCGCCAAGGCCGCGGCGCCGCCCAGGCCGGTTTTGAGCAACTGACGACGGCTCAGCATCTCAGCGCAACATCCATTTCAACAACCTCTCCACGCCGGCCCCGTAAGGCGCGCGCGTCAAGGCGGTGCCGGCCCAGCGGCTTTGCCGGAACACCGGCTTGAGCTTGGAAAACGCCATGAAACCCTCCTTGGCGTGGCAATGCCCCATGCCGGACGGACCCACGCCGCCGAAAGGCAAGTCCTCCTGCACCACCTGCAGGGCGATGTCGTTGATCGCCACCCCGCCCGACACGGTTTCGCGCAAGGTTTTCTCGATGCGCAGCGTATCCCTGTCGAACAGATACAAGGCCAGTGGCCGCGGCCGCGCGTTGACGTAGGCCAGCGCCTCGTCGAATTTGTCGTAGCTCAGCACCGGCAGAATCGGCCCGAAAATCTCCTCCCGCAACAAAGTCGCGTCCTCCGGGCAGCCCTGCACCAGGGTTAGCGGAAATTTACGGCTGGGCCGCCAGTCCTCCGCCGCCGGGTTGATCTGTTCCACCTCGGCGCCGGCCGCGCGCGCCTCTTCCAGCCATTGCAGCAGACGCTGGCAATGGCGCTCGTTGATGATGGCGCTGTAATCGGGATTGTCCGCCAAACTTGGATACGCCCGGCGCGCCGCGCGCCGCAACTCTTCCAGCAAGGCCTCTCGGTCCTTGTCGTTGACCAGCACATAGTCCGGCGCCACACAGGTTTGGCCGGCGTTCAACATCTTGCCGGCGACGATGGCCTCCGCCGCATGGCGCAAATCAACGCCCCGAGCGACGATTACCGGCGATTTTCCGCCCAACTCCAGCGTCACCGGCGTCAGGTTCTCCGCCGCCGCGCGCATCACATGACGGCCCACCGAAGTCGAACCGGTGAAGAACAAATGGTCGAAAGGCAGCCTGGTGAAATCCTGCGCCAGTTCGGCGTCTCCGTTGACCACGGCCATCACGTCGGGCCCCAGGTAGCGCTCGGTCAGACGCTGCAGCAGCGCGCCGGTAGCCGGCGTGTATTCCGACATCTTCACCATGACCCGGTTGCCCGCCGCCAGCGCGGACACCACCGGCCCCAGCGCCAGGAACAAGGGATAGTTCCACGGCACCACCACGCCGATAACGCCCAAGGGCTGCGGCATCACGCAATTGCCGGCCGGTTGGAACCACAGCGACACTCCGCGCCGCTCCGGCCGCATCCAGCGACGCAGCCGCCGGCGCGCGTAACGTATGGCCTCCAGCGAGGGGAACAACTCGGCCAACCGGGTTTCCACCGCGCTGCGATGGCCGAAGTCTTGACTGATCGCGTCGACGAAAGCCTGACGATTGTCCTGCAACATGCTCTCCAGGCGTTTAAGCCAATCCTGGCGCAGCCCCAGCGGCGGAAACGCTGAGGCCCGGCTAAGGCGGTGCAAGCGGGAAAACTCCGCTTGCAGAAGATCATCCCGGCAAATGGGCATGGCGGCGGCATTCATTGTATTATCCTTAGGATAGCAGTATCCGAACGATTGTTTAGAGCCACAGCTCTAAAACAAGAATATCATCGCCCACCCACGCTGTCACCCTCTAGCCGCGCCATGTTGATTGATTTTTTTTACGCCCTGCGCGACGCCGGCCTGCCGGTCACGCTGAAAGAATTCCTCACCTTGCTGGAAGCGCTGCAAAAACGCGTCGCCTTCGGCGATGTGGACGCGTTCTACTACCTGGCGCGCACCGCGCTAATCAAGGATGAAAAACACTTCGACCGCTTCGATCAGGTGTTCGGCAAGCACTTCAAAGGCCTGTCGCATACGCTGGACGAGCTGAAAACCGGCATCCCGGAGGACTGGCTGCGCAAACAGGTGGAGAAGCACTTGTCCGAAGAGGACAAGCGCCGGCTGGAAGCGCAGGGCTGGGAGCAATTGATGAACACCCTGCGCCAGCGGCTGCAAGAGCAGCAGGAGCGGCACCAGGGCGGCAATAAATGGATAGGCACCGGCGGCACCAGCCCTTTCGGCGCCTTCGGCTACAATCCGGCCGGCATCCGCATCGGTCAACATGAATCGCGCCACCGTCGCGCGGTGAAGGTATGGGATCAACGCGAATTCCGCAATTTCGACGACTCGGTCGAACTGGGCACTCGCAATCTCAAGATCGCGCTGCGCCGGCTGCGCGAGTTCGCCCGCGACGGCGCAGAAGAAGTGCTGGATTTGGACGCCACCATCGCCGCCACCGCGAGCAAGGCCGGCATGTTGGACCTGCGCATGCAGCGCGAACTGCGCAACGCAGTCAAGGTGCTGGTGCTGTTCGACATCGGCGGCTCGATGGATGATCACGTCAAGGCCTGCGAGGAATTGTTCTCGGCAGTGAAGTCCGAGTTCAAGCATCTGGAGTATTTCTACTTCCACAACTGCGTCTACGAGTCCGTGTGGAAGGACAACGCCCGCCGTCACACCCAGACCTTTCCCACCTGGGATCTGATTCACACTTTCGGCGCCGATTACAAGCTAATCATCGTCGGCGACGCCACCATGAGCCCCTATGAAATCAGTTACCCCGGCGGCAGCGTCGAACACATGAACCAGGAAGCCGGCGAAATCTGGCTGCGCCGCCTGCTTGGCCACTTCAAGCACGCCGCCTGGCTCAACCCGGTGCCGGAGGCACACTGGGACTACACCCAGTCGCTGCACATGCTGCGCCAGCTGATGTCCGGACGCATGTACGGGTTGACGCTGCAGGGCATCGATCAGGCGATGCGCGCGCTAAAGCGCAGCGCGTCTTGAAATTTAACTTTCCGACACAAATTATTACTTGAGCTTGCGGCGGCTTGTGTTCCAGAATGAAATCACAGGGGGCCGCCATAGACGACTTTGCTTCCAGGCCTGTTCGCCGGCAATCGTCATCATCAATATTTTGTAGTCAAGCCTCGGGGAGCCATGCCATGGAAATTTTGCTTTTATTCGCCCTCATCGCCGCTGTGGTCGTCGTTGCCAAGATGTTGAGCGGCCCGGTGGAAGACCAGGACCAACTGGCTCCGATCCGTATTCGCAACGATCAGGACCAGCGCCGTCGCTGACCCCCGCCCAAACCAGAAGAAATGAAAAAGCGCGCCGCAAGCGGCGCGCTTTTTCATTATGACGGCAAACCACTCAGAACGTGCTTACCTTGAAAGCGAAATGCTCATAAGGTAATGAGCATCACGAAGCGCAGGAGATCGTAAAGCGATTTTCACAGCTCGCGCTGTGGCACCAGCACCGTCCGGTTGCCGTTGCTTTCCATCGGGCTGATGATGCCTGCGGCTTCCATTTCTTCAATCAGGCGCGCGGCGCGGTTATAGCCTATGCGCAGATGGCGCTGCACAGAGGAAATCGACGGCTTGCGAGTGCGCATCACGATTTCCACCGCCTCGTCGTACAACGGATCACTCTCGCTGGCCGCCTGCGCCTTGGCCGTAGCCGCGGCGGACTCCTCCTCCGCCTCGCTCTCGCCAGTCAGCAACCCCTCCACATAATCCGGCTCGCCAAACTGCTTCAGATGCTCGACGATGGCATGCACCTCGTCGTCGGTGACGAAGGCGCCGTGCACACGCTGCGGATAGCCGGTGCCCGGCGGCAGGAATAGCATATCGCCCTGGCCCAGCAGACTTTCCGCGCCCATCTGATCTAGAATGGTGCGGCTATCCACCTTGCTGGATACCTGGAAGGCGATCCGCGTCGGGATATTGGCCTTGATCAGGCCAGTGATCACGTCCACCGACGGCCGCTGGGTGGCCAGGATCAAGTGGATGCCGGCGGCGCGCGCCTTCTGCGCCAAGCGCGCGATCAATTCCTCGATCTTCTTGCCAGCCACCATCATCAAATCGGCGAACTCGTCCACCACCACTACGATGAAGGGCAGCGCCTCCAAGGGCTCCGGCGTTTCCGGCGTCAGGCTGAACGGATTGCCGATGCGCTGGCCCATGGCCTCGGCCTCGCTCACCTTGTCGTTGTAGCCGGCCAGATTGCGCACGCCCAGCGCGCTCATCAGCCGGTAACGACGCTCCATCTCGCCCACGCACCAATTCAGCGCGTTGGCGGCCAGCTTCATATCTGTGACCACTGGCGCCAGCAAGTGCGGGATGTCGTTGTACACAGACAGCTCCAGCATCTTGGGATCGATCATGATGAAGCGCACTTCATCCGGCCGCGCCTTGTAGAGCATGGACAGAATCATCGCGTTGACGCCCACCGATTTGCCGGAGCCGGTGGTGCCGGCCACCAGCAGGTGCGGCGCCTTGGCCAAGTCCATCGCCACCGGCTGGCCGGTGATGTCCTTGCCCAGCGCCAGGGTCAGACGCGATCGCGGTTGCTGGAATACCTCGGAGGAGAATATTTCGGACAAGCGGATCATCTGACGCTTGGGATTGGGCAGCTCCAAACCCATGCAAGTTTTGCCCGGTATGGTTTCCACCACCCGGATCGCCGCCAGGCCCAGCGCGCGCGACAAATCCTTCATCAGATTGACCACCTGATTGCCGCGCACGCCCACCGCCGGCTCCACTTCGTAGCGGGTGATCACCGGGCCGGCGTAGGCGTCCACCACGCTGACCTTGACCTTGAACTCGGCCAGTTTTTCCTCGATGACGATGCCCCGCTCCAGCAACTCCTCTTCCGAACAAGTTACCGTCGCCTCGTCCGCCGGGCGCAGCAAATCCAGTCCCGGCAAGCCGTAATCGTCGTATACCGGCCGCGGCTTGGGCGGCGCCGACTCGGCGGCCCGCTCCACCTGCTGCTGCGCCTGTTGCGCCCAGCTGTCGGGCTCAGACGCGGCGTCCCAAGGCAGCCCCTTCTCCGCCGACGCTTCGTCCGTCGCGGCGACGGGAGCATCGATCAAAACCCAAGGCAGCGGCTTGGCGGCAAGCTGCTGCGCCGCGGCGGCCACCGACGGCGGCTCCGCCGGCACGCTTTCGCGCTGCACCACGGCCGGCATTTCCTCCTCCTGCACCAACACCGAACGGGTCTGTGGCCAGCGCCACGGCGCCGGCTCCGCGATGTGCGGCGCATCCGCCTCAGAGGAGACGGGGTCCGGCGCTCTTGTCGCCATGAAAGCCGGCGACGGCTCGGACAGACGCGCTTGCGACGCGGCTAAAACGGCAATGTCGGGCGCCGCAGGCGTTGGCGCGGGCAAATCGACAGCAGCGGCGACTTCAGGCTCCGACGACGCCTCGAACACGGAGTCGGCAAAGACCTCTGGTTCCGAGAACATCGCATCCGGCGCGCCCGCAGCCGCCTCAAGTTCCACCGGCATCTCCGCAAGCCTATCGGACGCGTCGACAGCGGCGACGATTTCCGGCTCAGCCGGCGCGGCAAGACCATCGGGAGCCTGGACAAAGGCGACGACCTCCGGCTCAGCCGGCGGCGCCGACGGCCGCGCCGGCGCCAGCCAGCCGTGTTGAGCCGGCCGCGCGCTGGCTGGCAACTCATGCCGCACCACGGGAGGCGGCACGATTTGCGGCTCCATCTCCTCCTGCGGCTTGACGGTCAGCGGACGCATGGCGGCAGGAAGGGGCGCAGCCATGGTTTTGCCGCGCTTGGAATGAATGTGGCGCAACTGCTCGCGCACTTCGCTGGGCTCGATCATCGGCAAGGCGGACGCACCCTGCTCCTTGATGTTCTGCGTCAGCACCCGGGAGGCCTGACGACGGCGATAGTCCGACTGCAAATTATGCTGCAGCTCATGCAAGCCAATCACCGGCAGATCCTTGGCCTGTTCTTGCTCGGCAGACGGCTGGCGCACACGCTTGCGGTATTCGCGGGACAGTTCCAGCGTAGGCAGCTCGGACTTGGCTTGAGGTGGCGCAGCCTGTCGTTTCGGCAGCACGATGGTTTCACGCTCGGGCGGGGCCAGCGGCGCTTCACGCTCAGGGGCAGGCTGCGGCGCGGCGGGGCTTGTCGGCCCCGGTTCGGCGGCGGAAGCCGCGTCGCGGGACGCCGTCGGTTCGGTTCGCTGCCCGGCCACGGGCTCCGCTGCGCTCAGCCCGGCGTCGACCTCCTCAGCGAAGTAGTCCGGCCCATGGCGCTCCGGCGGCGACATGCCCAACAAGCGATCCAGCTTTTGGGTCCATTCGGACAAGACGACACGGCCGGTATACACCAGCCAAGCCAACGCACCCAGCATCAACAGCAGCACACACAGCACAAACCACACAGTTCACAACCTCTGACGATGTCGAAAATTAACGGCCAAGCCCGAACCCGATGTCGGCTCGACTGCGGCGATTGTACCGTTTTTTATAGTGTTCGCGGCAGGCGCTCGTAGACGATGAATACCCGGCGGAGAAAAAAATTAAGCCGCGGCGTGACGCGGCGGCTTATTTCCTGCTGACGGCGAAACCGGGTTAGGCGGCCAGTTGCAAATACCCCTGCAGTTGACCGTTGGCCAATAGGCGGCGCAGATGGCTGCCCGGCGTCGGTCCGGCGTAGGCGACGCCGGCCTGTTTGCAACGCAGAACCTGCCCAGTGGCCAAAGTCACAAGCTCCATTTCCAAGACCCAGGCCTGAACATTGTCCACGCCTTCGACCTCCGGCTCCAGCGTTGCGGTCAGGCGATAGCGGCCATCGCCGGAATTCACATCCAACAAACCCATTAGCCCCAGATTGTTGCGCACATCGGCATCGTCCGCGTCAAAAGCCCCCGTCGCCAACACGGCGGCCGGCAGCTTGTCTTTAACAGTGTTTGCAACCATGACAGTTAATCCCCTTTGATGTTGTTATCGTTTGCCGCTTTTGGCGGGCCGCGGTTCAAAGCGCCGCGTGAGAGCGGCCGCCTAACCAAATCAGCCGCGGAGATGGTAAACGCCGCAACATCATGCTGCATTTCATTAGCCCACTGCAATCCCTTGCCAGAGGCCTCTGCCTTGGGAGAGAGACAAACTGTCCTTTTTGCCACTTCTTTACATTGCGAGACGGTTACAGCAAACGCGGATTCAGCGTATAGCGCCCGGTCAGGCTTGCCGACGCCAGCACATGGCCGTCGATAGCCGCCATGATGTTGGCCGGCGTCAACGCCCCGACCACCGGCAGGCTGGCCACATCCAAAGCGTACACGGTGAAGACATAGCGGTGCTCCAAGCTGTCGTTCCACGGCGGGCATGGGCCGTCGTAGCCGTAATAGTCCCCAGCCATCGCCGCGTCGCCGGCGAACCAGCCGGTGTAGTCGTTGACGCCGTGACGCAAACCGCCCGGGGCCCCTGGGCCGCTCTTGCCGCGCGCGCTCACGCCCGCGCTGTGGCCGCCCTCGGCGATTTCGTCCTGTCCAGCGGGGATGTCCAACAGCAGCCAGTGATAGAACTCCACTCGCGGCAGATCCGCAGGCACTTCCCTCTCCTCTTGGTTGACGTCGTCTCCGCGCGACGGCACGTCCGGATCATGGCAAATCAGCGCGAACGAGCGCGTCCCCGCCGGCGCTCCGCTCCAGGTCAGATGCGGGTTGAGGTTGTCGGACAGCGCGACATGGCTGCCCGCGTCCGGCACGCAGAAGGCCAGGCGGCCCGGAATGCGTTCCCCGTCTTGAAAGCTGCGGCTGTGCAATTGCATGAATCTGCTCCTTGACTACGGCCGGCGATCGGCCGATTGAAAAAAAGCCCCGACTTGCGGGGCTTTGGCGATGCTTGACATCAAAACCGGCCAGGCTTAGCCCGCCTTCACCACCTGAGCGATGGCGGAAGCCACATAGGCCAGGTTCTTGTTGTTCAACGCCGCCAGACAGATGCGGCCGGTGGACACGGCGTAGATGCCGAAGTCGGCGCGCAGGCGCTCCACCTGGGCCGCGCTCAGGCCGGTATAAGAGAACATGCCGCGCTGCTGGGCGACAAAGGAAAAGTCCTGAGCCACGCCTTCGGCCTTGATCGCCTCGACCAAGCCCACGCGCATCGCGCGAATGCGATCGCGCATGCCGGCCAGCTCGTCTTCCCACAGCTGGCGCAGTTCCGGATTGGACAGCACCGCGGCCACCACCGCGCCGCCATGAATCGGCGGGTTGGAATAGTTGGTGCGGATCACGCGCTTCAGCTGGGACAGCACGCGCGCGGACTCTTCCTTGCCGGCGGTGACGATGGACAAAGCGCCCACGCGCTCGCCGTACAGCGAGAAGCTCTTGGAGAAGGAGCTGGACACGAAGAACTGCAGGCCGGAGGCCGAGAACAGGCGCACGGCGACGGCGTCGGCGTCGATGCCGTCGGCAAAGCCTTGGTAAGCCATGTCCAGGAAGGGCACCAGGCCGCGTTCGCGGCAAACTTGCACCACCTCGGCCCATTGCGCGTCGGACAGGTCGGCGCCGGTGGGATTGTGGCAGCAGGCGTGCAGTACGATCACGGAACCTGCCGGCAGTTGCGCCAGAAAAGCGCGCATGCCGTCGAAATCGACGCCGCGGGTGGCCGCGTCGTAATACGGGTAGTTTTCCACTTCGAAACCAGCGGACTCAAACAGCGCGCGGTGGTTTTCCCAGCTAGGGTTGCTGATGTAGACCTTAGCCTCCCGATTCAGACGCTTCAGAAAGTCCGCGCCGATTTTCAAGGCGCCGGTGCCGCCCAAGGCCTGAGCGGTCACTACCTGCCCCGCCTTGATCAACTCGCTGTCCGCGCCGAACAACAGGTTCTGCACCGCGCTGTCGTAAGCCTGAGCGCCTTCGATCGGCTGGTAGCCGCGAGGCGGCATGGTTTCGAGACGAGCCTTCTCCGCGGCCTTCACCGCCGCCAGCAGCGGGATCTTGCCGTTGTCGTCGGAATAAACGCCGACGCCCAGATTCACCTTAGTGGTGCGGGTATCGGCGTTGAATGCTTCGTTCAGGCCCAGGATAGGGTCGCGCGGCGCCAGTTCTACGGCGGAGAAGATCGAAGAGGTCATGCAAGGCTCCATTACTTTACGCAACAACCGGCCAAAAGCGCGCGCCCTGGCCGGCTGGACAAGAAAAACCGGATAGCCACAGTCTAACATGGAGAGCCCTTCTCCGGGCCGCCATCCGTCGCCGCAGCGCTTTGACAGCGCGACGCCCGGCCATTACCCTGACACCAGCCACCCAAGCATTCCGTTGCGGCAGCCACAGGAGCATGACTCATGAAAAAAGGCATCTTGCTGTTCTGGCCCTCCTTCATCATCGCCATCTTGGCGACTGGGGTATTCTTTTCCATTTTCGACCCGGCCGAGCTCAGTCTGCACGGCAAAATCCTGTTCAACGACAAACTTTCGGCCTATTCGGTGTTTTTCCTGGTTAGCTGGGCTTTCGGCGCGCTCAACACCAGCATCGTGCTGCTATTGGAAAAAAACGCCCGAGAAATAAATGGCTTCACGCCTCCGCCGGTGGTGATACCGGAAGACGACGTCGCCCAACCCTGATCGCTTGTGCAAAATGAAAAAGGAGCCTACCGGCTCCTTCTCATGTGCATTCCGCTTGGCATCCAAAGACCTCAGCGTGAGCCGCGGCTCAGATCACGCCCAGGCCCTTGAGCATCACCACCAGAATCAACAGCGGCGACACATAGCGCAGCACGAAGAACAGCGCCTTCAACAAGCCCTCGTTCTTCAGCTTGCCCTCATTGCTCAACGCCTGCTTCAGCCGTTCAAAGCCCCACACCCAGCCAACGAACAGGCAAAGGAAGATGCCGCCCAAAGGCATCAGCAGGTTAGAGGTTACAAAGTCGAACAGATCAAACAAAGTCATGCCGAAAGGCTTGAAGCCGGACAGCGTGCTGTTGGACAAGGCGCAGCCCGCGCCCACCAAGGCCAGCAACAGCAAATTGATCACGGTGGCCTTGACGCGGCTGATGCCGAAGCGCTCGCTGAACACCGACACCGGCACCTCCAGGATGGACAACATCGCGCCGGTGGCCGCGATTGCGGCCAGCACGAAGAAGGCCACCATGAACACATTGCCCAGCGGCATGCTGGCGAACACCGCCGGAATGGTGATGAATAACAGCGACGGCCCCGCCGCCGGTTCGAAGCCGAAAGCGAACACGGCGGGGAAAATGGCGATGCCGGCCAGAATGGAAACGAATAAGTCCGCGCACATCACCCGGAATGTGGTGACGGGGATGTTTTGATCATCGCGGAAATAGCTGCCGTAGGTGATCATGGTGCCCATGCCGATGGACAGCTTGAAGAAGGCCAAACCCACCGCGGTCAGCACCACCGCGCCGCTGATCTTGGAAAAATCGGGGGTGAACAGAAAGTTCAACCCTTTGGCCGCGCCGGGCAGCATCAGGCTGCGCGCGCCGATCACCAGCAGCAGCAGAAACAACAAGGGCATCAGCTTCTTGGTCACCGCCTCAATGCCCTTGGACACGCCCATCAGCAAAATACCGCCGATCAACAGCAAGACCAGCCATTGCCACAGCAAAGACTGCACCGGATCGGAAATCAGCGCGCTGAACGCCTGCGAGGTGGCCTTGGGGTCGCTGGACAACAGGCCGCCGCCCAAGGATTTGAACACGTAGGCGAATACCCAGGCCGCCACTTCCGAATAGAAAGCCATAATCAGGAAAGCGGCCAGCACGCCGAAGGCGCTGATCAACCACCACGGCTGGCCGGCGGGCGCCAGCGTCTTCAGCGCCGTCACCGCGTCGGTCTTGGCTTTGCGACCCAGCATGATCTCGGCGATCATCACCGGCAGGCCCACCAGCAATGTGGCCAACACGTACACCACCAAAAAACCGGCGCCGCCATTGGTGCCGGTCAGATAAGGAAACTTCCAGATATTGCCGAGACCCACGGCGGAACCGAGAGTCGCAGCCAATACGCCAAAGCTGGAGGTGAAGCCGTCTCGCGACTTGGCCGCGCCTCCCTGCCGCACAGATCCCACGTTCTGACTCATTTATTTTTCTTTCTGACAACCGCCGCGCCAACGCTCGCCGCCCCTTTGGGCCGGACGTTGAGCAGCTTCTAACGCCACCATAAAACAAGCCCGCCTAGGGGATCCCCCTGGCGGGCAACTTGAGTGTTCGGCTTGTCGCCGGCAGCGATTTTGCTGCTATTCGGCCATCAGCGCAAAAAAATCTTCACGGCTTTTGCGCCAGCTCATCTCCTAAACGCCGCAACCAGGCCACGCACCGCTCCAGTTGTTCAATCTCGATGTATTCATCAGGCCGGTGAGCCTGTTCGATGTTGCCCGGCCCCAACACCACGCAGGCGATGCCGGCCTCGCTGAACAGGCCAGCCTCGGTGGCGTAGGCGACGCCCTTGCCGCCCTCGCAGCCGCACAAACGCGCCACGGTGCGGCGCACCTCGCTGTTCTCCGACGATTCGAAGGCCGGGCTGTACACCACCCGCTCAATCTCGACCTCCGCTTCCGGTGCCACCTCCCTCATCTCCAACAGCAAGGTGGCCGCGTAGTCACGGACGGAGCGGACAAAACGCTCAGGTCCGTCGCCCGGCAGCCAGCGGCACTCGAACATGAACTCGCAATCCTTGGGCACGATATTGCAAGCGGTGCCGCCATGGATGGTGCCGGTCTGCAAGGTGGTGAACGGCACATCATATAAGGCCTGGCGATGACCGAACGAAGCCTCCGCGTCGGCCAGCTTGCGAATATGAGTAATCAGTCGCGCTGCGAACTCGATAGCGTTGACGCCCTGTGGGGTCAGCGAGGAATGCGCCGCGCGGCCGCGGACCTTGCACAGGAAATGGGCGATGCCCTTGTGCGCGATCACCGGCTGCATGCTAGTGGGCTCGCCGACGATGCAGCCGGACACCTTCACCCCGTCCGCCGCCAATCGGTCTATCAGACGCCCCACGCCCAGGCAGCCGACTTCCTCGTCGTAAGACAGGGCGATGCCTATGCCCTGCCTTAATTCTCCGCGCGCGGCCAACTCCGCGAACCAGGGCGCCAGCGATAGCACGCAAGCGATGAAGCCCTTCATATCGGCGGAGCCGCGGCCATACAAGCGCCCATCGCCCTTGTCGGTCAGGATGAAGGGATCGCTGCTCCAGACCTGGCCGTCCACCGGCACCACGTCGCTATGGCCAGACAAGGCCACCAACGGCAATTCGGGCGCGCCGATGCGGGCGAACAGATTGGCCTTGCCGCCATCGTCGTCAAAGGTCAAGGTCGACTCCACGCCCAGTTTCAGCAGATAAGCTCGCACCCATTCGATCAGCTGCAAATTGGAATGCCGGCTGGTGGTGTCGAAGCGGACCAGTTCCGCCAACAGTTCTTGCGCTGATTGAGTCATCACACACTCCCACGCTTGCCGCGGTATTTTGAGATAGATGCCGCCCAGTCTGCCTGCGCGGTCACGCTTCGGCAACCGACGCCGCCCCTATCCCCGCGACAAAAACGCACGCCATGCTTGGCAAAACGGCCGCTTGTCGTTAGAATGCGTCTTCTCTTGAGGCGGGTCTCCCCGCATTGCGCGATAGCGAACCTGGTCAGGTCCGGAAGGAAGCAGCCACAGTTATTTAGCGCAAGTGCCGGGGGTCAGGCTCGCCGCCCCTCCCCTTTTTTTTCAGTCTCAAATGCCAAAACGCTTTACAAAAAAGCGACCACACAGTATCTTTTTGCGTCTCGACCTGCAAATCCCATTGTCCTTGACAATAAGAATCCACTAACATTGCAAAAAACGAAGTTGGTACTTAACGGAACTTCATTAACTTTTTTGCATCAGAATTATTCCTGATGGATTTTTTTTGCTATTTTTAGGGTGCAGGGCACGAAACCTAAAAAATATTAGAACCAATATTCTTTGATACTGAGAGGAACACTCATGAAACTGTTTGAAAAGATCCCCAACCCGCGTGAAATCCGCCGCAAGCTCGGCCTGAACCAACAAGAGTTCTGGAGCCGCATCGGCGTGACCCAGTCCGGCGGCTCCCGTTACGAAAGTGGCCGCAACATGCCCAAGCCGGTGCGCGAACTGTTGCGCCTGGTTCACGTAGAGCAGATCGACCTGTCCAAGGTTCGCCGCGAAGACTTCGAAATCGTCGAGTACCTGAAGGAAACCCACCCGGACCTGTACAAGAGCCTGCGCAAAGCGGTTCGCACCAAGCTGGAAGCCCAAGACGGCAGCGTGGAAATCACCGCCGCTTGATCCTCTTCCGCGAGGAAAGCCAGCCCGCAGCAATGCCGGCTGGCTTTATTTTTACCCTCAAGATTGTCCGACAAGCAACGACGCGCCGCACCCCGCCCTAGCTGCGCGCCCGCCATGCCATCAGCCTAGTCTCCGGGGTTGCGCACCAGCAACACCGGCACGTCCGCCAGTTTAAGCACGCCTTCCGCCACGCTACCCATCAGCAGATGCATCAAACCGCTCCAACCATGGGTACCCATCACTATCAAATCTGCCCCCCAGGCGCTGGCGTCGTCCACCAACACCGCGGCGATTTTATCTCCCCAGCTTTCCAGGATTTTGCAATCCGCCGTCACGCCCAACTCCTTGGCCTTGGCCCCGGCCTGCCCCAGCACCTGCTCTCCCGCCTGCTTGATCGACTTTTGCAGTTCGGTCGCGTCCAGAAACTCAGTCCCACCCCAGCCGAACTGGGCCAAATCCACCACATGCACCAACTTCAGACTGGCGCCCACCTCCTTGGCCAGGTGGCAAGCTTCGTGCAACGCCAGATTGGAGGTCTCGCTATCATCCACGGGTACGAATATGCGCTGATACATGACTCTGCTCCTTGTTGTATTTGCCTTACACTTGCAGTCTATCAAACCAAGCCGCTGCCCTGTTGACTCAGGTTAAGACAAACAACTCAGCCAAACCACTCGCCCAAAGCCCACATCATGCCCAGAATCCAGATTGTCCTGCCTGAGCGCTTCGCATTCGAAACCCGCGTCGATATCCGCATCGGAGACATCAACTATGCCGGCCACCTAGGCAACGACGCCGTGCTAAGACTGGCTCAGGAAGCGCGGCTGCGCTTTTTACAAAGTCTAGGCTATCCGCACGAACTCAGCATCGAGGGTCTGGGCGTCGTGGTGGCGGACACCGCCATCCTCTATCGCGCGGAGGCCTTTCACGGCGAGGTGCTGCGCTTCGCGCTGGCCGTGGACGACGTCGGCGCGCGCGGTTTCGATCTGCTCTATCAGGCAAGCAATGACAAAACCGGGAAAGAAGTGGCAAGATTGAAGACAGGCCTAGTCTTTTTCGACTACGCCAGCCGCAAGCCTGCCGCCATGCCCCCAGCGTTTCTGGAGCGGCTAGGCGTCACATCAGAATAAAGGAAAGGCGTCATGAGAAAATACGCACTCAATAGCCCGGAAGCACTGGCGCGCCTGCTGGCCATGTTTATGATCACGGATGGCAATATGGACCCGCGCGAGCTGGAGCTGCTGGAGAGACTCCACGTCTACGACTTGATCGGCCTGCCGCGCAAGCAGTTCACCAAGGTGTTGGTGGATTACTGCGACGACGTCTCCGACGAAGCCAACGACGACGGCACCATCCACTTGCTGGACGCGGAACGCATCAACGGCCTGCTGGCCGAGGTGAGCGACCACCGAAAACGCATTCTGGCCTGCGTGCTGGCCATGGACATCAGCAAGTCCGACGGCACCATCAGCGAGCCGGAAATGGCGCTGCTAAGCCATATGATGAAAAGCTGGGGCATTTCGCTGGACGACCTGGAACGCGAATTCGCCCGTTGACCTCTTTCCCCGCCAAAGCAGCCGTTCGCGCGGCTGCTTTGGCCATTTCGAAGCCATCCCCACCCATGACGAGCAATACCCGATTTTCCGGCACCGACAACTACATCGCCACAGAAGACCTGATGATGGCGGTGAACGCCGCCATCACGCTGGAACGCCCGCTCCTGATCAAGGGCGAGCCCGGCACCGGCAAAACCATGCTGGCCGAGGAAGTGGCCCGCAGCCTGGGCCGAGAACTGATTGTCTGGCCGATAAAATCCACCACCAAGGCCCAGCACGGCCTGTACGAATACGATGCGGTGTCGCGGCTGCGCGACTCGCAGCTGGGCGACGCCCGCGTGCACGACATCCGCAACTACATCGTCAAGGGCAAGCTGTGGCAGGCTTTCGACGCCGCCTCCGCGCCGGTGCTGCTGATTGACGAGATCGACAAGGCCGATATCGAATTCCCCAACGATCTGCTGCGGGAATTGGACCAGATGGAGTTTTTCGTGCACGAAACCCAAGAGTTCGTGCGCGCGCGACAGCGCCCCATCATTATCATTACCTCCAATAATGAAAAAGAACTGCCGGACGCCTTCCTGCGCCGCTGCTTCTTTCATTACATCCGCTTCCCGGACCGGGACACCATGCAGGCGATTATCGACGCTCACTTCCCCTCGCTGCGTCAACAACTGGTCAGCGAAGCGCTGGAGGTGTTTTTCTCCATCCGCGAGCTGCCGGGCTTGAAGAAAAAACCCAGCACCTCGGAACTGCTGGACTGGTTGAAATTGTTGTCGGCGGAAGGCATGGACGCCTCGGCGCTGAAGCAGCGCCATCAGGACAGCGCCCCGCCGCCGCTGGCTGGCGCGCTGTTGAAAAGCGAGCAGGACCTGCAATTGTTCGATCGCCTGATGCAGATGGCCAAACTGCGCCGCTAAGATGGAATCCCTGGAGCGCTTTGCCGCCTCGCTGGCGCTGGCCGGCCGCAGCAGCCACACTTCCGCCGCCTACTTGCGCGACCTGGAACAGCTGGCGACCCTGCTTCACCCCGCCCCTCTGGAGCGAGCCGAGCACGCCCAGCTGCGCAAAACCCTGGCCAAATTGCACGCTCAGGGCCTGCATAGCCGCAGTCTGGCGCGCAAGCTCTCCGCCTGGCGCCGTTTCTACCAATGGCTGCTGGACAGCGGACAGCGCGCGGACGATCCCAGCCAGGGCCTGCGCGCGCCCAAACAGGACAAGCCGCTGCCCAAGGCTTTGCCGGTGGACAGCACCGCGGCCCTGCTGGACCGCATCGACGACGACGACGCGCTCTCCATACGCGACCGCGCCTTGTTCGAGCTGATTTACTCCTGCGGGCTGCGATTATCCGAAGCGGTGGGGATGAACCTGGAAGACCTGGACTTTTCCGACGACCTGCTGCGCATCCGCGGCAAAGGCGGCAAGGAGCGCATCGCGCCGCTGGGCGCCGAGGCGCGCGTCTGCCTGCAACGCTGGCTGGCGCAGCGCCAGGCCGCGCCGGACGAGCGCGCGGTTTTCATCGCCCGTCACGGCGGGCGACTGGGCGGCCGCCAGGTGGAAAAACGCTTGCGCGACTGGGCGATCAAGACCGGCGCGCAGCAACACGTGCACCCGCACATGCTGCGTCACTCCTTCGCCTCACACCTGCTGCAATCATCCGGCGACTTGCGCGCAGTGCAGGAGCTTTTGGGGCACGCCAATCTGTCCAGCACCCAGATCTACACCGCGCTGGACTTCCAGCACCTGGCCAAGGTCTACGACGGCGCGCATCCGCGTGCGCGCAAAAAACCGGACAACAAAGACTAAGAGCCTGCTCAAAGCCCGCCGCGCTTCAGCGGGGGGACTCTAAGCGGCGCGGCTGCGCGCGGCCAACAGCTCGTCCAGACGCTGCAAGGCGCGGATCACGGTTTGCGCGCGCACCTGCGCGCGATCGCCGTCAAAGCGGCAACTGAACGCCTCTCCCCAGCCATCGGGACCGGCAATGCCGAACCAGACCAGCCCCACCGGCTTGGCTGCAGTCCCGCCGCCGGGGCCGGCCACGCCGGACACCGCCACGCTCCAGTCCGCGCCGGACAGGCTCTGCGCACCGGCAGCCATCTGACGCACCACCGCCTCGCTGACCGCGCCATGCTCGCGCAAAGCGCCGTCTTCCACCTTCAGCAGACGTTGCTTGGCCTCATTGCTGTAAGTGACCACGCCGTAACCGAACCAGGCCGAGCTACCGGCGATGTCGGTCAGCGCCGCGGCAATCATGCCGCCGGTGCAAGACTCGGCGGCGGCGACGCTCTCGCCCGCCGCCAGCAAACGCTCGCCTAAACGGCGGGCCAACTCCAGGCTTTCTTGCATGGTGCTTTCTCTTAAGATTGCCGCGATTTGAAATGGCGAATCAAGCCGTTGGTGGAGCTATCGTGCGCCAGCGCGTCGTCACTGGCCGTCAACTCGGGCAGAATGCGGCGCGCCAGCTGCTTACCATACTCCACCCCCCATTGATCGAAGGAGTTGATCCCCCAGATCACCCCCTGCACGAACACCTTGTGCTCATACAGGGCCAGCAGCATGCCCACGCTGTACGGACTCACCTCGTCCAGCGCCAGGGTGTTCGACGGCTGGTTGCCCGGGAACAGCTTCTGCGGCAGCAGCATGTCCAATTGCTCGCCCGGCAAATGCGCCAGCTCGCGCATCGCCTCGGCCTCGCCCTTGCCGCGCATCAGCGCCTCGGTCTGGGCCAGGCAGTTGGCCACCAGCACTTGGTGCTGATCGGCCACAGGGTAATGGCTGCGCATCGGGATGATGAAGTCGCAGGGCACCAGCCGCGTTCCCTGATGCAACAACTGGAAAAAGGCGTGCTGGCTATTGGCGCCCTCCTCGCCCCAGATCACCGGACCGGTGTCGAAATCCAGCGCCTCGCCGTAACGGCCGACGCGCTTGCCGTTGGACTCCATGTCCAATTGCTGGACATGGGCCGGCAAGCGCCGCAAGCCGTGGTCGTAAGGCATGACGGCATGGGTATGAGCGCGGTAAAAGGTGTTGTACCAAACGCCTATCAAGGCCAGCAGCACCGGCATATTGGCGGCGAACGGCGCGGAAAAGAAATGACGGTCCATCGCGTGGCCGCCGGCCAGGAAGTTCTGAAAATGATCGAAGCCTATCGCCAGCATCACCGGCAAGCCGATCGCAGACCAGGTGGAATAGCGGCCGCCCACCCAATCCCAAAAACCGAACATGTGAGCGGGATCGATGCCGAAAGCCTCCACCGCCGGTTGATTGGTGGACACCGCGACGAAATGGCGCGCGATGTCGGCCTCGCTTCCGGCTTGTAAAAACCATTGTCGCGCCGCCTGCGCGTTCAGCAAGGTCTCCGGCGTGGTGAAGGACTTGGAGGCGATGATGAACAAGGTTTCAGCGGGGTCCAGCCGTTCCAGCGTGCGCGCGACGTGCGCGCCGTCCACATTGGAGACGAAATGCACGTCCAGCTCCGGCGTCGCGTACGCGGCCAGCGCTTCCTTCACCATCAGCGGCCCCAGATCGGACCCGCCTATGCCCAGGTTGACCACGTGACGAATGCGCCGGCCGCTGAAGCCTTTCCACTCGCCGCCGCGTACCTGCTCACTGAACGCGCGCATCCGCGCGAGCACCGCGTGCACCTCGGCCACTAGCTCGCAACCGTCCAGCACCAGCGTCTCGCCGGCAGGCAGGCGCAAAGCCGTGTGCAGCACCGCGCGCTCTTCGCTGACATTGATGCGCTCGCCGCTCCGCATTTTCTCCATCCAACCGGCCAAATCGGCCTCCCGCGCCAGCTCGAACAGCAACTCAAGCGTGCGTTCGGTGATGCGGTTCTTGGAGTAATCCAGCAACAGGCCGTCCAGCTCCAGCGAAAAACGCTGAAAGCGCTGCGGATCGGCGTCGAACAACTCGCGCATATGCATGTGCCGGGTGGCGCGCTGGTGCTGATGCAAACGGGCCCAGACCCGGGTGGAATTGATGTCGGAAGTGCGTTGCGAAGCCATATGGATTGCCACTGGAATAAAGTTCGCTAAAAGTAAAGGAGCAAGCCCCGTCATGGAGCCGCCCCCCGATTACCGCTTGAGCCGCTACTTACTCTTAGAGCCTGTTTACGATCTCGCGAGCCAAGGCGAGACAAGGCGTTGCGGCTGAGAAAGCGAAATGTACACGTGGTACATGAGCATTTCGAAGGCGTACTCACCGTGTAACGCTCCACGACGCGCAGCAGATCGTAAACAAGTTCTTACAGCTTGAGGAAATGCTCGCGGTAGTAACGCAACTCCTCGATGGACTCCAGGATGTCCGCCAGCGCCTCGTGTTTGCCGCGTTTGACCACGCCGCGCGCCACTTCCGGCTTCCAGCGCTTGCACAACTCTTTCAGCGTAGACACGTCCAGGTTGCGATAGTGGAAATACTCCTCCAGCTTGGGCATCCAGCGCACCATGAAGCGCCGGTCCTGATGAATGGTGTTGCCGCACATCGGCGTAATCCGCGGCGGCACGTACTGAGCCATGAAGTCCAGCAGCATCTGCTCGGCCTCGGCTTCGCCCAAGGTGGAGGCCTTGACCTTCTCGATCAGGCCGCTTTTGCCGTGGGTGTTCTTGTTCCAGTCGTCCATGCCGTCCAACACCTCGTCGGGCTGGTGGATCACCAGCACAGGGGATTCCGCCACCACGTTCAGTTGGCTGTCGGTAACGATCATCGCCACTTCGATGATGCGGTCGGTCTCAGGATTCAGGCCCGTCATTTCCATGTCGAGCCAGATGAGGTTCATTTGATCTTGTGTCATACTTGCCAATCTTTGCAAAACCCTGCCATTTTCCTTCATTGCCGCGCTGGCGGCAAACCTGACAGCAGATAACGGACTCCGATGACCGAGGCATTCAGCTCTCTCTTCCTGGCCGCGCTGGCGGCCACCCTCGCGCTAAAACTCTGGCTAGGCTGGCGTCATGCCCGCCACATCGCCCGCCACCGCGCGGAAGTGCCCGCGGCTTTCCGCGACGCCATCACCGTGCAACAACATCAGTTGGCCGCCGATTATTGCATCGCCAAAACTCGCTTCGGTCTGTTTTCCGCCTTATTGGACAGCCTGGTGATCCTGGCGCTGACCTTTGGCGGCGCGCTGCAATGGCTGGCCGGCATCGCCGCCGGCGCCAGCGCCTCGCCGCTGCTGTCCGGCCTGCTGCTGATCGTGGGCGTGGCGGCGCTAACCGGCTGCGTCAGCTTTCCGCTCAGCCTGTACTCCACTTTCGGCATCGAGGCCCGCTTCGGCTTCAACAAAACCACGCCCAGGCTGTTCATCATCGACCAGATCAAGGGTCTGCTGCTAGGCGCCGTCATCGGCTTGCCGCTGGTGGCGCTGGTTCTGTGGTTGATGGACATCTCCGGTCCGCTGTGGTGGCTGTGGGTGTGGCTGGTCTGGACCGGCTTCCAACTACTGATGGTGGCGCTCTACCCAACGCTGATCGCCCCGCTGTTCAATAAATTCGTCGCGCTGGAAGACTTGGATCTCAAGGCCCGCATCGAAGCGCTGCTGCAACGCGCCGGCTTCAAAAGCCAGGGCGTGTTCGTGATGGACGGCTCCCGCCGTTCCAGCCACGGCAACGCCTATTTCACCGGCTTTGGCGCTGGCAAACGCATCGTGTTTTTCGACACCCTGCTGGGACAGCTGGACCACGCCGAGATCGAGGCGGTGCTGGCGCATGAGCTAGGCCACTTCAAACGCCGCCACATCGCCAAACGCATCGCGCTGGCCTTCGCGCTGTCTTTGGGCTTCCTGTTCCTCTTGGGCCAGTTGCTGGATGCGCCGTGGTTCTACGCCGGCCTGGGCGTTGACACGCCCAGCACCGCGATGGCGCTAATCCTGTTCTTCACCGCGGTGCCGGCCTTCACCTTCCCGTTCACGCCACTGTCCAGCAGCCTGTCGCGCCGCCATGAATATGAGGCCGACGAGTTCGCCGCCAGCGAGACCGACGCCGGCAAACTGGTGTCGGCCCTAGTCAAGCTCTATCGCGACAACGCGTCCACGCTGACGCCGGATCCGCTTCACTCCGCTTTTTACGACTCGCACCCGCCCGCGGCGCTGCGCATCAACCATCTACAAGGAAACCGCTGACATGAACCTGCTCGAACTGTCTTGCGAAGCCCAACACGGCGCCAGCCCGCTGGCCGCCAGCACCGTCAATCAATTGATGGGCTCGCTGCCCGGCTGGAGCATCCGCGGCATCGAACTGACCAAGACCTTCCCCTTCGCCGACTTCCACGACACCATGGCCTTCGTCAACGCGCTGGCCTGGATCGCCCACCGCGAAGACCACCACCCGGACCTGTCCGTGCATTACAACCGCGCCGTCGTCAACTTCAGCACCCACGACGCCGGCGGCCTGACGCTGAACGACTTCATCTGCGCGGCCAAGACCGAAGCGCTGCTGGCTCGCCCATGACAGGTCAGACCGGACAAATCATCCGCAGTCACGGCCGCCGCTTCATCGTCGAATCCGACGGCCAGGTTTACGATTGCACCACCCGCGGCAAGCGCGTCGACTTCGCCTGCGGCGACTGGGTGGACATCCTGGTGCAAAACAAGGAACAGGCCGTCATCGAGCGCACGCAGGAGCGCCGCAGCCTGCTCTACCGCCAGGACGACTGGAAAACCAAGGTCATTGCCGCCAATGTGACCCGCATTCTGTTCGTAATCGCCGCCGTGCCCAGCCCCAACGAGGAATTGCTGGGCCGCTGCCTGATCGCGGCGGAAGCAGGCGACATCGACCCCGTCATCGTGGTCAACAAGGCGGACTTGCCGGAAACCGCGGGCTTGCTGCTCAAACTGGACTTGTACCGGCGCCTGGGCTACCAGGTGATCACCCTGTCCGCCAAGCAGGACGTCGCGCCATTGCTGCCGCTGCTGCAAGGCCAGACCAGCGTCTTCGTCGGCCAGTCCGGCATGGGCAAATCCACGCTGACCAATGCACTGCTGCCGGACGCCAACGCCCGCATCGGCGACATCTCCACCGCCTTGGACTCTGGCCGCCACACCACCACCCACGCCACGCTCTACCACCTGAACCCGGACAGCCACCTGATCGACTCCCCCGGCTTGCAAGAGTTTGGCCTCAAGCATTTGAAGGCTGCGGAACTGACCCGTTACTTCCCGGAAATGCGCCCGCTGATTGGCCAATGCCGCTTCCACAATTGTTCGCACCGCGTGGAACCGAACTGTGCCATCATGACCGCATGTGAATCCGGCGCCATCACTAAGTTTCGGCTAGGTTTGCTGCAACGTCTAACGGATGAACTTTCACCGTCCAGGCCGTAACGAAAGGAGTGCGTACTTTCCATTCACATACACGGGTAATTCACTTATCCTAAAAAACTGAAAGTCGTATCGCATAAGCATATCCAGACAGACAGCTAATAAGGAGCCAGCACTATGACTAAGCGAATCGCACTCGTAACCGGCGGCATGGGCGGTATTGGCACTGCCATCTGCAAAGCCCTGGTTGAAAGCGGTCACATCGTAGTCACCACCTACAGCAAGCCCGGCCGCGAGCAAGCCTGGCTCGCCGACATGAAGGGTCTGGGACTAAAGGATATCCACGCCTATCAGTGCGATGTCACCGACACCGCAGCCTGCAAGGAACTGGCCGAAAAGGTGACCAAAGACCTGGGGCCGATCGACGTGCTGGTCAACAACGCCGGCATCACCCGCGACTGCAGCTTCAAGAAGCAGACCAAGGAAGACTGGGACGCGGTGCTGCGCACCAATCTGGATTCGCTGTTCAATATGACCAAGCCGGTGGTGGACGGCATGGGCGACCGCGGCTTCGGCCGCATCATCAACATTTCGTCGATCAACGGCCAGAAGGGGCAGTTCGGCCAGACCAACTACTCCGCGGCCAAAGCCGGCATGCACGGCTTCACCATGGCCCTGGCGCAGGAAGTGGCGCGCAAGGGCGTGACCGTCAACACCATTTCTCCCGGCTACATCGCCACCGACATGGTGATGGCGGTGGCGGAAGACGTCCGCAACAAGATCATCGCCCAGATTCCGGTGGGCCGCCTGGGCAAGCCCGAGGAAATCGCCGCCTTGGTGACCTACCTCGCCTCTGAGCAGGCGGGCTTCATCACCGGCGCCAACGTGGCGATGAACGGCGGTCAGCACATGATGTAACCGGGCCTCTGCCCGCTACGCGACGCCACCCCGCAGGGCGGCGTTTTCTTTTTGTCCGTCCGCTGTGTATGCTATCGCCTTCCCAAGCCACACCCCGACCATACCCCATGGCAGAACATCTGATCATCCACGGCGCCGACAAACAAGAGCGCTACCAAACCCTATTGCCGCAGGCGCTGGCGCTGATTGAATCCGAGACGGACCAAATCGCCGCGCTGGCCAATCTCTGCGCCGCCTTGCACAGCAGCTTTGATTGGCTGTGGACCGGCTTTTATCTGGTCAAGGACAAGCAATTGGTGCTAGGCCCCTTTCAGGGACCAATCGCCTGCACCCGCATCCCCTTCGGCAAAGGCGTGTGCGGCAGCGCCTGGCAGGCCGGCAAAACACTGGTGGTGGAAGATGTCGACGCCTTCCCCGGCCATATCGCCTGCTCGTCCAGCGCGCGCTCGGAAATCGTAGTGCCGGTCCGCAACGCCGACGGCGAGGTGGTCGCGGTGCTGGACGTGGACTCCAGCGAACTAGCCAGCTTCGACGCGGTGGACGCCGAATACCTGGAACGCGTTGCGGAGGGGCTCGTCCATCTGTTTTAAGCGCCTGTTCAATACCTGCCGCGCTTCAGCGTTACGGCGCTGAAACTCTTCGCGACCATGAAAAAGCGCGCCTACCGGCGCGCTGTTTTCATGACCAGGCCGGCTCAGCCGGCTACAGCTGCAAACGCATTGAATCGCGCCCCTCTCGAGAGCGCGACCAAACTCGCCCCGCCAGCTCCAAAATCCAGAACACGGCCAGGCCGGACAGAATGGACAGATTCTTGCCCGCAACCATGACCAGCAAGCCCTGCCAGAAAGAACCGCCGTCCGCCCAGCACAAACCACACCACACGAACAAGGCCAGCAAGGAGATCAGCGCCGGGGCGCGGTAGTATTCGCCGAAAGTCATATTGCCTCCAATAAAGACAATCCTATCTCGACAAACTAACAAAGCTCGCGGCAAGCGACATCGTGGCAAGCACTTAGTAGAAACACGCGCCCGGAGCGCGCTTAGCCCAATAAGGGCAGTTGCAGTTGCCGCCCCAGCCACTCGCGCAAGCCGGCTTCGTCCAGCGTCAACAGCTCCTGACGCGAGACGGCCAGAAGCTCCACCAGTCGCGCCAGTTGCCGCTCGGCGCCCAGATTCATCTCTCCGGCCAGCCGGCTGTTCTCGCTGGCCATGTCCAGCAGGCGCGCCGAAGTCTGCTCCAATTGCACTGCCTGCCGCAACGCGTCCTGCTCCAAAGCCGCGTTGCGCCCTTCCAACCACTCCAGTCTCGCCTCCAGCCTGCCGTGGTCTCGTTCACGCTCAGCCAGGCGGTCGCGCCACTCTCCCTCCAGCCGCGTCCGCTCGCGTCGGCTTTGTTGCAAAGCCTCCTCCTGGCGCGCTTGCGCCTGCTGCATGGCCCGGCGTTCTTCTTCCATTTGCTCATAAAGCCGCAGCCGCAAGCCTTCCAGACGCTCATAAGCCAGGGACTCGCGCCTGGCGGCTTCTTCGCGCGCTTCCTGCACCTTCAGCTCCGCGCGCTCCTCCAGCTCCTGCTGGCGCTGCTCAGCCTGACGCCGGACCTCCGCCATTTCCTTCCGGAGCTGCTCCAGCCTCGCCTCCTGCTCCAGCCCCGCCCGCTCCAACATCTGACGCCGGGTTTCCTCCCCCTGCAAGCGCCCATCCAAATCCGCCAGCCGCGCGGCGCGCAACTCTAGCTCGCGCAAGGCGGACTGCAGTTCGGCCTGACGCGCAGCCAAGCTGTCCTTTAGGTCTCGAGTCTCCGCCGCGGCCTGCGCCACCGCGGTTTCCGCGTCCTGACGCAAAGACTCCAGCCGCCCGTCCGCTTCGTCGCAGGCCCGCTGCCATACTTGCTCGAAAGCTTCGGCCAGGCCGGCCGGCCAATCTGGCCGCCGCGACGAGATCGCCACCCGCGACAAAAATTCCTGTCGCCATTCCTTCAAGGTGTTATTGATCGTCGTGTTGGAGCCCGCGCCGATTCTGGCCCGAACCTCCAGCACCGTCGGCCATACGCCTTCGCCCACCAGTTCGAACGCCGCTTGCCGGATACGCGAATAAATGTCTGTCGCCATGCCTGAAAATGCTCATTTTGTCGTGACCGACATTTTATCAAAGTGACGCTTTAAAATATATTACGTATTACATTTAAAATTTAACAAACCTAGCTCAGGCGCCCTGCGCCGCAAGAACCGGCGAAAGAAAAGGGCGGCGCGTCACCTGCAACGCCCGCCCCTTCTGCCAACTCTCCCGCCTTAGAACCTGTTTACGATCTGCTGCGCATCGTGAAACGTGACACGGCGAGCACCGCTTCGAAATACTCATGCACCCTGTGCACACTCCGCTTTCTCAGCCGCAACGCCTTGTCTCGCTTTAGCTCGCGAGATCGTAAACAGGTTCTTAGCCGCGTGCGGCTTCGCCCACGAAGATTTCCACACGCCGGTTCTTCGCTCGTCCCGCGGCGCTGGCGTTGCTGGCCACCGGCTCATGCGACCCGCGGCCGGCGATGCTGATCCGCCCCTCGGCCACCCCGCGCGCGGTCAGATAGTCGCGCGTTGCGCGGGCGCGGTTCAACGACAGCGGATCGTTGACCGCGTTGGAGCCGGTATTGTCGGTATGGCCAACAATCTTCACCGTGGTCACCGGATTCTGATTCAAGGTGGCCGCGAAACGATCGAGAATCGGCCGCAAATTGGGCTTGATATCGTAACGGCCCAGGTCGAAAGACACATCGCTGGGAATGTCCAGCTTCAGCTGATTGTCTGCGGTCTGGCTAACGCTAACGCCGGAACCCTTGGTCGCCTGCTCCATCGCGGCCTTCTGATCCTGCATGTGCTTGGACCACAAATATCCGCCGCCGGCGCCCAGCGCCGCCCCCAAGGCGGCGCCGGTGGCCGCGCTGCGGCCCGGATTGCCGCCCGCAGTCAGGCCGCCCAGCACCGCGCCGGCCACAGCCCCAATCGCCGCGCCCGTACCGGTGTCTTTCTGTGTTTCGGACATGTTCGCGCAGCCGGACAGGCCGCCGCTCCCCAGCGCCAATGCAACAAACATCGCGATCAGTTTATTCATGCCTGGATCCTTTCCATTCAGTCCATTACCCGCCCCAGCTCCTGCGGGACCCGCTTTCAGCATATACCCGTTGCGTCGCGGCCACTGCGCCACCCGGCCAAAAGACAGGCGCAATTGGCCACGCCCGCGAGACAAAACGCTTGATTCGACAGCTAAAGCCTTCCCTTGCCGCGTCAATCCGCGTACCATCGCGCCTCGCTTTACGGGAGGGAATATGAACACGCAGACTACGGCCCGCGCCTGCGGCATTGACTTTGGCACATCCAACTCCACCGTGGGGTGGCTGCGCCCGAACCAAGCCACTCTACTGACGCTGGAGGACGGCAAGATTACCTTGCCCTCGGTGGTTTTCTTCAACTACGAGGAGGATCATTCCGTGTTCGGCCGGCTGGCGCTGCAGGAATACATGGAAGGCTACGAAGGCCGGCTGATGCGCTCGCTGAAAAGCCTGCTAGGCTCCAAGCTGATCGACAGCCAGACCGAAGTGCAAGGCAAGGCCCTACCCTTCCGCCACCTGCTCAGCCTGTTCATCCAGGAACTAAAGCTGCGCGCCGACCGCGCCGCCGACCGCCCGTTCGAACAAGTGGTGCTGGGCCGACCGGTGCACTTTGTCGACGACAACCCCAAGGCCGACGCCGAAGCGGAGTCCACGCTGGGCGAAATTGCGCGCCAGGTCGGTTTCAAAGACGTGTCCTTCCAGTTCGAACCCATCGCAGCCGCCTTCGACTACGAAGCCCGGCTGGACCGCGAAGAGCTGGTGCTGATCGTCGACATCGGCGGCGGCACCTCGGACTTCACCCTGATCCGGCTGGCGCCCGAGCGCCACCGCCTGGACGAGCGCCGCGACGACATCCTCGCCACCGGCGGCGTACATATCGGCGGCACGGACTTCGACAAACAATTAAGCCTGCACGGCGTGATGCCCCTGTTCGGCTTCAAAAGCCGGTTGCGCAACAACGCGGAGATGCCGTCCAGCCAATATTTCAACCTGGCCACCTGGCACACCATCAATTTCGCCTACACCCGCAAGGCCTGGATGGACCTGCAAGACGTGCATCGCGACGCGGCGCAACCTCAGGTTCTGGACCGACTGTTCCGCCTGATCCAGGACCGAGCCGGCCACCGGCTGGCGATGCAGGTGGAAACCGCCAAGATCGCGCTGTCGGACGAGGCCTTGCACCAGTTGGACCTCGGCCACATAGAAGCAGGTCTGCGCTGCGAGTTGAGTCGCGACCAGTTCAACCACAGTATCAACACAATGCTGGGCCAGATCGGCGCCACCGTGCGGCAATTAATGGCGGACGCCTGCACCCAGGCCGGCGACATCGACACGGTCTTCTTCACCGGCGGCTCCAGCGGCGTGCCGGCGCTGCGCGACAGCATCAAGCACCTGCTGCCCCAAGCCCGTCACATAGAAGGCGACCTGTTCGGCAGCATCGGCAGCGGCCTGGCGATCGAGGCGGCCAAACGCTACGGCTAAGAATCTGTTTACGATCTCGCGCGCAAGGGCAAAATCGTAAACAGACGCCAACACTCACCCCTCAATAGAAAAAGGCCGGGCAAATTGCCCGGCCTTTCGCCTGTCCGTTCCGTCTCAAGCCTCGGGCTTGCCGCCCGCCGCTTTCTTACCCCTGCGCCGCGACTCCGGCGGCAGCTCGAATTCGAACAGTTGCGCGGTGCGCCCGGTTTGCGATTGACAGGCTATCATCAGCGCGCGATTGATCGCCTCCTTCTTGCTGACGCCCCACCACTCTATCATCTTGTCCAGGGACTTCTGCGCGTCGCGGCTCAGTTCCACCGTCACCGACAACTCCTGCAGACGACTGCGGCGCAATTCGCGGCTGCGGCGCTTGCGCTCGGCCACCGTCATCGCGCGCTCGCCCAAGGGCTTGCGCCCCGGCTTTTTGCGGACGCCGCCAATCAGATCGAAGGTGTAGTGATCGCAAGGATCTTTCATGGCTTGAGTGACGGGTCACGGTCGTTGCTGAAGAGGGGCGCAAGGATAGCACAAAGCAAGCCCTGACGGGCGTTTCGCGCGCTCCAGCCGCAAAATATCCCAACGCGATGCGGCCGGCACAAAAAAACCCCGGCCTGGTGCCGGGGCAGACTCAATCAGCCGCCCTGAAGGCTGATCGAAAGCGACTCTACAGTTCCAGCATAGCCCTTGTTTCGGCTTTGCACAGCCCGCTTTCACGGAGCAGGAACCCGTTTCAGTCGCTGCCGAATTCCCGCTCCAGTTCCGCCAAGGCCTGACGCGTCACCCGCACCGGCATCAAGGCCCGACGCAAAGGCTGGGCCTGCCCCAACACCAGCTCCTCGAACTCCAGCTCGGTGGCGTCCTCGCCGGGCGCATCCTGCTTCACCCCCATGCGATTCAAGTACAAGGTCCGCCATTCCAGCCGGAAATAATCGGCAGGATGCTCCAACACGTGGCGCACGGTTTCCAACAGGCCCTCAAGACTCAGCGCGCCGCGCGCCTCGCGCAACTGCGGCTCGATCTCGTCCATGCGTCGTTGCACTCCTTCGCAGGTGTCGGGCAAAGGCGAGCCGTCCGAGGACCCATCCACCACGGTGCCGGCCTCGCAACGCAGCACGCTCATACGCAACTGCAGCCGCGACATCTCGTTGTCCAGCGTCTGGCGCAGCTGCTCCAGCAGGCTCAAGCGCCGCGCAATCACGGTGGTCAGCATCTCCTCGCTGCGCCGCGCGCTGCTTTCACGCAGCAGCTCGCGCGACGCGCAAGGCATCGCCAGCCGATGGCCGTCAAAGCTCACCACCTGCTGCGGCACCTCGCGCCGCACCTCCCCGCCTTCCATCGCCACGCCCAGGCGGCCGGTTTCGCTGCGCGCCATCGACAGCAAAGCCCAAGCCTCGTCGCCCTGGCTGGCGGACAAGAAAAAGTTGCGCAGGGGCTCGCTCTGCCTCAGACAGGACAGCAAGCTGGCCGGCCCGGAAAACAGCAAACCCAGCCGCGGGTCCCGCGCAAAGCCGCGCAAGGATAGTTCCAGCGGCTCCGGCATTCGGTTTGGCAACTCGGACAAATAAGCCTGGGTGACGCGCATGCCCGGCGCCAGCGCTTCCAGATAGCCGGGAGCCAGGCGCAAGCGCTTGTCCGTGCCGTTGACCAGGCACTCTATCGCCTGCGTCAACTCCCGCTGCTGCTGCCGGCTTTCGGCATCCAGCCCCCATCTTTGCAACAAGCGCCCTAACATGCGTTCCCCTCTAGGAACCTGTTCACGATCCGCTTCGCGAGGCGGCGAGCACGCCGTCTCGCCCTTGCTCGCGAGATCGTCAACACGTTCTAACAGCCGGCCATCCGTCCAGCCGGATTAAAATGATTCGTCGTCGCGCAGATAGCGCCATTGGCCAGTGGGCAGATTGCCCAGCTTGACCTTGCCGATGCGAATCCGCTTCAGACCCACCACGCGCAAGCCCACCAGCTCGCACATGCGGCGAATCTGGCGTTTCTTGCCTTCGCGCAGCACAAAGCGCAACTGGTCCTCGTTCTGCCAGGCCACCGTGGCAGGCAGCAATTTTTTACCATCCAGTTCCAAACCATGATTGAGCAGACGCAAACCTTCGTCGGAAAGTTCTCCCTCCACGCGCACCAAGTACTCCTTATCCACGCTGGAGTTCTCGCCGATGAGCTGCTTCGCCACTCGGCCGTCTTGGGTCAGGATCAGCAGCCCCACCGAGTCGATGTCCAGGCGGCCGGCCGGCGCCAGCCCTTTCAGATGCTGCGGGGAAAACCGGCGACGGCTCTTGTCCTCGGACCACTGGTTCTCCGGCTTGACCAGCACCACCGCCGGCTCGTAGCCGTCTTCAGCCTGGGCTGACACATAGCCCATGGGCTTGTTCAACAGGATGGTGACGCGCGAGGCCTGCGCGTCCTGGGCCTTCTTATCCACTTCGATCAGATTATGCGGCTGCACTTTCTGTCCGAGAACGGCCACCTCGCCGTCCACTTTCACCCACCCTTGTTCGATATAACTATCGGCCTCGCGGCGCGAGCACAAACCCAACTCGGCCATGCGTTTCGACAGGCGCACTGGTTCCATCATTTCGTTCCGTAATAAAAAAAGCGGCTTGCGCCCGCTGCGGCGCCCGCCCCGCCTCTTCAATCCAAGACAGGCAACCGGGCAACCCGCAACCACCGGCAAGTCCGCTGTTGCATTTGGCCGTATTGTAGGGGATAGCGCCTCGACTGACCATGCATGGATGCGGCCTTTGCCCGCGACGCACTCCAAAAACGCCGCGCGCCTGGCATCCCGCCAACGATACCGTTAGCATATGACGAAACTCCCGACCGCCACCGAGGCACGCATGAGCATTTTCAAGGACTACGAACAATACGACGGCATTGGCTTGACCCAACTCATCGCCGGCGGCCAGATCAGCGCCGGCGAAGCCGTAGCCGCCGCCCAGGACCGGCTGGAGCGATGGAATCCGGTGCTGAATGCGGTCTGCCTGCCGCTGCCTGAGCAAGCCCAAGCGCAGTTGAATCAAGCGCAAGGCGCCGGCCCGCTTGCCGGCTGCCCGATATTGGTCAAGGACCTGCTGGCCGACATCGCCGGCGTGCCCACCCGCAACGGCAGCCGCCTGTTCGACGGCTACATCGCTCCGCGCGACGCCGACATCATCCAGCGTTACCGCCAGGGCGGCCTGATCTTCATCGGCAAAACCGCCACCCCGGAACTGGGCCTAAGCCCCTACACCGAATCCGAAGTCTACGGCCTCAGTCGCAACCCCTGGGACCTGACCCGCACGCCGGGCGGCTCCAGCGGCGGCTCGGCGGCCGCGGTGGCAGCCGGCATCGTGCCCATCGCCCACGGCGGCGACGGCGGCGGCTCCATCCGCATCCCCGCCTCCAACTGCGGCGTGTTCGGCCTCAAGCCCACCCGCGGCCGCGGCCCGGCCGGCCCGGACTACAGCGAGGGCTGGCAAGGCCTGGTCTGCCAGCACGCGCTGACGCGCAGCGTGCGAGACAGCGCGGCGATGCTGGACCTGCTGGCCGGCGGCCCGCGTGGCGGCGAGGCTTATTACTGGCCTGCGCCGGAGCAAAGCTTCTTCGCCGCGCACCAACGCGAGCCCGGCAAGCTGCGCATCGCCTGGAGCAAGCGTCCCATTCTGGGCGGCTCGCTGCACCCGGACTGCTCCGCCGCGCTGGACGGCGCGCTGGCCTTGCTGGCCGATCTGGGTCACGAGGTGGAGGAAGCGTCGCCGCCGCTGGCATCGCCTGAGGAGTACAACCGCGCGATGCTGGCCATCATCTGCGGAGAGATGGCGGGACTGCTGCGCGACATTGAGCGCCAGACCGGCAAGCCGGCGCGCCACGAGCAACTGGAGGCGGCCAGCTGGGCGCTGGCGCGCTACGGAGAACGCCTCAGCGCCGGCGAGCTGGCCTGGGCGCGCGGTTTCGCCTGGGAGCAAGCCCGGATCATGGAAACCTTCCATCAACGCTACGACGTGCTGGCGACCCCTGCGCTGAATCAGCCGCCCGCCCTAGTCGGCGGCCTGGGGCCCAGCGCGGCCGAAACCGCGATCTCGCGCTGGATGCTGGGCAAGCTGGGCTGGGACTGGACCTTGCGCTTCGGCCAGTTGATCCCGGCCACCTCGCGCCGCCTGATGGAGTACCTGGGCTGGACCATACCCTTCAATATGAGCGGACAGCCAGCAATGAGCGTGCCGCTGCACTGGAGCCAGGCCGGGCTGCCGATAGGCGTGCAATTCGTCGCGCGCTGCGGCGACGACCTGACCCTGCTGCGGCTGGCCCGCCAGTTGGAACAGGCCAGACCGTGGGCGCAACGGCGCCCGCCGGCGCCGCCTAGCGCTTGAACCCAGCCAGGGCGGGCCCCAGCTCGCCGGCCAGCCGGCGGCCCAGCTCGGTCACCAGCGTCTGCAGGCCGGCCGCGGCCGCCGCGGCGTCCTGCGTCGCCAAAGGCTGGCTCTGCAGGAAATAACCGCTGGCCAGCGGCCGTTTGTCCCCCTGCGTCGGCAGCGCCTGCCAAGCCACTTCCAGCGAGGCGTCGCGCCCCGGACGCAGGCGCAGCTGACGCACGTCCAGCAATAAGCGGATGTCCCCGCCGCCCATGCCCGGTTGCGGATAGGCGTAGATACTGGACAGACCCAGAGAGCGGGACAGATCCGCCGCCACGGCTTGCGTCAGCATGCGGTCCAGCGGACCCGCCCAGCGTTGCAGATCCAGCAATTCGACATTGCCGGCGGCGTCTTCCACCACCAGTTGGGGCCGCTCCAGCCCGGCGGGCAGCGAGGCCGGACCCACCATCACGCTGACGCCCAGCACGGGGGTCGCGGCCGCCGTCGACAGCGCCGGCCGCAATTGATGGAAGGTGGTGGGCGGCGAGGCGCAGGCGCTCAACAGCGCCAGCATGATCAAGCTCAGCGCAATGGACTTCATTTTTTCTCTCCCTTGCCGCGTATCAACGCTTCCGGATGGCGGTCCAGGTAATCGGCCAGCGCGCGGAAGCTGCGCGCGGTTTCCGACACCTCTTGCGCGGCGGCGCGCACGTCCTGCTGCAGCGGCGAATCCGCCTGCATCGCCTGACGCGTGCTTTCCAACGTCTTTTGCAGATCCTCCAGCGTTTTCACCGCCTGCGGCAGCACCTTGCCGTCCATGTTCTCGGACAGCTTGCGCATGCCGTCCAGCGTCTGGTGCAGCGATTTCAACGACTGGTTCAACTCCTCGCCTATGCTGTCGAACGGCACCTTGTCCAGACGGCGCGCAATGCGCTGCAGCACCCGCTGAAGCTCTTCCAGATCGCCCGGCAGCGTCGGCAGCTCGGTCATGCCGTTGCGCACCAACACCTTGGCCGGCTTGGCCTCGGGGAAGAAGTCCAGCGCCACGTAAAGCTGGCCGGTGATCAGGCTGCCGGAACGTAGTTGGGCGCGCAGGCCGTTGCGCACCAGCGATTCCACGGAAATCTTGGCCGACAGGCTGTGGTCGCCGGACAGAGTGTTGAGCCGGCTGGGATAGGTGCGGATGTCCACCGTCATGTCGAAGTCCTTGCGCGCCGGCGCGTATTCGATGCCGATGGCGGTGACCTCGCCAAAGGTGATCCCGCGGAAATCCACCGGCGCGCCCACGGTCAAGCCCCGCACCGACTGGCGGAACTTCAAGCGGAAGGACTGGGTTTCCCGGTCGCGGTTTTGCAGCGCCTTCTCTCGGGTTTCGTTGAGCAGGAATAGGTATTTGGCGTCCGGCGCCTTGTCCGGCCCGTCGCTAAGCGGGGTTTCGAAGGCGATGCCGCCCAAGGCGATCGCCGCCAATGACTGGGTATTGACGCTCAGGCCGTTGGCGCCGATGGCCACGTCGATGCCGCTGGCGTGCCAGAAGCGGCTGTTGACGGTAACGAAGTGATCGTAGGGCGCGTTGACGAAGACCGACAACTTCACCGCGCTGCCGGCCGGGTCCAGTTCATAGCCCACCACCTGCCCCACCGGCACGCGGCGGAAATACACCGGCGAGCCGGCGTTGAGCGAACCCAGATTGTCCGAACGCAACACGAACATCTTGCCCGGCAGGTCCGCGTTGATGATGGGCGGCACTTCCAGGCCCTTGAACTCGGTGCGGCGCTCCTTGCTCTTGCCCACGTCCATGCCGATATAGGAGCCGCCCAGCACCGTGCCCAGGCCGGACACGCTGCCGCCGGAAATACGCGGCCGAACCACCCAAAAGCGGCTATCCGCCACCAGGTAATCGTCCACCTTCTTGCTCAGCTCCGCGGTCACCAGGATGGATTGACGATCCGGACTCACCGACACCGCCTTCACCTCGCCGATCTCCACGTCCTTGTACTTGATCCGGGTTTTGCCCGCCTCCAAGCCTTCCGCATTCTGGAAGGCGATGGTGATGGTGGGCCCGCGCGACAAGACCGCGTTCACCGCCAGCCAGCCGCCAATCACCGCCGCCACCACGGGTATCAGCCACACCAGCGACGGCGACCAGCGCCGCCGCTTCACCGGCACCGCCGCCGGCAAGTCCTCGCCGGCTGCGGCCGGGTTTTCGGGTTGATCACTGCTCATCGTCTTCCTTTACCTGATCCCAGATCAGTCTGGGATCGAAACTCATCGCCGCCACCATGGTCAGCACCACCACCGTGCCGAAGGCGACTGCCCCCGGTCCGGCCTTGATCGACGCCAGCGATTGCCATTGCACCAGCGCCACCATCAGAGCCACCACGTAAATATCCAACATCGACCACGGGCCTATCACCTCCACCACCCGATACAGCCGCGTGCGCTGCCGCGGCGCCCAGCCGGAACCCAGCTGCACCGTCACCAGCAATAAGAGCAAGGCCAGAATCTTCAACAAAGGCACCAGCACGCTGGCGGTGAACACCACCAGCGCCAGCGGCCAGGAGCCGGATTTCCATAAATACACCACCCCGCTCATGATGGTGTCGTTCTGCATGCCCATAATGGTGGAGGTTTCCATGATAGGCAGCAGATTGGCGGGCAGATAGGCCACCATCGCCGCCAATAGCAGAGCCCAGCTGCGCTGCAGGCTGTGCGGCTTGCGCGAGTGCAAGGCGGCGTGGCAGCGCGGGCAGGATTGAGCGCCTTCGCCGGCGCGGCACAACAGCCCACAGCCGTGGCACAGCCACAGACCGGACTGCGCGGCGGTTTTCACACGGTAGCCCGGCATTGTTGATAACGCTCCCACAAATCTTCCGGATTGAAACGACTGGCGGTGGCCGCCATCAGCACGATCAAGGCGAACAAGGCCATCAGGCCCACGCCCACGTGCACGGTGGCCAGGCTGACCAGTTTGACCAAGGACACCAGGATGCCCAACAGAAACACCTCCACCATGCACCACGGACGGGTCAATATCTTCAGCCGCATCAGCCAGGGAAAGCCGCGCGGCACATGGCCGAAGGCCAGCGGCAGCCGCACATACAGCATGCTGCCCAGCTCCAGCGACGGCATCACGATGCCGGTGAACATCACCAGCATCGCCACCGACAGCATGCCCTGGCGCTCCAGCGCCACCACCGTCTGCCACAAGGTGGCCGCGCTGCGCGCGCCGGCGGCCTCCAGCGTCACCACCGGATAGACGTTGGCCAGTAGAAAAGTGATCACCCCGGTCAGCAGCAAGGCCAGTTCGACGTCCTGCCCCTGCGCGCCGTAGCGGCGCACCAGCGCGCCGCAGCGCGGGCAGCAGGCCCGCCCCTCGCCCATCAAGGGCACCCGCATCAGCAAGTCGCAATCGTGGCAGGCCGTCAGTTTGGAATCAGGATCCGGCCGCGACATCAGTAGCCGCCCCTCGCCTTGCGCTCGGCGGTAAAGCTCCACCATAGCCGCGCCTCGCCGGTGTCCATGTAGTGCACCACCGACATCAAGGTATCCAGCACGCACGGGTCCTGCCGGGTTCCGGTCAGTTCGCACAAACGGTGGTAAAGCCGCAAAGGCTCGGCGCCGCGCAACTGCGACGGCTGCTCAATGCCGAGCAAGCGCAGGTCGTCGGCCAGGCTGGAGCCGATATTGGGCAGCTCGCGCAAATGCCGCGCCCGCGCGGCGGGCGGACAACGTGATGGATGCATAAACTCTCGGCGAGGGTCAGGACATCCCGCATCATAAAGGACGCCGCGCCAGAGTTCAAAAGCCGGCTTGGCCTCGAAGCCCGCTCAAAGCCTCGCGAACAAGAGCAAGACGGCCGAGAAAGCGGCGTTTAACGCCCTTCTCTAGCCGTACCGCCGAAGCACCGCCAGCCTTGCACAGCGGATCAACCGTGGAAGATGTCCCAGCCCAGCTTGAGGATCAGCGTACTGGTCAGCAACAGGAACAACACCCGCACAAAGCCGGTGCCTTTCTTCATCGCCACCCAGCTGCCCACCATCGCGCCGGCCATATTGCAGGCCGCCATCGGCAGCGCGTACTGGAACAGCACATGGCCGGCGGGAATGAAGAACAGCAAGGCCGCGCAGTTGGTGGTCAGGTTCACCACCTTGGCCGATGCCGAAGCGTGCAGAAAGTCGAAGGCGAAAAAGCGGATAAACAGGAACATCAGGAAGCTGCCGGTGCCGGGGCCGAACAGGCCGTCGTAAAAACCGATAGCGCCGCCGATGGCCATGCCTATCGCCATCTCGCGCCGGCCTATCGCCACCGGCTTGTGCAGGGAGCCGAAATCCTTCTTCCACAAGGTGTACACCGCCATCACCACCAAGAGCGCCAGCACCATGGGCCGCAACACCGCTTTGTCGATCAAGCTGACCGTGGCCGCGCCGGCGATGGACATGAAGAAAGCCGCCACCGCCGCCGGCAGCACCAAGCGCCATGGCACCCGGACCCGCTTCAGATAAGAGCGCGCGGCGGACAGCGTGCCCATGGCCGCGGCCAGCTTATTGGTGCCGAACACCGTGGCCGGCGCCAGATTGGGCAAGGCGCTGAACAAGGCCGGAATCTGAATCAGCCCGCCGCCGCCCACCGCCGCGTCCACCAAGCCGGCGGCGAAGGAAATCACGCACAGAAAACTCAAGGTCAACAGCATTCATTTCTCCCGGCTTCGCGCCGCTTACAGTTAGGACAAGATTCTATGCCTTGCCAGCCGCCCATGCTTGCAATACCGTATTGCGAAAATCGCAATCAAGATGACCGAGGCCGAGATGAAATCGCTGTGGGAATTGCGCGTGTTCTGCGCGGTGGTGGAAAGAAAAAGCTTTGTCGCCGCCGCGCGCCAGCTGGGCACCTCGCCCAGCAGCGCCACCCGCGCAGTGCAGGCGCTGGAAGAAGCGCTGGGCGGCAGCTTGCTGGCGCGCTCGCAAAAGCAGGTCAACCTGACCCTGGCCGGCGAAAGCTATTACGTCTCCGCACGCAAGATGCTGGACCTGCAGGAAGAAGCCGAAGACGAGCTGGCCGCCTTGAGCGAGGCGCCGCGCGGCCTGCTGCGTTTTTCCGCCCCGGAAACGATGAGCCACACGCTGCTGCCGCCGGTGCTGGCGCGCATGGCAGACGCCAACCCGGAGCTGCGCTTCGACGTGCTGTACAGCGACACCATATTGGACCCGATACGCGAAAAGCTGGACTTCAGCATCCGCGGCGCCTTCCCCGCCTCCAGCGAGCTGATCGGCTACCCGCTATGGGATTACCAGCGCCACCTCTACGCCAGCCCGGACTACGTCGCCCGCCACGGCGCGCCGCAAACGCCGGAACAACTGCCGGAACACCGAGTGGTGATCCACTCCGCGCCGCGCGTGCTGAAAGCCTGGAACTTCGTTTCCGCCGGCCACCAACTCAGCCTCAATCTCACGCCCTGGCACCGCGTCAGCTCCGGCAGCGCCGTGCTCCACGCCGTGCTGGCCGGCCTGGGCGTCGCCCGCCTGGGAGACTGGCTGGCCGAGCCGCTGGTGCGCTCAGGCCAGCTGCTGCGGCTGTGCCCGGACTACCGCATCGTCTCCAGCCACGGCGACAATCCGCAAATGCACGCCGTCTTCGCCAACCGCCGCATTCCGCGCAAAGCCCGGCTGTTGCTGGAGGCGGTGCGTGCGGCCGCCCGCGACGCCGGCTACGGGCTTAAGGCGCGCTGAAGCCATAAAAAAACGGAAGCCAAAGCTTCCGTTCGCATATAACGCCAGGCGGGGCCGGACAAGCGGCCCGCCGTGAGCTTGCCGCTCAGCCCACCCAGCGGCGAGCGGAGGCGAACATCCGATACCAGCCGCCGTTCTCGCCCCACTCCGCCGGATGCCAGCTGTTCTGCACCGTGCGGAACACCCGCTCCGGATGCGGCATCATGATGGTGAAGCGGCCGTCGGCCGTGGTCACCCCGGTGATGCCGGCCGGCGAACCGTTGGGGTTCAGCGGATAGGTTTGAGTGGCGCGGCCGTCAAAATCGACGTAACGCAAGGCCGTCAGCACCTGCTCCTGCGCGCCCGGCGCGAACACCGCGCGGCCTTCGCCGTGGCTAACCACCACCGGCAGCTGGCTACCCACCATGTCGGACAAGAAGATGGACGGCGAGGCCGTCACTTCCACCATGGCGAAGCGCGCCTCGAACTGCTCGGAAGCGTTGCGATGGAACTTGGGCCAGTGCTCCGCGCCCGGAATGATGGACGACAGATTGGACATCATCTGGCAGCCGTTGCACACGCCCAGCGCGAAAGTGTCGCCGCGGCCGAAGAAGGCCTCGAACTGCTCGCGAGCGCGCGGGTTGAACAGAATGCTCTTGGCCCAACCCTCGCCGGCGCCCAGCACGTCGCCGTAGCTGAAGCCGCCGCAGGCGGCCAGGCCCTTGAAGTCCGCCAGCGACACGCGGCCGCTGATGACGTCGCTCATATGCACGTCCACGGTGTCGAAACCGGCGCGGTCGAAAGCCGCCGCCATCTCCAGCTGGCCATTGACGCCCTGCTCGCGCAGCACCGCCAGGCGCGGACGCGCGCCGCTGGCGATGAAAGGCGCCGCCGGATCGGCGTGCACGTCGAAGCTCAGCTTGGCGCTCAGGCCCGGCGCTTTCGGACTGGAGCGCAGCAGGTGCTCGCTGTCGGCGCAGGCCGGATTGTCGCGCAGGCGCTGCATGCGGGCGCTGGTCTCGGACCATTCGCGGTGCAGGTCGGAACGACTCTCGTTGAACAACTCCACGCCGCGGTGCTTGATCACCAGGCGGTCCTTGTTGTTGACGCGGCCGATCACGAACAGCTCGCGGCCGATGCCGGCCTTCATGAAGCGCGAGATCACCTCGGGCGTGTCGGATTTCTTCACCTGCAACACCGCGCCCAGCTCCTCATTGAACAGCACCCGCATCAGGCGGCCATGGGTGGCGGCTTCCTGAGTGGGCTGGACGAAATCGTCGATGATGCGTTGGGTGTTCTTACGCTCGATCACCAGTTCCTGCAGATCGATGGTGACGCCGATATGGCCAGCGAACATCATTTCCGACAAGGTCACGAACAGGCCGCCGTCGGAGCGGTCGTGATAGGCCAGCAAGATATCGTCGCGCAACAGCGTCTGCACGGTGTTGAAGAAGGCCGCCAGCTGATGCGGGCTCTCCACGTCCGGCGCCTTGCCGTCCATCGCCTTCCACACCTGGCCGTAGATGGAGCCGCCCAAACGGCAGCGGCCGTAGCCCAGGTCGATCAGGATCAGATCGGTGTCCTTGTCCTCTTTCAGCTCCGGCGTGGCGGTTTTGCGCACGTCTTCCACCGGGGAGAAAGCGGAAATGATCAGCGACAGCGGCGCGGTCACGGCTTTCTTCTCGCCGGCCTCTTCCCACACCGTCTTCATCGACAAGGAATCCTTGCCCACCGGGATGCTGATGCCCAGGTCCTGGCTCAGCTTGGACACCGCGTCCACTGTGCGGTACAGGCGCGCCTCCTCTCCCGGGTGGCCGGCGGCGGCCATCCAGTTGGCGGACAGTTTGACGTTGCCCAGGTGGCCGACGAAGGACGCGGCGATATTGGTCAACGCCTCGCCTATCGCCATGCGGCCGGAGGCCGGCGCATCGAATAGCGCGGTGGGCGTGCGTTCGCCCATCGCCATCGCCTCGCCGCGATAAGTGTTGAAACCCATGGTGGTGACGGCTACGTCCGCCACCGGCACCTGCCAGCGGCCCACCATTTGATCTCGCGCGGTCATGCCGCCCACGGTGCGGTCGCCGATGGTGATCAGGAAGGATTTGTCCGCCACCGTCGGGTTGCGCAGCACGCGCAGCGCGGTTTCCTTCAGTTCAAAACGCGAAGCGTCGAAAATGTTCAGTTCGCGCTCGCGGGTGGTCACGTCGCGCGTCATCCGCGGCGGCTTGCCCAGCAACACCTCCAGCGGCATATCCACCGGATTGTTGTCGAAGTGATCGTCGCGCACTTGCAGATGGCCGTCGTCGGTGGCCACGCCCAGCACCGCGAACGGGCAACGCTCGCGTTCGCACAGCGCGCTGAAGCGCTCCAGGTCCTGCGGCAGCACCGCCATCACATAGCGTTCCTGCGACTCGTTGGACCAGATCTGCATCGGCGTCATGCCCTTTTCTTCCAAATGCACTTTGCGCAAATGGAAGACGGCGCCGCGGCCGGCGTCGTTCACCAGCTCCGGGAAGGCGTTGGACAGGCCGCCGGCGCCCACATCGTGAATCGACACGATGGGGTTGGCGTCGCCCATCTGCCAGCAGCGGTCGATCACTTCCTGACAGCGGCGTTCGATTTCCGGGTTGCCGCGCTGCACGGAGTCAAAGTCCAGGTCCGCGCTGTTGGCGCCGGTGTCCATCGACGATGCCGCGCCGCCGCCCAAGCCGATCAACAGGCTGGGGCCGCCCAGCTGAATCAGCAGCGCGCCTTCGGGAATCTCGTTCTTGTGGATTTGCTGCTGCTGGATATTGCCCAGGCCGCCGGCGATCATGATCGGCTTGTGATAGCCGCGCATCTCGCCTTCCACCGCTTCTTCGAAGGTGCGGAAATAGCCGGTCAGATTGGGGCGGCCGAATTCATTATTGAACGCCGCGCCGCCGATCGGGCCTTCCAGCATGATCTGCAAGGCGGAAGCGATGCGCTCCGGCTTGCCGTACTGCGCCGCCGTGTCGCTGTAACGCTCCCACGGCTGCACAAAGCCCGGAATGTTCAGGTTGGACACGGTGAAGCCGGTCATGCCGGCCTTGGGGCGCGAGCCGCGGCCGGTGGCGCCCTCGTCGCGGATCTCGCCGCCGTTGCCGGTGGAGGCGCCGGCGAACGGCGAAATTGCCGTCGGGTGGTTGTGCGTCTCCACCTTCATCAGAATATCGGTGGGTTCGCTGTGGTAAGCGTAGCCGTGGCCTTCCGGCTGCGGGTAGAAGCGCTCGATGAAAGCGCCTTCAATCACCGAGGCGTTGTCCTTGTACGCCACCAGCGTGCCTTGCGGATTGGCGTCGTGGGTGTCCCGGATCATGCGGAACAGCGACTTTTCCTGCTCTTCGCCGTCGATGATGAATTTGGCGTTGAAAATCTTGTGGCGGCAGTGCTCGGAGTTGGCCTGCGCAAACATCATCAACTCCACATCGGTGGGGTTGCGCCGCATCTTGGTGAAGTTTTCCACCAGGTAATCCACTTCGTCCTCGGACAGGGCCAGGCCCAGATCGGCGTTGGCCGCCTCCAGGGCCGCGCGGCCGCCGGCGAGGATGTCCACCGACGTCATCGGCTGCGGATCTTGATGGACAAACAGGCGGGCCGCGTCGTCCAGCGACGGCAGCACCGTTTCCGTCATCCTATCGTGCAAGAGGCCCGTCAAAATATGACGAGCCTCTTCATTTAAAGATTGTTTTGCGGACTTAACCCAGAAGGCGGTGCCGCGTTCGATGCGGTGAATCCCTCCCAGCCCGCAGTGCTGGGCGATATCGGTGGCCTTGGAGGCCCAGGGCGACAAAGTGCCCAATCGCGGCGTCACCAGAAACAGTTCGCCATCCGGCTGGCCGGCCAGCGGCGCTTCGCCGTAGCTCAGCAACTTGCCCAAGGTGGCCTGCTCTTCCAACGTCAGTTCGGTTTCGCTTTCGGCGAAATGCCAGAATTCGGCACTGATGCTGAGATCCGACAGCCCGGCTTCGGCGGCTGCGGCAAGCAGTTTTTCAAGACGGAACGGCGACAGCGCAACGCCGCCACGGAGCTTGGTAAGGTAAGACATTAGACACCCGCGACAAGTATCAGGAAAGCGCGTCATAATACAGCAATTCACTGTTTGTTTTAAGCGGCTAATTGCCCGGATGCCCGCCGCTTAATAAAATAATCCTCATCCGCATAGCATTTCATCTCATCAACAAGGAGCTTCCAGCATGAAAAAGGTTGAAGCCGTGATCAAGCCGTTCAAACTGGACGAGGTGCGCGAAGCCTTGTCCGAACTGGGCATCAACGGCCTGACCGTCACCGAGGTCAAGGGCTTTGGCCGCCAAAAGGGCCATACCGAGCTCTACCGCGGCGCCGAATACGTGGTGGACTTTTTACCCAAGGTGAAAGTGGAAGTGATTCTGCCGGACGACCTGGTGGAACGCGCCATCGAAACCATCGTCGCCACCGCCCGCACCGGCAAGATAGGCGACGGCAAGATCTTCGTCACCCCGGTGGAGCAAGTGGTGCGCATCCGCACCGGCGAAACCAACGAACAAGCGATCTGAGCCCCGCCGGCAAGCGCTGGAACCACTCTCCAAGGCCCCGCTTCCGCGGGGCCTTGTCATTTAATCCAAAGGCCCGAACAGGCAAGTATGCACCCTGCCGTGCTTCTCCTGGCCCGCCGCCACCACCTTGCCGTCGCCGGACATGACGATATGGCTGCTGCTCCTCTCCTCGCCCGGGCAGAACAGGCGCTGCGTCTTGGGCGCGCCAAAACGCCAGCGCAAAGTGGCGTAGCCGCCCTGCTCCGGCTGGGTGGAGGTGCCCGCCAACACGCGGCCGTCCTGACTAAAAGCGGTCAACGTCAGATCGCCCATCACCGGCGAGAACGGCGCCAGCTTGCCGTTTTCCAAGCGCAGCGGGAACGTCCCGTCTGCCGTGAACGAGTTCAGCCATAAGTAGCGGCCATCCTCGGAGACCGAGCGCAAGAACATCTCCAGGCTCTCCTTGCGGGTTTCCGCGCGCACCGCCGCCTCCAGATCCACCTCGCCCTCCGGCGAGATTTGCACGAAGGCGCGGCTATGGTCGCTTTCCCGGTTAAAGGACACAAAAACCGTGCGCCCATCCGCGGACAAGCCTTCCAACACGGACTTAGCGCGGATCACGCTGACGCCCTCGCCCGCACGCCAACGCACGACGTCGCTCTCCATGAAGATATTGCCATCCTCACCGCTCATTCCGGCCCAGGCCAGCACCTGCGCGTCGCGTTGCGCGCCAGTCGCCTTGCCTTCCGCCTCGGTCGGCCACGGCAAGGGCTCGCGCCGGCTTGGCTTGCCCTCGTCCGGATTCCAGACAAAGCCGTACCAAACGCCGGTGTCGGCATGCTTGAAGTAGCCAGCCACATCCCCGCGCCCCGCATGGACGCCGGAAACTCGCAGCTTGGTCACCTCGCCCTCGCTCATTAGCGGGCTTTCGTTCATGAAATCTTGCATCCGCCGCATCCGCCGCAGCATGTCCAGATTGCCGCGCAAGGCAAGACCGGCCGTTAGGCCCCCATCCGCGCCCAGCGCCAGCGGCAAGCTCATGGGTTCCGGCAACAAGCTGAACCCCTTGCCCTCCACCCATTGGAAGCCACGCAGCATGGCCTTTTCGTCGCTCAGCAACCAGCCAATCACCGTGCGGCCGTCGGCGCTGATGCCGGTGACGCCGGACAACCAGGCCTGGCCCGCAGGCACCAGCGTCTCCAGCGCGCCGCCGCGCCGCCAGCGCACAGCCTCCAGTTTGCCGTCCCGGCCAGTTCCAAAAGCCAAGGTCAGGCCGTCTCGCGACATCGCCACATAGCTGGCGGTGAAATAACTGCCCTTGGGCAAAGGCAAGGCCGCCTCTGTTCGCCCCTGACGCAAGGTCAAACCGTTGGCCGAACGCAGCGCCCACAGCTCATGCCAGGGGAAACGCAGCTTGAGCGCATCAATCAAGCCCATGACGGAATCGTTCAGTTCGCCGTCGCCAGCGCTCAGCAGTTGCGCCGAGCCGTCGTAGGACAGCTTTTCCGGGTAACGCTCTTTCAGTAGGACGACGTCTGGTTTTGCGGCGGCGGCAAGCGGCGCGCACAAGGCGGCCAGCGCCAACAGGGAAGCGAAGGTTTTGAACATGACTAATTATGATTATCAGCTTAAAGAATGGAATCCTACCATCCCAAAGGCATCTCCCTCAAACCACGGCCCCGCGCAACCTGTCCGGCATCAAACAAAAAGCCCCCGGAATCCGGGGGCTTTCGAACCATTCAAGGCCAGCTTACTTCCACAGCTTCCACCACGGCATGTCCTCAATGGACCAGCCTGCTTTCAGGTATTCGCTATTGGGGTAGTTCAGCGCCAGCACGCGCTTGGCGTCGTCGCGCAGTTGCGGCATGGACAGCTTGTCGTAAGCCGCCATCATGATGCCCAGCGCCTCTTCCGGGTACTTGGTGTTGGCGTAGCTTTTCACCACGCCCTGAGCGCGGTTGGCCGCGGCCAGGTAAGCGCCGCGCTTCATGTAATAGCGAGCCACGTGCATCTCGTTGCCGCCCAGCGCGTCCAGCAGCCGCTCCATCTTCTTGGAGGCGTCTTCCTTGTAAATACTGTTGGGGAAGCGCGTCACCAGTTCGCGGAAGGCGGTGAAGGCCTCGCGCGCGGCGCGCGGATCGCGCTCGCTCATGTCCTGGCCGGCCCATTTGGCCAGCAAGCCGGAATCATCGTTGTAAAACACCAAGCCTTTCAGATAATAGAGGTAGTCCAGGTTTGGATGGGTGGGATGAAGCTTGATGAAACGGTCGGCGGAGGCGATGGCCTGCTCCGGCTCATTATCCTTGTAATGGGTATAAGCCAGGTCCATCTGCGCCTGCTGGGCGTAGCGCCCGTAAGGAAAACGCGCTTCCAGCGTTTCGTAGAGCTTGACAGCGCGGGTATAATTGCCGCTGTTCAACTCATCATGCGCTTCCGAATACAGCTTTTCCACGGTCCAGCCGCGAGTCTCATCGTAGGTTTCCGTGGTTGCACAACCGGCAAGCCCCATCACCAACATTGCAGCGACAACGTATCTTTTCATGACTGATCCTTACTTTGACCCGGACGATTATAGCGACATCTCGGAAAACGAGATATCCGCTACACAACAACTTGATGTTCCGCTGTCGCTGGGCGGCGAACGGCTGGACGCCGCGCTGGCGAAATTGATGCCGGAATACTCGCGCAGCCGGCTGACGCAATGGATCAAGGACGGCCACGTGCTGCTGGACGGCAAGACCGCCGCGCCCAAGACCAAGGTGCTGGGCGGCGAGAAGCTGGACGTCACCCTGATGCGCAGCAACGAGGAGATGGCCTTCCAGCCGGAAGCCATGGACCTGCCCATCATTTTTGAAGACGACCACATTCTGGTGATCAACAAGCCGGCCGGTCTGGTGGTACACCCCGCCTCCGGCAACTGGAGCGGCACCCTGCTCAACGGCCTGCTGCACCACTGCCCTGCGCTGGCCCACGTGCCGCGCGCCGGCATTGTGCACCGGCTGGACAAGGACACTAGCGGCCTGATGGTGGTGGCCAAGACGCTGCCGGCCCAGACCGAGCTGGTGCGCCAATTGCAGGCGCGCACCGTCAAGCGCATCTATCGCGCCATCGCCGACGGCAACGTGCCGTTTGACGGCACCATCGAAACCCAGATGGGCCGCGACCCGCACAACCGCCTGAAAATGGCGGTGCTGAAATTTGGCGGCAAACAGGCCATCACCCATGTGCGGGTGCTGGAGCGCTTCGCCAGCCACTCCTACATCGAGTGCAAGCTGGAAACCGGCCGCACCCACCAGATCCGCGTGCATATGCGCGAAGCCAACCACCCGCTGGCCGGCGACCCGATCTACGGCAACCTGCGCCACAAGATGGACGAAGACATCGCCGCCGTGGTCAAGGCGCTGGGCCGCCAGGCGCTGCACGCCTACTCGCTGACCCTGGTGCACCCGGCCAGCGGCGAGGAGCGCAACTGGAAAGCGCCGCTGCCGGAAGACCTGCGCCACCTGCTGAACGTGCTGCGCGGAGACGGCGACACCGCCGACGCCGCGCCGCTGCCGCAGTTGCTGGACGAGACGGAAGAGGAAGAGTGGGACGATGAGGACGACGAAGACGACGGCGATGTGGAGGTGATCTATGCCCGCTGAGCTGTCCGCCGAGCCAGCGCCGGACTGGCTGGAAGCCGACTGGCCGGCGCCGCCCAATGTGCGCACCCTGATCACCACCCGTAACGGCGGCGTCAGCGTCGCGCCCTATCACAGCCTGAACCTGGGCCAGCACGTGGGCGATGACCCGGCCGCCGTGGCCGCCAACCGCGCGCTGCTGCGCCAGGAACTGCCGGCGGAGCCCGCCTGGTTGAACCAGGTGCACGGCGTGACGGTGCTGAACGCGGCCGAGGTGGGCGCCCAGCCGCCGGACGCCGACGCCAGCTTCAGCCGCCAGCCCGGCGCGGTGTGCGCCATCATGACAGCGGACTGCCTGCCGCTCTTGCTGTGCAATAGCGAAGGCACCGTAGTGGCCGCCGCCCACGCCGGCTGGCGCGGGCTGTGCGAGGGCGTGATAGAAGCCGCCGTGGCCGCCTGCAACGAGCGTCCGGCGCGGCTGATGGCCTGGTTGGGCCCCGCCATCGGCCCGGACGCCTTTGAAGTGGGCGCGGAAGTACGCGTCGCCTTCATGGAACGCGACCCGGCCGCCGCGGCCGCCTTCAGCGATATCGGCGACGGCAAATACCTGGCCGACATCTACGCGCTGGCGCGCCAGCGCCTGAACGCCGCCGGCGTGGAACAGATCTACGGCGGCGAGGAATGCACGGTGATAGACCGCGCCCGCTTCTTCTCCTACCGCCGCGACGGCCAGACCGGACGCATGGCCAGCCTGATCTGGCTGGAGTAAGAACCTGTTTACGATCTGCTGCGCGTCGGCGATACGGCGTTGAAACCGAGCTCAAAATGCTCATGTACCACCTGTACATTCCGCTTTTTCGCTCGTTTTCGCCTTGTCTCGCCTTAGCTCGCGAGATCGTAAACACGTTCCAAGACGCCCGCCCCAAAGCCCCGCCGAGCGCGGGGCTTTTCATTGATTGCGCAGTCAGACAGGCCAAAAACCCAACACACCAATTACGCACCAATTGCCCCCAAAACCGCGCCGCCCGCGCCATGATGCAAATCCACAACATCTAGTGGCCTGCGCCGCCCACCCCGCTGCGGCTTGTTTCAACAAGCTTTCTTGGCTACAGAGTGAAATGTGTCAGCCGGCCAAAAAAAATCTCATGCCCCGCAAAGCCAGCAACCACGGGCTTTCGCCCCCCGCCCCCGCCAAAACAGCCATTAAATCTTCCGCTGTCAAGACTTGTACTGCCCCATACTCAACACTAGAATTTGGGTGTTCCGCGAGCTACAAACAATACATATTGTGTTTACCCACAGCTCGCGCACAGCTTTTCAACAGATTTGTCCACAGCCGGCCTGCCCTTCGGGAAACGCAGTAACGGAAGGACGCAACCACCCACCTTATCGAGGGCTACATGCAATTGACCACCTTTGAAGGGCAGACCGCCGCAGAACTCGGCCGCGCAGCCGCGCCCAAGGCCGATTTCAGCCAGTACAAAACCATCCGTCGCAACGGTGCGGTGGTGCCGTTCGAGCCCGTCAAGATCTCCATCGCCATGACCAAGGCCTTCCTGGCCGTCATGGGCCATCAAGGCGCCACCTCCGCCAGCCTGCGCGAAAAAGTCGCCCAGCTGAGCGAACAAGTGGCCAGCGCCCTGATGCGCCGCAAGCCGGAAGGCGGAGCCATCCACATTGAAGACATCCAGGACCAGGTGGAACTGTCTCTGATGCGCTTTGGCGAGCATGATGTAGCCCGCGCCTACGTGCTGTACCGCGAACAACGCTCCCAAGAACGCGCCGCCCGCGGCGAAGCCCTGACCCAGGTGCAAATCAACGTGGTGCGCAAGGACGGCCGCAAGCTGCCGCTGGACGTGGCCCGCCTACGCGCCACCATCGAATCCGCCAGCCAAAACCTGGCCGGCATCGATATCGACGCCATCCTCAGCGAAACCCTGAAGAACATCTACGACGGCGTCAGCGAAGACGAAGTCAACAAATCCGCCATCCTGGCCGCCCGCTCCATGATTGAGCTGGACCCGGCTTACGATTACGTGACCGCCCGCCTGCTGCTGAACAATATCCGCCTGGAAATCCTGGGCGAAGCCGTCAGCCAGGAAGAAATGGCCAAGCAGTACGCGCTGTACTTCCCCACCTTCATCAAGCACGGCATCGAAGCCGAACTGCTGGATGAAAAACTGGGCGAATACGACCTGAAAAAAATGGGCGCCGCGCTGGACGCCAACCGCGACCTGAAGTTTGGCTACCTGGGCCTGCAAACCCTGTTTGACCGCTACTTCCTGCACGTGGACGGCAACCGCATTGAAATGCCGCAAGCCTTCTACATGCGCGTGGCCATGGGCCTGGCGCTGAACGAAGTGAACCGCGAAGAGCGCGCCATCGAGTTCTACAACGTACTCTCCAGCTTCGACTTCATGTCGTCCACCCCCACCCTGTTCAACTCCGGCACCCGTCGCAGCCAGCTGTCCAGCTGCTACCTGACCACCATTGCCGACGACCTGGACGGCATCTACGAAGGCATCAAGGAAAACGCCCTGCTGTCCAAGTTTGCCGGCGGCCTGGGCAATGACTGGACCTCCGTGCGCGCCATGGGCTCCCACATCAAGGGCACCAATGGCAAATCCCAAGGCGTGGTGCCCTTCCTGAAAGTGGTCAACGACACCGCCGTGGCGGTGAACCAGGGCGGCAAGCGCAAAGGCGCCGTTTGCGCCTACCTGGAAACCTGGCACGCGGACATCGAAGAATTCCTGGAGCTGCGCAAGAACACCGGCGACGACCGCCGCCGCACCCACGACATGAACACCGCCAACTGGATTCCGGACCTGTTCATGAAGCGCGTGATGGAAGGTGCGGACTGGGCTCTGCTGTCCCCGTCCGAAGCCCCGGACCTGCACGACCTGTACGGCGCGGCCTTCGAGAAGCGCTACAAAGAATACGAAGCCATGGGCGAGCGCGGCGAGCTCAAGGTGTACAAGCGCATCCCGGCGCTGTCCCTGTGGCGCAAAATGCTGACCATGCTGTTTGAAACCGGCCACCCGTGGATGACCTTCAAGGACCCGTGCAACATCCGCAGCCCGCAGCAACACATGGGCGTGGTGCACAGCTCCAACCTTTGCACCGAGATCACCCTCAACACCAATGAGGACGAAATCGCGGTCTGCAACCTGGGTTCCGTCAACCTGTCCGCCCACCTGAAGGCGGACGGCAGCCTGGACGCCGAAAAACTGCAGCGCACCATCCGCATCGCCCTGCGCATGCTGGACAACGTCGTCGACATCAACTTCTACCCGGTGAAGAAGGCGCGCAACTCCAACCTGAAACACCGTCCGGTGGGCATGGGCATCATGGGCTTCCAGGACTGCCTGCACCAGAAGCGCGTGGCCTACGGCTCCGACGCCGCGGTGGAGTTTGCCGACGAATCCATGGAAATGGTGGCCTACTACGCTTACTGGGCCTCCACCGAACTGGCGGAAGAACGCGGCCGCTACCCGTCCTACAAGGGCAGCCTGTGGGACCGCGGCATCCTGCCGCACGACAGCATCAACCTGCTGGCGGCCGAACGCGGCGGCTTCCTGGAAGTGGACCGCAGCGAACGCATGGACTGGAACGCTCTGCGTGAACGCGTGAAAACCCACGGCATGCGCAACAGCAACTGCCTGGCCATCGCGCCCACCGCCACCATCGCCAACATCATTGGCGTGTCGGCGAGCATTGAGCCGACCTACCAGAACCTGTTCGTCAAATCCAACCTGTCCGGCGAATTCACCGTCACCAACGAATACCTGGTGCGCGATCTGAAAGCCGCCGGCCTGTGGGACGAAGTGATGGTGGCCGACCTCAAATACTTTGACGGCAGCCTGGGCCAGATCGACCGCGTGCCGGCCGAACTGAAAGCCCTCTACGCCACCGCCTTTGAACTGGACCCGCGCTGGCTGGTGGAAGCGGCCTCCCGCCGCCAGAAATGGATCGACCAGGCTCAGTCCCTGAACCTGTACATGGCGGGCGCCTCCGGCAAGAAACTGGACGAGCTGTACAAGCACGCCTGGTTGCGCGGCCTGAAAACCACCTACTACCTGCGCACCCTGGCCGCCACCAGCGCCGAGAAATCCACCGGTCGCGGCGGCGAACTGAACGCGGTGTCCAACAGCCACAGCCAACCGGCCGCGGCTCCGGAAGCCGTGGTGGACAACACCCCGGCCACCGACGCCAAGTTCTGCAGCATCGACAACCCGGATTGCGAGAGCTGCCAGTAAGGCGGAAGCAGCCATCCTGGCTTGAACGGCCGGCCCCTCGGGGCTGGTCTAGCCTGGCCCCCGCCAGGCTCCATGCCACAGCCCGTTGCACACAGCCGGCTGTGACATGGCCCCGCAATCCGGCCGCCCCTCCCATTGGCCAGCCGCCTGCCCGTTCAGACGGCTGGCCAATGGGGAACGTAGCAATAAACCGCGCCAGACCGTAACGGCAGCGGACACAGCACACACGCAAAACCAGGGGAAACCGGATGAATATAGAAGAATTTTTCAACAGCTACGCCGTGGGCTACAGCCAGCTGGATGTGCCCCAAGTGAGCGCGCACTTCACCGTGCCCTTCACCGCCATCCACCAGGGAGACCTGAGCAGCTGGGACGATATGGCATCGCTGCGCGACACCACCACCGCCTTGCTGGCGTGGTACCGCAGCCAGGGCTTCATCAGCGCCAGCCACCAGCTGGACAGCGTGCTGAATTTTGGCGACGACGCCGCCAGCGCCCGCGTGCGCTGGATTGTGCAACGCCAGGACCAGCCGGCCTGGGAATACTGCACCGGCTACCACCTGAAACGGGTGGACGGCCAGTGGAAGATTTACGGCCTGGTCCAGTATCAGGACGCGCCGCAGCAGTAAGTAGTGCCCAGCCTCAAGCCGCTTGCCCCCAGGCGGCTTCGGGATGGAAACGCCGCCGGCCCGCCATGCGGGCAGACGGAAACAGCTCAAGACCAAGCAAGCAAGCGCGGCGGGTTTTGGGCGGGTTCCAGGAAGACGAGGCCCACGGCCCCGCCGCCACCAGCCAGGCTTCAGCAGGAGGTCAGATGCAAGCGTTTGAAAATATCCGGATCAACGGGTTTTGCGAACAAAGAACCCACAACCCCGACAAGCAGTTTGTGCTGTTCAATATGTACCTGACGCTGAACCAGGCCCCGCCCTGCGAATGGAAGGACCTGTTCAACGAAGCCCGCCGCCTGCCGCGCCAAAAGGTGTGGCGCAAAGCCTGGGTGGAAGCGGACGCGCTGGTGGTGTACTGCCAGCCGGAAGAACTGCAGCAGCAAATAGAGCTGCTCAAGCAAGACATAGAACAAGCCAACCGGCAATACCGCCAGCTGCTGAAGCTGCGGCAGCCGCGCGGCAGCCAGGTGGAGCAGGAGGAAAGCAGCGAACGCCAGCTGATCCACCGCCTCAGCCAACAGCTGCGCTTCTGAAAGGACGCCGCTCATGAGCGCCACCGCATTCTGTATCGCCCGCCATGGAGAACATGGCAAAGACGCAGGCTACCGCAAACTGGGCAGCCTGCACGTGGACCTGGACCCGGTGCCGGCACTTGTCGCCGCGCCGCGCCAGATACAAATACTGCGCAAAAGCAGCCTGCCGCTCAGCCCCAGCCTGGCTGGCGACAAGCAGCCGCTGCCGCCCCAAATCACCGCGCCGGACGCGGAATAAATCCAAACAGGAGCCCTTAATGCTGAACTTTGACGACACCATCGAAACCAAACCGGCCGCCCCCTCCGCGGGCGCCAACGCCGCCGGCCGCGTCAACGTGGTGGACAAAAAAGTGATCAACGGCACCACCGACGTCAACCAGCTCGTGCCCTTCAAACACAAATGGGCATGGGAAAAATACCTGGCCCAATGCGCCAACCACTGGATGCCGCAAGAAGTGAACATGCAGCGTGACATCGAACAGTGGAAAACCGGCCAGCTGACCGAAGACGAAATGCGCATCGTCAAGCGCAACCTCGGCTTCTTCGTGACCGCGGACTCCCTGGCCGCCAACAACATCGTGCTGGGCACCTACCGCCAGATCACCAGCCCGGAATGCCGCCAGTTCCTGCTGCGCCAGGCCTTTGACGAAGCCATCCACACCCACGCCTACCAATACATCGTGGAAAGCCTGGGCCTGGACGAAGGCGAAGTCTTCAACGCCTACAACGAAATCAAATCCATCCGCGACAAAGATGAATTCCTGATCCCCTTCATCGACGTACTGTGCGACCCGGCCTTCAAGACCGGCACGCTGGAAAACGACCAGAAGCTGCTCAAATCCCTGATCGTGTTTGCCTGCATCATGGAAGGCCTGTTCTTCTACGTGGGCTTTGTGCAAATCCTGGCGCTGGGCCGCCAGAACAAGATGACCGGCGCCGCGGAACAGTACCAATACATCCTGCGCGACGAGTCCATGCACTGCAACTTTGGCATCGACCTGATCAACACCATCAAGCTGGAACAGCCGGAAATCTGGACCGAAAGCTTCAAGGCCGAGATCACCGAACTGTTCAAGCACGCGGTGGAACTGGAATACGCTTACGCCGAAGACACCATGCCGCGCGGCGTGCTGGGCCTGAACGCCAGCATGTTCAAGGAATACCTGCGCTTCATCGCCAACCGCCGCATGCAGCAGATTGGCCTGGACCAGCTCTACCCCGGCGTGAACAACCCCTTCCCGTGGATGAGCGAGATGATTGACTTGAAGAAGGAGAAGAACTTCTTTGAGACGCGGGTTACGGAATATCAGACTGGCGGGGCTTTGAGCTGGGATTGATTTGTGTCAGAAATCGGAAAGATTGAAATTTTGTAGTCAAAGTTTGCAATTTCCGACAGCCAAAGCATGAAACTGTGCTTGGCATATAGAAAAGGCCCTGTCATTACAGGGCCTTTTCCGTGGAGGGACCGACGGTATCACAAAGTTGCTCGGTCATAGCAGTGCTAAGATGACAACTGTCTGACACTCTGATTCTTAAGGCTGAAATAGCACATCATGAAGTGCAAGCCGTGAGACAAGAGTACTACCCCGGTTCATCATGACTTTTACAAACAACTAATCTTGGCAGCTTACTTAAATGTCGACTCCAGAAGCTCAGGCATATCACGTTGATTTCGCACTACACACACTAGGCTGGAAGGCCTTTCAAGACTTGTGTGCGCAGATCATGGAGGAGGAGTTAAAGACCACAGTCTCGGTGTATCGAGAAGCCCAAGATGGCGGTCAAGATGCAGTGTTTCTAGCGAAGAGCCCTGATGAACTAACTGTGGTGGGTTCGGTGCAATGCAAGTTTTCAAGCAAGCCTGAACAGCGCCTGCGGCCATCTGATATCACCAGTGAACTTGACAATGTAGAACAGCTAGTTCGTAAGAACATGGCAACCATCTATTACTTTATTACAAGCATGGGGGTGGATGCCGATGTTGCTCGAGATATCCGTGAAAAACTATCAGCACAGGGAGTAACCGAGCCCCATGTTGTTGGCAAGGAGTGGTTACTCGGCAAAATCAAAGGGAGCCCCCGCTTGCGAGCGCTGGTGCCTCGAGTCTATGGTCTTGGAGACCTATCAACAATTCTTGATGAACGATGTGCCGTGCAAACTCTTGCTTTGCTCGGGGATCACCGCAAGGCGCTCAACGTGTATGTACCAACGGCGCCACATCGAGCGGCTGTTGACATCCTGGCGAAACACAAGCTGGTGCTCCTTCTTGGCGCCCCAGCAACAGGAAAGTCTACCCTAGCCGCAATCCTTGCCATGATGGCTGTCGACCAGAACGAAGTGCAGGTATTTAAGTGTGATGGACCAATAGAACTTAAACAGCACTGGAATCCTAATGATAACAAGCGCCTATTCTGGGTTGATGACGCATTCGGTGCCAATCAACTGCGGCCTGAATATGTAAACGCATGGATTGAGTTCATGCCGAAGCTCAAGACGGCACTTGACCATGGTTGCCACTTAATCCTCACATCACGTACGCACATTTGGATGGATGCTAAGCCTCGACTTGGTTCCAGAAATCACCCGCTTTTAGAGTCAGAATCCGCAGTTGTCAGCGTTGGCAATCTAACGCAATCTGAGCGTGAGCAAATTCTCTACAACCATTTAAAGGCAGGAACCCAACCATCTAGATGGAAGACGAGGATAAAAGAACACCTGCATGATCTTTCTAAACAATTCGGCCTGCTCCCAGAGCTTGCGCGACGACTTGGAGATAAGGATTACACTGGGCACATCCGAAGACTTCCTGATGACCTGATGCGTTTCATCGCCCATCCTCAGGAATTCTTGGTTCAGACATTCCTGGAGCTTTCGATAGAGCAACAAGCAGCGCTGACATTGGTGTTTCTCACGAGGTCTCGATTACAAGTTAACGTGCTTCCGGAAAGCGAGATTAGCTTGGTAACAATAAGCTATGGTGTGACCAAGGCCCAGATAGTTCAGGCCCTGCAACAGTTGGCTGGTACATTTATCATCCGGCGAAGCGATGGTGATAAAGAATATTGGGCTTTCTGGCACCCGACATTTGCCGATGCTATCAGCGAAATTCTGAGCAAGCGTCCGGACTTGATTGAGGTCTATGTTCGAGGAGCTGGGTTGGACACGCTTCTTACAGAAGTGCTCTGCGAAGGTGCTACTCCTGTTCGCGATGCTGTAGTTGTCCCACTCAGCCGCAGTGAAATACTAATTGATCGATTGATTGAAGCTCCCGACGAAGAGAGTGCAAACACTCAACTGTTTGAGTTTCTGAATCATCGACTCCCCAAGGAATTAATTCGCAAGGTTTTGGAGCGGGCCCCCGATATTCTCAGTAGGAAAGCCCTGCATTTTAGATGGACCCGCTTCCGCCGCAGACAAGATATCAGGCTTCGGGCAACAGCCCATGAGATGGGGTTACTAGGTGAGGAAATGCGCTCGGAGACGGTGACAATGCTGCAGGACGGCGCTCTTTACACGCCTGACGCATCATTCATCATTGATGACAGTATTCTCGCGATGTTCCGACCTTTGGAGCTAATGTCCCTGACGGCAGGCCTGCTGGCCAAGCTAGATACAGAGATTTCACAAAAAATCCTAGATTGTCGAGAAAACGCAGACCCAGACAGCGACATCGATAGTCAGTTCGAGGAAGTCTCGGATTTCCTCGAAAACCTCCGATATCTAGTTGAGGCTGATAAAGTCTTCGAAGAAAAATATAACGAACTTATTGCCGAATTGGAACAAGCCAAGAATGATGTAGAAGCCGAAAAATCCCAAGAGGAAGAGGAGGACAGTTTGTATAGCCATGTTCCCCAAGCTATGCAGCTTCAGGAACATGGCGGCCGCTCAGTTTTCAGTGACATTGATGAGTAATCAAATGACTTGGTTTACATGTAAAAGTTCAGTCTTGATCTGACAGTCGGGAACCAGAAAAAAAATGGGAGACTGTCAGTTCGGGTCTGAACTTCTACAGATAAGAGAAGTTATGCTTGCACTGACAAGGTTAAGAATTTTCGTGGCCTGATGAAATCAAGCAAAGCCCTACATTTGAAATCCCCTCCCGAGTAACGAAACTCACCATCATCGCTAATCTTCAGCGCATATTTTTTATTGTTCAGATATCTCTCAAAGCAAAACACACCATCATTCAGCTGATAGCTCTGTATAAATCCCCTATCCAATTCAGACCAATCCAGATACAAGCAATCCAAGACATGAATATTGACGTCAAACAAATAAACAACATAATTTACAGCATCAAAACACTCATTTTCCAAAACAACAAAGAATCGCTCACTTTTACCTAAACGATACTGGATAAAGACAGTTTCACAATATGTCCTTACTCCTGTCCTATTGCCATCAAACAGTAGCAAGTAATAAGCACCCCCATCATTTGATGTTTTCTCATCTTTAAGCAAGCTGAAGTTGGTTATTGCATCTGCCACTTTGAAAACTCCTCCAGTTCCTCATCCGAGCTATCAATCACATGCTCCGTCAAAGCCCCACCAGCAAGACTACCGGCAAGAACAACAGCAATCGCACAAATCGGTGCACCAGGGCCACACAGTGGAGTTATAGCTAGACCCGCAAGAACTCCACCAGCCATACCACCACCAATCACAGCCCCTTGTTTTATGGCTTCCTTTTTTTTGTTCTCTGCATTTACAACTGCATGAGCAGCCAAAGCCGCTGTTACAACCCAAGCGACCTTCCCCATAACCTTCAATTTTTTTACTTTGGCATTTATAGGACCGTTTGGACGCGCAGAAGATTCAATAATTGCGTAGTAAACCTTGTTTTGTTCTACTGGAGTCAGTGCATCAAAGCTTTTATTAAATAGCGTCCCAGACTTCTTTTCTAGCAACTCTTTGACTGTCAGTCCTACTCTCTTGTGCTTTTCCGCAGCAGCAACTCCTTGCGCTGAAGTAAACGTTCGATGTTCCATCATAATTTTATTGCGCATTTCTATAGAAAATTCCATGCCCTCTTTGGCTGTTATACGGCCGGCGTGAACCTCCTCAAGAACAGCCTGCCCCATCCGTTCAATATTGCCCTGATAAAGACTTCTCACCTTGGCGTCATTAATAACATCCGTCGCAAACCTTGCCGCAGCTGCCTCCAACATATCCAAGCTTTTCTTGAGCGGGGACTCCAGCTCATGCCTCTGGTTCACCTGGTAGTAGCCTCGGTACTCGATCTTATACTCGGGAGCGCTGGCCCCGCTGGTGGTGGATGTGCCGGCACTGCGGCTTCTGCCATAGGTCACGGTATCGCTCATGTCTCAGCCCTCGATCAGATTAAGGATTTTACTGGAGAGGTTTTCGTCGCTAACGTCTTCATTTTCCGGGATTTCAACATGGATGCCCGCGATCTCCGCAATGGAGTCGATCCGCAAACAGCTGGCCTGGTCAAATGTCATCTCCTTCGAACTGCCGTCGTCGAAGTTGATGGTACAGGCCAAGCCTTGGTAGTTCTCCTGGCCCGGTAAGGTAAACTCGACCCAGTTCGGGCCTTGAGCCGGCAAGGCCGCCCCTGCCGCAATCATCGCGCTCAGCGGCCCCGGCACCCTCTTGGCTGCGCCAGGTTCGGTATCCACCGTGGCTTGAGATTGGGAGGCAATCAGAACCGCGCCGCAGGAAGTTTGCATCCCCTCCACCGCTACATTCTTGCCCATGAAGATGACGTTTTGCGCCCCGGCCACGATGACGAACTCTGTCTTGCACTGCGGACAGTAGCCACGGTGGCCGATGCCGGACGCGTTCTTGCCATAGATATTGAAGTTGGGAAATGACTCCAGCACGGTGCCGCCATGTGAAGTGGTATCGCCCTCCCGGACGATTGCGCGCGCAGCCATAGTTTTCCTTTCCATTCAAGAAACTAGCTTCCGGCACGCCACGGGCATTCTCGGCAATTATTCTTAAGATATCAACTAAACGAAACCGCCTACCCCGATTAGTCCACCCAGAGACATTAATCTCCTCCGCCAGTGGCTTGACGCCCCATCCCCGCCTCAGTACCCTGTGCCTCGCGCTGCGCCCAATAACGCCGCGTCGGGTTTGGAAGCCCGTGATCTACTGAACCTAGCGGCACCGCCGCTGTATAGGTTCGCCTAGCTGTACCCTCGTAGTACCCGCAAGAGGGCAGGCCGTGGCATTGAGCCTTACGGCTGCCGTAGTAGATCGCGGTCTTCCAACCTTGTCACGTGCCTGTCCAAGCCTCTCCGGACAGGCTTCAAAGCTGACTAGGAGACCGCAATGACCCCTTCCCATCCGCACTCCGCTTTCGCCAAACCACCGCCTGATCCACAGACCCAATCCCTGGCCGCCTGCGCCCTGGCCTTGAATTGCCTCGTCACCTTGCGTCACGCGCTTGACGCTTTCCAGTCCCATGCCTCACAGACACATCAACCCCGTTTGCAGCATCTGGCCTGCGCCGCCACCGCGGTGCTGGATGATTGCGCCAGCCAGTTGCACAGCCTTTCCTATGATTCCCTTCCCAGCCCGCCAGGTGAGAAGCAGACAAACCCAGACACCGCGCGGCGCTGAGGTTCGGCGGAACTTCATGGGAGCTAGGGATGAATACTCGCTTTGTTGAAGCCTTTATCTGGGTGGCGCGTTTGGGCAGCTTTCGCGCTGCGGCGGACCGGCTGTTTCTGACCCAGGCCGCCATTTCCCACCGCATCGCCGCGCTGGAGCAGGAGTTGGGCGGCCGGGTGTTTGAGCGCAAGCCGCGTGGGCTGAGGCTAACGCCCTTGGGTAGCCGGCTTTTGCCTTACGGCGCGCGCTTGCTGGAGTTGGAAGCGGAGATCATGCAACTGGACCAGCCTGGCGCGCCTTTGCTGGGGCTGGTGCGCATTGGCGTGATAGAAAGCGTGGCGCATACCTGGCTGGTGCGTTTCCTCCAACGCCTGCAAAGCAAGCACCCCGGCATTGAGGTGCAGTTGAGTTCTGAAACCACGGAAAAACTGCGCCATAGCCTGCGCGCGGCGGAGATCGACATCGCCTTGCAAAGCGATGCGGCGCTGGGGGACGGCATTGTCAGCCGGCCCTGTCTGCCGCTGGCCATGGGCTGGGTGGGGCCGCCGGGCAAGGCGCGGCCGGAGGAGGCCCGCCTGGACCAGTTGCTGCGCACGCCCATCATCACCATGAGCCGTGGCTCCCAGCCTTATTTGGCGGTAAAGGATTTGTACCGCAAGGCGCGGCTGCCGCCGGGCAAGGTGCATTGCGTCAGCTCCATCGCCGCCCTTGCGCGCTTGGTGCAGGCGGGCTTTGGCTATGCGCTGCTGCCGCTGGCGCCGGTGCGGGACAAGATAGAGCGCGGGGATTTGCGTTGGATTCCCTGCGCGCAGCCGCTGCCAGCCCAGCAGTTGGTGGTGAGCCATCTGGAGCGCGACGCGTCGGAAGCCATCAACTTGGCGGCGGAGCTGGCTTGCCGTGAATCGGACGATTTTGTCCGCGCCCTGCCCGCCCCTTATGCGCCGCCGGCGGAATTGGCCTTGATAGATGGGCCAAGCTGCGCCGATAAGAAAAGCTGATCAAGCGCCGCAAGAATTACTCGTTTGTCCTGCTGCGGCTCGGCGGCGATCATCGCGACATGCCAGCAGCCTTCCGGAGGCTTTCCATGCGCCCCAGTTCTCCCGCCATGCTCGTGGTCGCGTCCAATGTCGACGCGGCGGACGAAGCCGATTTCAACCAGTGGTACGACCGGGAACACCTTGAAGAGCGCGTGCGCCTGCCGGGTTTTATCTCCGCCGCGCGCTATCAGTCAGAACAGGCGGAACACCGTTATCTGGGCTTGTACCGCGCGCAGTCCCTGGACTGTTTCTCCTCAGATGCTTATCAAGACGCGTTCCGGCATCAGACCGAGTGGTCGCAAACCAATTTGCGGCGCATGCGCCAACCCATGCGTCGGGTTTGCCGGGTGTTGGCGGAAGTGGGACAAGGCAGCGGCCGTTACCTGCTGATGCTGCCGCTGTCCATCATGGCCCGGGCCGATGAACTCACCGCCCAAGCGCGGGCCTTTGGCCAAGCCCATATTCAGTCCTCCGGTTTTGTCCGCTCTTGCTTGCTGTGGCCGGACGCGAAACTCAGCCAGCCGCTGCCTAACGAGTCGCTGAGCAATCGTCTGCTGCGGCCCTTGTTGCTGATGGACTGCAGCTATGAAGCAGCGCGCCGGCGAGCACTGGAGCTGGCCTGTTTGCTGCTGGACGGCAAGGAGCAGGACGCCGCCCGTTACGATCTCAAATGGAAGCTGTTTGCCGAGGAGCTGAAACGATGACGCAGACCCGCGCCGCAGCAACGCCGCCGGACAGCCGAACCGCCGCCCGCCCCAAGATGGGCCGCCTGGCCATGGCCAGCATGTTGGGCACCACGCTGGAGTGGTACGACTTCACGGTGTACAACCTGATGGCGGCCCTGGTGTTCAACGTGCTGTTCTTTCCCTCCTTCGATCCCTTGACCGGCACCATCCTGGCGTTTTCCACTTACGCGGTGGGTTATCTGTCTCGCCCCTTGGGCGGCGCGGTGTTTGGCCACCTGGGCGACAAGCTGGGCCGCCGTTTCGTGCTGATCGCCACCCTGCTGCTGATGGGCGTGGTTACCGGCCTGATGGGGCTGCTGCCCACTTACCGGGATTGGGGCATCTGGAGCCCGCTGCTGCTGGTGAGCCTGCGCTTTTTGCAAGGCGCGGCGATTGGTGGGGAATGGGCCGGCGCGGTGCTGCTGTCCATGGAGCACGGCGCGCCGACGCAGCGCGGCCGCAATGCGTCCTTTACTCAGGTGGGGCCGTCCTGCGGCACGTTGCTGGGCACCGGGGCGATTGCCGCGCTGTCCTGGTGGCTAAGCCCGGACGCCTTTCTGGAATGGGGCTGGCGCGTGCCCTTCCTGTCCAGCGTCCTGTTGGTGGTGTTTGGCCTGTGGCTGCGGCGCGGCGTGGAAGAAACCCCGGTGTTTCAGGCCTTGGAAAGCCGCCAGCTGAAGGCGGCCACGCCGGTGCGGGATGTGTTCACCGGGCATTGGCGGCGCTTGCTGCTGGCCGGTGGCGTGCGCATCGGTTCCGATGTTTTGTACGCGCTGGTGGTGGTGTTCACGCTGACTTATGTGACCACGGTGCTGCAACTGCCGCGCTCGCTGGCCCTGACGGTGACGATGATAGGCGCGGCGGTCAATGCGCTGGCCGTGCCGCTGTTCGGCATCTTGTCGGACCGCTGGGGCCGCCGCCCGGTGTACGCTGCGGGCGCTTTGCTGGGCGTATTGTGGGCGTTCAAGTATTTCCAGTTGATGGATAGCCAACAGCCGCTGCAAATAGGCGTTGCGGTGGTGGGCGGCCTGCTGGTCCACGCGATGATGTACGGCCCGCAAGCGGCTTTCGTCACCGAGCAGTTCCCGTCTCGCGTCCGCTACGCCGGCTCGTCCTTGGCTTACACCCTGGCCGGCATCGTAGGCGGCGGCTTCGCGCCCTTGATCATCACCAGCCTGTACCGGGCCTTTGATTCCACGCTGGCCGTTTCCGCCTATGTGCTGGCCGCCCTGTGCCTGACGCTGCTGGCCTTGCTGCTGGCGCGGGAAACAGCGAAGCAGCCATTGGAGGAGTAAACAAGATGAGCACGCTGACTTTTCAGATTGAAGGACTGGTGCCGCTAAGCTTCGAGCCTCGGCGGTTGATCATCGCCGGCTGGACCGGGCGGGACAGACAAGCCGTGGAACATCACATCCATGAACTGGCGGCGCTGGGAGTAAGCCCGCCGGCCAGCACGCCTTGCTTCTATCCCTTGTCGCCCCAGCTGCTCACCACGGCCGCCCGGATAGAAGTCCCTCGCGCCCATTCCTCCGGCGAAGTGGAATACGTGCTGCTGGCCGATGCCGACGGTTTGTACGTGGGCGTGGGGTCGGACCATACCGACCGCCAGGTGGAAGCCTACGATGTGACGGTGTCAAAGCAAATGTGCGCCAAGCCCCTTAGCGTCGGGCTGTGGCGTTTCGACGAGGTGGCCGCGCATTGGGATCAGCTACAGATGCGCTGCTGGCGCAGCCGCAACGGCGAGCGCGAGTTGTATCAGGAAGGCAGCGCCGCAGGCCTGTTGCCCCCCCTTGGAGCTGATCGACCGCTATGGCGGCGGCCCAGCCCTGCCGGCGGGCAGCGTGCTGTTTGGCGGCACCTTAGCCGTTAAGGCCGCGCTGGGGCATGGCGAGGCCTTCGAGCTTGAACTTCACGACCCGCTGCTGGGGCGCAGCCTGCGCCACGCTTACCGCGTCAAGGTGTTGGAGGTGGCGGAATGAAGCAAGACGCCAATGGCTCCATAGAGCATGAAGCGGCAAATGCCTCGCCCATGGAGTACGCCGAGCCGCCGGTCATGGAGCAATTAAGACGCTTGAACCAAAACCTGTGCAACGCTCAGGACCCAAACGCATTGCCCCAGCTTGCCCGCCAACTGGCCCGGCAATGCGAAGAGATGGACGCCTGTCTGGTACAGGGCCTGGTCGACATCCACGCCGCCCATCTCGGCCTGCAGGCCATTCTGACCTTGCTGCAACGCCGCGACGAACCCTTGCTGTTGAGCAGCGAGGAAGCCGCGGCACTGTTGGAGCCGGTACAGCAGCGCTTGTGTCAGGGCTTAAGCTGCATTAACCGCCTGGTGTAGTCTGCCGCACTGCCAAGGAGAGCCTGCACTCCTTGGCGCCCAGTACATCAAGAAGCGGCGCTTAGAGCGCGTTTACGATCTCGCGAGACAAGGCGAAAACGCCTGAGAAAGCGGAATGTACGCGTGGTACATGAGCATTTCGAAGGCGTACTCACCGTGTAACACATCCACGACGCGCAGCAGATCGTAAACAGATTCTTAGTAAACGCGGCCGCCGCGGCTGGCACAGCGGAAGCCCTGTACCTGGCGCTCTCCCTCGCCGCGGAGGCGGCGCAGCAAGTCAGCCGCGCGGTTTTGGACACCGTGCTGCGCGAACCCGGCCCGTGGCTGCATTCACGCTGGGTGGTGACACTGGATTACGCGCCCAACAACCAGCAGCACTGGCCGCACGACAGGCTGATCGGCCTAAACAGCAGCGTCTCCACGCTTAGCGGCCTGGCGGAGCTGATCGCCCCGCCTGGCAAGATGCCGGTCAGCAAGGCGGAACTGGTGAAGCTAGCCACCGCCTGCCAGCTGCGTTTGGTGGAGCGCATAGGCAGTTAGAGCGGCTGACAAAACCCCTGATGCTGCGTTGCGCCGACTTGCCGTACACAAGGTCCTGTCCGCGTCGGAGCGCCTTGCCTCAGCCGTAAAACTGAGTTTTGTTGGCTAATCGCGCAGCGCAATAAGAAACACCGCTTCAATGTTGCGAAGCGGTGTTTTCGTCAAAAGAGTCCTAGTAGTTTAAATGCGACCTACCCGTCGGCTTCTTTCTCAAAGTATTGACTTGGATATGCGGCCAGCGCGTCACTTGCCCATTGGAGCCAAACATGAACTCAAAAAACAGCACCTGCTCATATTGAAGCTGCAATACCTCACAGCCGTCGCTGTCTATCACGGTTTGTATCCATAAATTCAGATTCATTTCCGTAACATTGGCAAAGGTGCTCACAAATGGCGTATTTAAAATCCCGCCTTGCGGCCCGCCGTTGTGCTTGCTGCTGAGTTGAATCAGCGTATATTTTTTGATGCGCTGATCTTTGATCACATCACGCAATCGCAAATCCGGGCGAACGGAATATGGGTAGTTTGGGTCAGCGACAATCCGCTGGAAATAAGTCAGATTGCTGTCCGGTTGGGTGGCCGGCAATGACTTGTCAAACGCCCAAGCCGGCGCGGGTTCATCCAGATTAAGCGGCGCGGCCGGCGTGCCCTCCTGAACCGACAGCAGTGCGGCTGCGCCCATGCTGGGTGAAATCGCGAGCGGAGACCCAGCCAGGGGCACGGGGTTGGCAGCAACGGCAGCCGGCACCGTATTATTGTCTTGCGGCGGCGGAGTCGTTGGCCACGAGTTGGTAAAAGGCTGAGTCCAACAGTCGGTGCCGGTGGGATATTCCGGTTTGCCAGGAATATCCGCCTGAAATCCACCGGTGATCATGATCGCACTGCCATGGGGTATGGTCCCGCTACGCGCAATGGAATAAGGCGGCACGTAATTTGGTCCGTTGGCGCCGGCGCCAATGGCAATCCCAGGGAAGCCGTTATCGGAAATAACGGATTCTTCAGTAGCCGCATGGTTGTACATCGGGTTCATCCACAAATACATGCCATCTTCTTCGTGAATGCCCACGCCGTCACTAACGCGTTGTATGCTTTGATTGTATTTCACCGCGCCCGCAAACTGCTCGTTGGTGCCGCCCCGATTCCGCACCCCGCCATCCACCAGGGAAAACGTGAGTTCTTCGGTATAGTTTTCACAGAGGAAGTGGAATATACCGAAAATGGTTTCAGAATTCGTCCCCGGCGACGGCATACAGGTGGTATGCAAGCCCCACCCCAGATTCGTCTTATCCGGATTGTAGTTAACCCATGTGCCTTCCAGCTGCTTCAGCACACCATAATCAGCCGGCTGATCCAGTACTTTATCCGAATATTCCGGATAAGGCGGAGCTGGCGTTTGAACCACATTGTTTTCAGGCATACACACCTCGCATGATCATTCATTTTGATAAAGGGCGGTGCAGCGAAAAGACGATAAAAGCCGTGTCAGCTTTACGGGACTTGCTGTACAAATAAAAACACGTCAATGAAAGACTGGTTTTCTAGCAAAATTTGTATTTGTATGACCGAAATACTCTGCAAATCTCCAGCCATAAAATGAAGTAAATTTCGCCATACAAAAATCCTAGCACCAGACATGACAATGTCAAGGCAAATTCTATTGATTATTTTATTATGAATAGAGAACGTCTAAGTTAGGCGAAATTTTCTGAGAAACCATCTTTGGAGAGAATGCGGTCATGGGGACGGTAGAACCGAAACCCAAGCACAGTGGAGGTGATATCGCCCTCCCGGGCGATTGCGGTACAGCCGCCGCCTTCCATCCGCACTTCGCTTTCGCCAAACAACAACAGCCCGTAAGCCACTCCTTGCCTATGGCGAGCGCTTGCGAAGACTAGAAACGGGGGAGCATGCAACTGGAGCGATGTGCACACCTATGCGGGGGACTGCGTGCATCGGTGTGATAGAAAACGGGGCACGTAACTGATTGGTGCAGGCTCTTCCACAGCAATCAATCAAGCAAAAATCTATACACATTCCCCTCCTCTACAAAGAAGGCGAAACGCTTGCCCGCCAAGGGCACAAATCGGCCGGACTTAATCGCGTACTCATGGAGTACCACCCCAGCCGGCTCATCCTTGCCACTCCGATAGCGATACTCAAGCTTGTCGAACCGTACTTGGCCGTTCAAAAACCTAAGGCCCTGACAGGATGCAAACAGGCTGGGTAGCTTCCATCCTTGAGGCTTGGATCTGCCCAAGCGCAACAGGTAGACCGACTTGTGCCTCGCCGCCGTACCCGAGGCCGATGCTGGGGTATTTTCCACACATGCCCAACCGGTGGCGAAATAGGCTACGGCCTCTCTCCCCAGATCGCCTGCATTAACCACCTCGCCGGGAAAGGCTCTGATCGACTTGGCCAACCATGTCCGCCCATCCAGGATGATCTTGCCCTCTTTCAGCTCTACCTTATGATGGCGACCCGCTGCCATGCCCTGCCAAACATATCGGACCTCCGGTTCCCCCTCCAGGCTGAAAGGCTCTAGCTCGACACTAGGAGACGGGAATAAGCGATTTGGCAAGCGGCTATAATAGGTCTCATAACCATTAAACACCTCAGCAGCCAAGGCCAATGTTGGCAGAAACAGTAAAACCGCGAAATGATTCATGCGCATATCATTACAAGGTCAGCAGAAACAAGCCGTTCTAGCGCCACTTAGCCTGCATAGGTTTCAGAACTAAGCACTTTACGCTTCAACAGGAACCAATCCCTGCTTTTTCCAACATTCAAACCTTGCGTTTGTTGCTACGCTCATCGCAACGATAGCCATCTGGTGATCAAACTCAGGTAACTCACCCAATTTCTCCAAGAGTTCCTCCATGCCTTCCGCATTGCTTGAAATGCGACAAAACCGACCACCTCCAGCAAGCACCCAAAACACGTCATCTACAAACGGCCCTTGATCCGTGGTTTCGATACTTACCTCGCTCAGATCGGCCCAATGGAACTCAATATCCTCACCCTTCAATGGGCTATGGATAATTTTACTCTCATCAAACACAACCTTCTCCACGGCTCGTCTTGACTTCCACTTAAACAATCGAGACAAAAACCCCATACCACCTCCCTGGCACAACCAAAAATACTCCCCTTCCGATAATTCACAAGGGGGTTAACTGCAGATACTTGACCGGTTTTAGCGCCCCTGATATTAATCGATACTTAAAATCACTAAAGGCATATCGAATCTTTCCCTTCTTATCAATCAGCACATTATACCTATTACCGTTCTCGTATTTTCTAAAGGAAAAGACACCATCCTTCAGCTCGTAACTATCAATCAATTCATCATCACGGCCATCAGGCGAAAATAGATGCACGCGATCCAAAACCAGAAAATCTTTTGTTAAAAGATAAAATTCATAATTAGTTTCCTCCCAGGGAGCATTCTGAAATACTAAAAAATAACGTTCAGAATCTTCCATCCAGTACTGAGCAAAAACCGACTCGCTCATTACCTTGACGCCTGTTTTCTGGCCGTTATGCAAAAGATCAAAGTAAACAATCACACACCCTGGCTTTCTTGGGCTTTCTATCACATCAAATTCTTTTATTGCATTTGCCATCTAGCTCCCTCTCCCCCTCACTAGGCCATACTCTACCATTCCCAGCAGATGAATAGGGGCGCAGGCATTACCCCTGCACAGCCAGGGCCAGAAATTTACGCGGCTTAATGAAGTCGAGCAATGCCCTATATTTGAAATCTGCCCCCGAGTAACGGAGCTCCCCCTCATCACTAATCCTCAGCGTATACTTTTTATTGTTCTCATACTTTTCAAAGCAAAACTCATCATCACTCAACTGATAGTGCTGTATATGCCCAGGGTCCCCCTCAAACCAAATAACATTCATACAATCCAGCACTTCACAACGGGCATCTAGCAGATAAAAAACATAATCATCCCCCTCCCAATAGCTATTCTCCAACACTATTAAATATCTATTGCTTTTAACTAGATGATATTGCGCAAAAATCGATTCACAATACGTCCTCACTCCCGTTTTATTTCCATCAAACAATAGGAAGTAATAAATATTCCCATCGTTTGATGGCTTATCATCCTTAAGCAAACTGAAGGCAGTTATTGCATATTCCATTTTGCAAACTCCTCCATTTCTTCATCAATACTATCAACTATGTGCTCTGACACCCCCGCACCAATAACACTACCTACCAAGACAACAGCAATTGCACAAATTGGCGCACCCGGCCCACATATTGGCGTCACAAGAATACCTGCCAGATAGCCACCCGCCATACCTCCACCAATAATAGCCCCTTGCCTCACTATCTCTTTCTTTTTATCCCCTGCATTAGCAATCGCATAAGTAGCCAAGGTTGCCGTCACAACCCACCCCACTTTCCCCATCACATTTATTACTTTCACTCTTGTATTTATTGTGCCACTTGGTCGTGCTGAAGATTCGATAATCGCATAGTAAACCTTATTTTGTTCAACAGACGTTAGACTATCGAAACCTTTATTAAATATTTTCCCAGCAGTCTTATCCAATAACTCCTTGATAGTCCGTCCTTTTAATTTATGTTTTTCCGCTGCGGCAACACCTTGTGCCGAAGTGACCGCTCGGTGCTCCATCATAATCTTATTCCGCATATCGGTAGCAAACTCCATGCCTTCCTTGGCCGTCATACTGCCCGCATGAACCTCGTCTAAAACAGCTTGCGCCATCCTTTGTATATTTCCCTCATAAGAAACTCTTATTTTCGCATCATTAATAGCATCCGCCGCAAAGCGTGCCGCTGCGCCTTTCATGTCCGCAATGCTTCTCTTTAATGGCGACTCGAGTTCATGATTTCTATTGACTTGATATTGCCCTAAGTATTCTATTTTATGCGATGGGATACTTACCCCACCAATCGTTGAAGTACCTGCACTTCTACTTCGACCATAAGTCACGTCAGTCATTGGTTAAACTCCAATCAAATTGGCAAGGGTGCGAGTCATGCTCTCGCTACTATCCACATCGATATCATTTTTCAATTCGACTTTAACCCCGGTGATCTCAGCAATAGCATCAATCCTGACACAGCCATCTTGACCAAACTTAACCTCTTTTAAGCTACCATCACTGAAGTTAACCAAACAAACCAAGTCTGCATAATTTTCCTCTGCGGGAAGCGAGAAACCAATCCAATGCTGGCCAACCGCCGGCAAGGGCGCCCCCGCCGCTATCATCGCGCTCAGCGGCCCGGGCACCCTCTTGGCTGCGCCAGGGTCGGTATCTACCGTGGCTTGAGACTGGGAGGCAATCAGGACTGCGCCGCAGGAAGTGAGCATCCCTTCCACCGCCACATTCTTGCCCATGAAGATGACGTTTTGCGCCCCGGCCACGATGACGAACTCTGTCCTGCACTGCGGACAGTAGCCACGGTGGCCGATGCCGGATGCGTTCTTGCCATAGATATTGAAGTTGGGGAATGACTCCAGCACGGTGCCGCCATGTGAAGTGGTATCGCCCTCCCGGACGATTGCGCGCGCAGCCATAGTTTTCCTTTCCATTCAAGAAACTAGCTTCCGGCACGCCACGGGCATTCTCGGCAATTATTCTTAAGATATCAACTAAACACAGTCGCTTACTCCAAGTCATCCATGCGGAGACAATAATCTCCTCCGTCGGCGGCTTGACGCCCCACCCCCGCCTCAGTACCCTGTGCTCGCGCTGCGCCCAATAACGCCGCGTAGGGCTGGCAAGCCCACAAAACCTTTCCCCAGACCAGCTAAGTCCAAAAGACCGCGGCCCGTCTGGTGCCACGCATGTCCCCACTCCTGGACAGGCCGTGGCAGGGAGCCTTCACGGGCTGCCGGTTCTGAAAGGTTTCCGGTCTTGCCACCTTGTCACGTGCCTGTCCATGCCTCGCCGGACAGGTTTCCAACGCTGACTTGGAGACCGCAATGACGCCTCCCCTCTTTTTCGCCACTGCCGCAAAACCGCCTCCCACGGCCCATCCTGCCGGATGTCTGCACCCGCCTGTTTCGAAGCGATATATTTTTAACAAATTAAGTTGTATTTTTTACTGCCCTATGGTTTCATCCGTTGGCAACGCAGTGGATCGAAGCAGTGACTTTGCTCCTGCGTCGTCAAACCAGATGTTTGTGCTCAAGGATTGTTACTGCGCAAGCAGGCAAAACCTGATGACTTGGCTGAGGCCAAGCCGTCAGGTTTTTTTGTTTTCAGGGTGCGCGCTATGAAAATCAGCAAAATCTTGAACAACAATGCCGCCCTCGTGTTGGATGAACACCAGCATGAGCTGGTGGCCATGGGTTGCGGCCTGGGGTTCCAAAAGCGGCCGGGAGACGCGCTGGACCCGGCCCGGATCGAAAAACTCTTCGCCTTGCAAAACCATGAACTCACATCCCGCTTGAGCGAAGTCTTGAGCACCATTCCCACAGAGGTGATGGCGGTGTGCGCCGACATCCTCAAGCTGGCGAAAAAACAATTGGGCAGACTGCCCGAGGAGGTTTATCTAGCGCTGCTGGATCACTGCCATTTCGCGATTGAACGCCAGCGCCTGGGCATTACCCTCCACAATGCGCTGCAATGGGAAATGCGCAGGCTTTACCCAAGAGAATTCGCCATTGGCCTGCAAGCGCTGACGCTGATCCAACAGCGGCTGGGGCTGAGCCTGCCAGAGGATGAGGCTGGTTTCATCGCCTGGCATTTGGCGAATGCCCAATTGAATGGCGAAGCCTCTGAAATGCAAGCCATTACCCAGTTGATGCAACAGGTTCTGCGGATCGTCACCTACCAGCAAGGGCATCCACTTGACGAGCAAGCACTGAACTACCACCGCTTCATCGCCCACCTAAAGTTTTTTGCGCAACGCGTGCTGTCTCAGCAGCAATTACCCGCGGGAGACTCCGCTTTGCATGCGGCGGTGAAGGCAAGCTATCCGCAGGCATGGCGCAGCGCGGAAAGCGTTGGCGGCTTTATTTGGGAGCAGTACCAGAAGGAGCTTGGGTTGGACGAGATGATGTTCCTCGCCATCCATATCAGCCGTCTATAAGTCTGATCTTTACTCGCCGGCTGGTTTGACCAGCCAAGGCATCAACAGGGTTGTTACTGTCTAGAACAGGCAAAACCTGGCCACGCTTTCCCGATTGCGGGTGGGTGTGGCCGGGTTTTTTTTTGAGCATTCGCTCGCCGCAGGGAGGAAAACAATGGACACACTCGCCAAACAAATCGTCGCGGAAGTTGGCGGCAAGGACAATATTCTGAGCCTGGTGCATTGCGCCACCCGGCTGCGTTTCAAGTTGCGCGATTCCGGGCGGGCCCATGCGGAAACCTTGAACAATCTGCCCGATATTCTGATGGTGCTGGAGAGCGGCGGGCAATTCCAGGTGGTGATTGGAAACCGGGTGGCGGAGGTCTATCAGGCCATTTGCCAAGTCATTGATCTGGACGATGAGGCTCCGCTAGCGGGCGGGACCAAGAAAGAGGGGCTGCTAAGCCGTTTCATTGACGTGGTCTCCGCTATTTTTACGCCCACCCTCGGCATCTTGGCCGCCTCCGGCATCCTGAAAGGCTTGCTGTCGCTGGCGCTGGTGAATGAATGGATGAGCGAAACCGGCGGCACCTATTTACTGTTGTTTGTGGCCAGCGATGCTTTGTTTTACTTCTTCCCACTGGCCTTGGGGTATACCGCCGGCAAGAAGTTTGGCGGCAACCCTTTCACGGCGATGGCCCTGGGCGGCGCGCTCACTCACCCGCTGTCCATCGCGGCCTTTAATGCCGCGCAGCAAACGGGTGCACCGTCCTTGGACTTTGCCGGCATTCCCATCGTCTTCATCAATTACAGTTCCTCAGTGATCCCCATCATTCTCGCCGCTTGGGCCAGCAGCCATCTTGAAGCCCGCTGCAACCGAATCCTGCCCGCCGCCATCAAAAACTTCCTGACCCCGCTGCTGTGCTTGAGCCTGATCTTACCCTTGACCTTCCTGCTGATCGGCCCGGCCGCTACATGGCTGGGACGCTTGCTGGCGGATGGTTTTCAAATCCTATATGACTTGGCTCCGATGCTGGCTGGCGCGGCGCTGGGTGGCTTGTGGCAGGTTCTGGTGATCTTTGGCTTGCATTGGGGCCTGGTGCCGCTGATGTACAACAACTTGGCTCTGCTGGGTTACGACACCATGGGCGCGCTGCTGCTTCCGGCGGTAATGGGGCAAGTGGGCGCTACGCTGGGGGTTTTCCTACGCACCCGCGATACGCGCATGAAGTCATTAGCGGGCTCAGCGTTGAGCTCCGGTTTATTCGGTATTACGGAGCCCGCCATTTATGGCGTGACCTTGCCGGCAAAACGCCCCTTCCTCTTTGGTTGCATCAGCGGCGCCTTGGGAGGCTTGATCCTGGGTTACGCACGCAGCCGCGTCTATTCGCCCAGCCTGCCCAGCATTTTTACCTTCTCCCAGCTGATTCCTTCCAGCGGAGTCGATTTCACCGTCTGGGGCGCCATTGTCGGCAGCCTGCTGGCAGCCGGCCTCGCCGCGCTGCTCACCTTCTTTTTCGGCCTACCCAAAGCTACGGCTGGCCTTGCCTCGACGGCGGCGGAAGAGGCCCCGGTTGTAGCCGAACCGACATCGACTTTCCAAGTTCTGTCCCCTATCCACGGCCAGACTCAAGCGCTCAACACGGTGCCGGACCCCGCCTTCGCCAGCGGCGTGCTGGGCAATGGCGTGGCCATCCTGCCGCATAGCGGGCGGGTGGTGGCGCCGTTTGGTGGCCACGTCAAATCCCTCTTCCAATCTTGCCACGCCCTGGTGCTCGTCGCAGACGACTGCACCGAAATGCTGATCCATGTCGGCATCAATACCGTCAAGCTCGATGGCCGCCACTTCCGCGCCCATGTACGGACAGGCGACTCCATCGCAGCGGGCGATCTGCTGTTGGAGTTTGACCGCGCCGCCATTGCAGAGGCCGGCTTCGATATGACCAGCCTAGTGCTGATCTGCAACCCCGGCTGTACGCAAGTGCAGTCCATCCCCACGGCCGAGGTAGAGGAGTTGGCTCCCCTACTGACCGTCAGCCGTTAACCACAGTATCAGGAGATGAGAAATGACATTGTTTCCCGCTGATTTTTTATGGGGCGGCGCCTTGGCCGCCAATCAGGTGGAAGGCGCTTACCTGGCCGATGGCAAAGGCCTGTCCACCTCGGACGTGCTGCCGCAGGGGATTTTTGGCCCTATCACCCAGCGAGAGGCCGGCGACAGCTGCCTCAAGGACCAGGCCATCGATTTTTACCACCGCTATCCGGAAGACATCGCCCTGTTCGCCGAGATGGGCTTTAGCTGCCTGCGCGTGTCCATCGCCTGGAGCCGCATCTTTCCCCAAGGCGACGAGGACGCGCCCAACGAGGCCGGGCTGGCGTTTTATGATCGCCTGTTCGACGAGATGGCCAAGCACGGCATTAGGCCGCTGGTCACGCTCTCGCATTATGAAATGCCTTACGCGCTGACTCAGCGTTACAGCGGCTGGGCAAGCCGCCAGACCATTGGCTTTTTCGAGCATTACGCCCGCACGGTGTTTGCCCGCTATCGCGACAAGGCCAAATACTGGCTGACCTTCAATGAAATCAATATGGCGCTGCACGCGCCGTTTACCGGTGTCGGCCTGCCGCCGGACAGCGGCAAGCAAGCCATCTACCAAGCCATCCATCACCAATTGGTGGCCAGCGCGCGCGCGGTGAAAGCCTGCCACGAGCTGGTGCCGGATGCCCGGATCGGCAATATGCTGCTGGGCGATATCGTCTACCCGCTAAGCTGCCGGCCGGAAGACCTGCTGGCTTGCCAGCAACGCAACCGCGACTGGCTGTTTTTGGGCGATGTGCAGGCGCGAGGCGCTTATCCGGCCTATATGCAGCGCTTCTTCCGCGAGGAAGGCATTGAGTTGGACATCCACGCGTCCGACTTAGTGGACCTGCGCACCACCGTGGACTTCATCTCCTTCAGCTACTACATGTCCGGCTGCGCCAGCGCTAACCCTGACTTTGCCCAACAGGCAGGCGGCGTGCTGGGCATGGTGCCCAATCCTCACCTGCCAAGCTCTGACTGGGGCTGGCAGATCGACCCACAAGGGCTGCGCTACCTGCTCAACCTGCTCTACGACCGCTACCAGAAGCCGCTGTTTATCGTGGAGAACGGCCTGGGCGCGCGTGATGAGGTAACGCCGGACGGCCGCATTCATGACGACTACCGCATCCAATACCTCAACGATCATCTGATCCAAGTGGCCGAGGCCCTGGACGATGGCGTCGACCTCCTCGGCTACACCAGTTGGGGGCCTATTGATCTGGTTAGCGCCTCCAAGGCGGAGATGTCCAAGCGCTACGGCTTCATTCACGTCGATCTGGACGACCAGGGCCATGGCAGCCTGGAGAGACGGCGCAAGGACAGCTTTTACTGGTATCGCGACGTGATCCGCAGCCGGGGGCAAACGCTGAAGCCGGCCGGTTAAACCCCGCAGCGAAAATCCCGAGGCCTGTCAGCGGCAGGCCAAACCCACAACAGGCGCTGCCATAGGCCAGGGGCTGGTTTTGCCTGCGCCTATGCCGACGCCGGAAGCATCAGGAGACAAACATGCCTACCCTGTTCTCTACCAACCCGCGTCCCTTCCTGCTGGCCTTGGGCCTGACCTTGGGCGTTTTGCTAAGCCCGGCCATCGCGCAAGCCGATAGCGGCCGCGATGACATCCCCGCATGGAATGGCACGGTGCTAGGCTTCGAACCACAGGCCGGCGACTTGCTAAGCCGCCGCCTTGGACTGCGCCAGGCATTGCAGGCCTTTGGCTTTGAGTACCAATTGGCCCATATCAGCCAAACCGCCTACAACGCCAAAGGCGGTTACAACACGGACAAGAAAGCCGAATACATCGACCAGTTTTCGCTGACCTTCACCCAAAACTTGGAAATGCTGACCGGCATTCCCGATGCCGCGATTGAGGGCAATATTGTCAACCGCAACCATGACAACAACCTGACTAGCACGCGGCTGCAAGATCCTCGTGTCGGCTTCAATGACCTGGCGCAGGAAAGCTGGGGCGGCCAGTCCATTACCCGGCTGGGCTGGCTGAATTTCAGGAGGAGCTTTCTCGACGGCAAGTTGCAGTGGCGGATTGGGCTGATGAACAAGGTGCAAGACTTTGACCAGATCATTCCCTGCGACTTCCAGATGCTTAGCCTGTGCGGCGGCAAATCAGCGGACTCAGGCACCTGGTATAACTGGAATGTTCATTACTGGGGTAGCACTGTGCAGTATCGGCTCACGCCGGAGCTAACCCTCTTGACCGGCCTGCTGGAGCAAAACCCGCAAGCGCCGTCGCGCAGCCACGCCTGGAGCGTATCCACCGACGGCAGCCGGGGCATTCTGCTGCCGCTGGAAGCCGAGTGGCGCACCCGGCGCTTCGGGCTGCCGGGCATTTACAGCCTGGGTCTGCTTTACACCAATGCCAAGCAAACCGACCTCTATCTTGGTCAGTCCGGCGGCCCCGGCGCCGTTGATCCAGCGGGCTATCGCCAGTACCGCAACACGTGGTTCTTGTATACCGGCTTCAACCAACAGCTGACCCGCCATGCCGATAACGTTAATCGTGGGCTAAGTATGTCCTGGAGCCTGAGCTTGGCGGACCAGCGCAGCAATAAGTCGCGTTATTCCAGCTCTCTGGCATTGCGTTATCGCGGCCCCTTCGACGCTCGGCCAAACGACTGGCTGGCGCTAGGCGTAGCCAAAATGCAAGGCAGCGCCAATTTTCGCCGTGGCCAAAACTTCCTGAACCAGCAAAACGAAGCCGAGGACTACAGCGATCCGCGTTACGCGCCGCTGCCGGAGTCTTCCGTGAATGCCGAATTGTATTATCGCTTCAAAGCAACCCCGTGGCTGGAGTTACAGCCCCTGATCCAATATTGGGGACGCCCCGGCGGTATTGCCCAAACTTCCGACGCCTGGGTCGTGGGCCTAAAAACCGCCATCAATTTCTAATGTGGAACCCAAAGAATTACGCCCCTTACGGGGCTTTTCCAAATGGGTAAAAACAAAGGAATGCCACGATGAGTACTGACTTGCCCGCCATGGAGCAATTAAGACGCTTGAACCAAAACCTGTGCAACGCTCAGGACCCAAACGCATTGTCCCAGCTTGCCCGCCAACTGGCCCGGCAATGCGAAGAGATGGACGCCCGCCTGATGCAAGGCTTGATCGACATCCGCGCCGCCCATCTCGGCCTGCAGGCCATCCTGACCCTGCTGCAACGCCGCGACGAACCCTTGCTGTTGAGCAGCGAGGAAGCCGCGGCGCTGTTGGAGCCGGTACAGCAGCGCTTACGTCAGGGCTTAAGCTGCATTAACCGCCTGGTGTAGGCTGAAGCCCCAAGAAGCGCCCGCGTTCCTTGGGGCTCAGGCGCGGGGCAAACGCGGTCGCCTTAACGACTGCCGGCTTTTTTAAGCCCTTCGGCAATCATTCCCGGTTCATAAATGGATTTCACCGCTTTCATGAAAGGCATGCCCCACACATTGGCATGCGCGGCGCCATTGAATGGCTGCGCAAACACATGCTCCTCTTGCATCATCACATTCCACACAATCCCGCCAAACCATGCGCAGTTGTGAATGGGCGTATAGACGCCATTCTGTGGATCGGCATTGGGCACCCCCATGGCCAAGCCGGCAAAATAGCTCGCCATATTCAGCTCGGGCACAATCACCTGCTCAAGGATTTTGATTTGTTTTTGCGGGCTTTTCAGATGCACACATCTTTGAAGGTGGAATTTTCTAGTCGGGCTATCTTGCGAATTATTTTTAACATAACCTTTGCCTTCGCGGTAACTATAAGACGAGGGAGTGTTGGTACCGATCCGGTCATGGAACACATTAATCCAGGTATGGCCAAACTTGCCCGATCCAAACTCCTTGGTCAGGTGCGTCATCACGGCTCTGGAGCGATTGATGTAATCCTCTGGTGGAAATTGGTTGGCTACTTCATCCGCCTTCTTGATGATGGGAGCCATGTCCGTCTTTTCCGGGGTGCGGTTGGTTCTAATGCAGATTTGCGGATAGGCTATGCTGGGGTCTCCATTGGGCATGGTCTGATCCGCCAATATCTCCGCATAAGCCGTGCAAGACAGGCTTGTCAACACCACGAAACCGAAAATCCCTTGTTTTATTTTCATCCATTATTCCTCGAATTTAATCAATACCCGCTGCGCCAGTAAACGATCGAAAAGTACGGCCATTCAAACGCACCGCGATCTCTTTGGCATGAATCATGCCAGACGCAACCCTACTCTCAATTTTTCCTAAATTTTATAGGACGGGTACTAAATTAATTCTTCAGAATATATTTCTTATTGACACAGTTATTTAAAGGACGATGGTTATTATCGTGGGATGGCTCTGTTGCACCAATCCGCCAGCACTGTAACTTGGTAAGCCCCCAGCACCCAATGAGAAAACCTACAAGCTCTAATCCAGCGTGGCTCCCTGTCCATCTGCCTGGCCATGGAAAGGCTTTTCACTGAACATGCTCGAACAGGCTCTTAGACCCGCTAACAAAACCCCTGATCCTGCGTCGGCGCGCCTTGGCTCAGGTTTTCTGGGAGGTTTTGTTAGCGGCGCTAAGCGATTGGGCTGGGCGATCCTGAAACGCCGGAGCGACTACCATCTGCGCTGCTTGGTGGAAACCAAGATGCGATGCAGAGCTTCAAGAGCCTGATTGGGCCGCCCCGGCTCCAGCGGACATCCCTTCAAAACACACCTGCAGAATGTGCTTGATGATGTCTTCATCTTGGTATTTCCCATACACGCGCAGATACTCCACCGCGGGATCACAGGTTCGAGAGTAGTAGCTGAAAAGAATCACATCCGTTGGCATCTCCGCCTTCAGTTCGCCTTGCTTCTTGGCCTGCTCAACAATGCCTTGCAAGGTCTTGTGCAACTTAATGACCCGGCCAACGTAAGTCATGCTGCGCGTCAACATGCCGCGTACTTGCGGGCTGGCTGACGGCAAGAAAGGCAACCCGCCAGCAAGCCGAACCCTTAGCGCCCAGGCCAAGAGATCACGCAGGCGGGCCAGTGGGCTCAGCCTTGAGTCTTGTTGCGCCAAATAGTGCAGAGCATCGTCCAGTAAACGGATCATCACCTCGGTGGCCAGCTCATCTTTGGATTTGAAATGCTTGTACAGGCTGGGTTTGGAAATACCCGCTTCGTTTGCCACATCGTCCATGGTCATCAGGTCGAAGCCCTTGCTCGCCAACATGCGCGTCGTCGCGTCCAACACCGCCTGTTCGCGCAGCTTGAAAGCCTGATCTTTGAAGCTGAGCCTGCCTAAAATACCCATTGGTAACACCTTTTACTGATTGGTAGCATTTTTTCCAAACCGGTTATATCCTGAATATAAAGCACCGCCCAGCGGCTGCCAAGTTAACCCGCTCAACCCATACGCCCATAGGACGCATCGGTGAATACTCAGCAGCGACAACACATCGCCGTCATTGGCGCCGGTATCTCCGGTTTGGCCTGCGCGCACTTTTTGGCCCGCGGTCACAACATCACCCTATTCGAGGCTGGCGATTACCTGGGCGGCCACGCCCATACCGTGGACATCACAATGGGTGGCGTCCGCTTTGCCGTCGACACAGGCTTTCTGGTGTACAACGATCGCACCTACCCTAAGCTGATCGCGCTGTTTGCCGAGCTGGGCATCGTCAGCCACCCCAGCGACATGTCATTCAGCGTTTCACTGGACCAAGGCCAGCTGGAATGGGCGGGCAGTAATCTGGACACGGTGTTCGCCCAACGCCGCAATCTGTTGTCGCTTGGGTTTTGGGGCATGCTGGCCGACATTGTCCGGTTCAACCGCGCCGCGCCCCGCAACCTGAAACGGGCCGTCGAATCACCGCTCACGTTGGGCCAGTTGCTTGAAACGGACCGCTATGGCGCACGCTTCCGCGATCACTATCTGCTGCCGATGGCCGCAGCCATCTGGTCCAGCCCCTGCCGCGATATCCTGTCTTTCCCCGCGGAAACCTTTCTGCGTTTCAGCCTCAATCACGGCCTCTTGCAGTTGAGCGACCGGCCGCAGTGGCGGACGGTGCGGGATGGCGCGCGCCAGTATGTGGAAAAAATCGCGGCCGGCTTGAATGATATTCGGCTGTCCACCCCGGTACTGCGCGTCAGTCGGGAAAATGGCCGAGTGCGCGTGCAGACCACGCATGGCGAGGCATGCTTCGACAGCGTGGTATTCGCCACCCACGCCCCTCAAACGCTGGCGCTGCTGGCCGATGCCGACGAGCGCGAGCGGTCGCTGCTATCCGCGGTGCGCTATCAAGCCAATGAGGCCGTGCTGCACTCCGATGCCTCCTTGCTGCCGCGAAGCCCTCGCGCCTGGGCGGCCTGGAACTTCTTGGCCGAAGGGAAGGACGATGGACGCGCCGTGAGCGTGAGCTATCTGCTGAACCGCTTACAGCCGCTGCCGGTGGAAACCCCGGTAATGGTCACGCTTAATCCGACGCAAGAGCCGAATCCGACCAAGGTGCTGGGCCGCTACCATTACGAACACCCGCTGCTGGACAACGCCGCCATAGCCGCGCAGAAAGCGCTATCCGAAATCCAGGGGCGACGCGGCTGCTGGTTCACTGGCGCCTGGACTGGCTACGGCTTTCATGAGGATGGCCTGAAATCGGCCTTGCGCGTGGCACAGGATTTTGGCCTGGCACCCGCCTGGGCGAGGCTGTCGACATGAGCACAGCCTATCTGCTGACCGGACACGTGATGCACCATCGCTTACGCCCGGCCGCCAATCGCTTCGTCTACCCGGTGTTTTGCTTGCGGCTCAAGCTGTCCGCGCTGGAAAACATGCACGGGCCATGGTTTGGCGTGGACTGCCGCCGGCCGCTGTCGCTGCGCACACGCGACTACGGCCCGCGCGACGGCTCGCCGCTCTTGCCGTGGATACGCGCGCGGCTGGCCGAGGCCGGCCTGCCCGCCGACGGCGAGGTCTGGCTGCAAACCTTTCCGCGCGTGTTCGGCTATGTGTTCAACCCGGTCAGTTTCTGGCATTGCCACGACGCCTCTGGCCAGTTGATCGCCGTGCTGGCCGAGGTCAACAACACCTTTGGCGAAAGACATGGCTATCTGCTCAGCCAAACCGACGGAGGGCCGATTAGCGCCTCCAGCCAGTTGGTCTGCCGCAAACTGCTGCATGTCTCTCCGTTTTGCCAAGTGGAAGGCCATTATCGATTCCGCTTCGTGGAACAAGCGGGCCGCTCGCTGACGCGGATCGATTATCACGATGCCAACGGCGCTCTGCTTCACACCTCAATATCCGGCCGTTTGCACCCCTTAAGCTCGGCCACAGCGGCAGCCGCCTTGCTGCGCCAGCCTCTGCTCACCCTGGGCGTCATCGCCCGCATTCACTGGCAGGCGCTGAAGCTTTGGCTAAAACGCGTACCCTTTTTCCGCAAGCCACATCCCCCCGCCACCGCCCTCAGCCGTGGCCAGGAGCTGAAACCATGAGCGCGAGCCAACCTATCTCCTTGTCCCACCCCACGTTTCCGGCGGCGGGGCGCGCGCTGCTCGCCATGCTGGCTCAATTGCGCCATGGCAGCCTTAAAGTGGTCACGCCAGATGGCGAGACCTTATGGTTCGGCGCGGCCCAGACGCACGTCAGCGCGGAATTGACGCTACGGGACTGGCGCTCCTGCGCCCGCATCCTGTCCGGCGGCGACATCGGCTTTGCCGAGGCCTATCGCGACGGCTGGTTGGATTGCCCGGACCTGACCGGGCTGCTGCAACTGATGCTGCGCAATGAAGACGCCTTGCCATTGGGGGAGCTGGGCCGTTGGGCCGCGCGTTTGTGGCACAGGCTGCGCCATCTCCTGCGCGTCAACAGCCGCCGCGGCAGCCGCCGCAACATCCATGCCCATTACGATATCGGCAACGATTTTTACAAGCTGTGGCTGGACCCCAGCTGGACTTACTCCAGCGCATGGTTCGACGGCGACTACAGCCAGCCCTTGGCCGAAGCGCAGGCGCGCAAGTACCAACGCATCTGCGAGCAGCTGCAACTACGCCCCGGCATGCGGGTGCTGGAAATCGGCTGCGGCTGGGGGGGCTTCGCCGAACACGCAGCCCGTCTCGGCGTCTCCGTGCACGGGATCACCATCTCGGACGCGCAACTGAGCTTCGCGCGCCGCCGCCTGGCCAAGGAGCCGCTGGTCACACTGGAACACCGCGACTACCGCGACCTGAGCGGCCAATACGACGCCATCGTGTCGATCGAAATGTTCGAGGCGGTGGGCGAGCGTTACTGGCGCGGCTATTTCGACACCCTGCGTCGCTGCCTGAAGCCGGGCGGCCAAGCGCTGGCGCAAAGCATCACCATTGATGAATCGCGTTTCGAGGCCTACCGCGCCAGCACCGATTTCATCCAGGCCTTTATCTTCCCCGGCGGCATGCTTCCCAGCCGCGAGCGTTTTGAGCGCGCGGCGCATCAAAGCGGGCTGACCAGCCGCAAGCGCCTGGATTTCGGCGCGGACTACGCGGAAACGCTGCGCCGCTGGCGCGAGGCTTTCGAGACCCAACTGGACGCCATTCGCGGCCAGGGTTTCGACGAGGCCTTCATTCGGCTGTGGCGGCTTTACCTGTGCTACTGCGAAGCGGGTTTCGATGCGGGACGCATCGGCGTGTCGCAGTTTCTGCTGCAAAGGACGTAGCCATGCGCGCCCCCCTCTGGCTCGTCGCCCTGCTCCTGCTGGCAGGCTGCGCCGCTCCAACGGTTGGAGATTACGCCGCCAACCGCCCGCTGCTAGACCCCGGCCGGTTTTTCCTTGGCCACACCAAGGCCTGGGGCATGTACCAGGACCGGCAAGGCCGCCTGCTCAAACGCTTCACCGTCGACATGGACGGCGAACGCCACGGCGACGAGTTGGTGTTGACCGAGCGCTTTCTTTACAGCGACGGCAACCGTCAGCAGCGCGTGTGGCGGCTCAAGTCCATCGGCCAGGGCCGCTGGCGCGGCCTGGCGGACGACGTGGAGGGGGAAGCCATTGGCGAGACGGCCGGCAACGCGCTGCGCTGGCGCTACACGCTGAAGTTGCCGGTGGAGGGCGAGGAATACCTGGTCCAGTTCGATGACTGGATGTTCCTGCAAGACGAGCGCAGCTTGCTCAACCGCGCGGTCATGAGCAAGTTTGGTTTCCGCTTGGGCGAGGTCACGCTGTTTTTCCACAAACCGGAGTTAGGATCATGACACTCCGCCTTAACCCTCGCATCGCCGATTGGCGCGCGCGCCGGGTATGGGTGATAGGCGCGTCCAGCGGCATCGGCGCGGCATTGGCCGACGAGCTGCTATCGGCCGGCGCCCAAGTCATCCTCTCCGCCCGACGCGCCGAGCCGATGCGCATGCTGGCGGCAGAGCGCCCGGGCGCGCAAGTGGAAACGCTGGACGTGACCGATCCGGCCGCCTGGCGGGCTGTCTGGTCGCGCCTGGAAGCCGCCGGCGCGCTGCCCGACCTCGTGGTGTTCTGCGCGGCGGACTACCGTCCGCAAACTTGCCTGGATCTGCGCGCCGATGAAACCCGCGGTCTGCTCGATACCAATCTGCTGGGCGTCTACCACGGCCTGGAAGTGGTGTTGCCGGCGCTGGCGCGGCAAGGCCGCGGCGGCGTGGCGCTGATCGCCAGCGTGGCGGGTTATGTCGGCCTGCCCGGCGCCGCGGTGTACGGCCCCGGCAAGGCGGCGCTGATCAATCTGGCGGAAATCCTCTACGCGGAACTCAAGCCGCATGGCGTGGCGGTTTATCTGATCAATCCCGGCTTCGTGGCCACGCCCCTCACCGCCAAGAACGATTTTTCCATGCCGGCCCTGCTCACGCCGCACCGGGCGGCTCGCGACATCATGCGCGGGCTGGCCCGCGGCGCGTTTGAAATCCACTTTCCGCTGCGCTTCACCGTATGGCTCAAACTACTGCGGCTGCTGCCTTACCGGCTGCGGCTGCCTTTGCTCGCGAGGTTGGCACGACCATGAAACGCATCCCCTCTCAAGCCGATTGGCAAGCTTTGCTCGACTGGTATCAAACGCTGACGCCGCAAACCTTGCCGGACATTGGTCATTTCTACGCGGAAGACGCGCGCTTCAAGGACCCGTTCAACGACGTACGCGGCGTGGTCAGAATCCAGGCGGTGTTTCACCACATGTTCAAGACGCTGGAGCAGCCCCGATTCACGGTCATCCACGCGCTGCGCGACGGCGACCAGGCCTTCATCACCTGGGATTTCGATTTTGCCTATGCCGGACGCAAGGTCAACATTCACGGCGGCAGCCATTTGCAATTCGATGCCGACGGCAAGATCACGCTGCACCGCGATTACTGGGACGCGGCCGAAGAATTGTTCGAGAAAATCCCCCTGCTTGGGCTGCCGGTGGCCTGGCTGCGCAAAAAGCTCAAGGTAGCGTGATGGCGCGGATATTCAAGGGCAATAAGGCGGCATTGCCATCCAAGCGCTGCGCCGCCTGCGGTCATCCCATGAGCTGGCGCAAAAAATGGCGCAACCATTGGGATGCCGTCCAATACTGCTCAGAACGCTGCCGCCGTCAGAAGGACATGGCCCAATGACCCTCTTGCGGCTGATTCTGGGCGACCAGCTCAACCCCAATCATAGCTGGTTCACCGCCCCCGACCCCAAGGTGGTGCATGTGATGATGGAAATCCGCCAGGAAACGGATTACGTACGCCACCACGCGCAGAAAATCCTGGCCATCTTCGCCGCGATGCGTGATTTTGCCCGCCAGCTGAAGACCTTGGGGCATCGAGTGCGCTACATCGCCATCGACGACGGAAGCAACCGCCAATCGTTAATCGGCAATTTGGATGCGCTGATTCGCCACTACGGCGCGACGAGGGTGGAATACCAGGCTCCGGACGAGTGGCGGCTGGATCATCAACTCGCCAACTGGGGCGCGGATTTATCCATTCCATGCCACATGGCGGACAGCGAGCATTTCTACACCGCTCGCGGCGACGCCGCCGCGTTTTTCGGCGCGCGGCGGCAATGGCGGCAGGAGACCCTATATCGTCACCTGCGGCGCCAGCACGGCATTTTGATTGGCGAAAACGGCGAACCCGCCGGCGGTCGCTGGAATTTCGATGCCGAGAACCGTCAGCGCTGGTCCGGCGGCCCGCCGGAACCGCATGACCCTCGCCCTGAGCATGACCACCGCAAGCTGTGGCAATCCATAAACGAGGCCGGCGTGAGCAGCTTCGGTCAGCCTCAGGCCGAAGCGCTGCGCTGGCCGCTCAAGCGCGCCGAGGCGCAGGCCCTGCTGAGCGACTTTATCGAGCGGGCTCTGCCGCACTTTGGCGCTTATCAGGACGCGATGAGCCGGCATGCACGGCGCTTGTTTCATTCCCAGCTTTCCTTCGCCCTCAATGTGAAAATGCTCAATCCGCGCGAGGTGGTGGACGCCGCCATCGCCGCCTGGCTCGCAGGCCGCGCGCCACTGGCCGCGGTAGAGGGCTTTGTGCGGCAGATACTGGGCTGGCGCGAATATGTGCGAGGCGTCTATTGGGCCAAGATGCCCAGCTACCGGGACAATAACGCCCTGTCGCACGATCTGCCGCTGCCGCGCTGGTTCTGGGATGGCGAAACGGGCATGCGGTGTCTTGCGCACGCCATCGGCCAATCGCTGGAAGACGCCTACGCCCACCACATCCAGCGGCTAATGGTGATCGGAAATTTCGGACTGATCGCCGGGCTGTCGCCGCAGGCGCTGCATGAATGGTATTTGGGCGTCTACATCGACGCCTTCGAATGGGTGGAGTTGCCCAACACTCTGGGCATGAGCCAGTTCGCCGACGGCGGGCTGCTCGGCAGCAAGCCCTACGCCGGCAGCGCCGCTTATATCGGCCGCATGAGCGATTACTGCGCCGGCTGCCGCTACCAGCCCAAGCTGCGCATTGGCCGGGACGCCTGTCCCTTCAATGCCCTCTACTGGAACTTTTTCCAGCGCCACCGCGCGCGGCTGGCGGCCAATCCGCGACTCAGCCTGGTCTATCGCCAGCTGGACAAGCTGCCGGATGCCGAACAAGCCGCTATCGCCGCTCACGCGGCGGCGCTGCAAGCCAATCTCGACACACTGTGAGCCCGATATGTTGAAAATACCCCTCGTTCTGTTGGCTATTGCCCTATTGCCGCTTACCGGCTGCAACACCCTGCCGCCGCCGGACGTCATCCCAGTGCAAGGCTTCCAGCTGGAACGCTATCAGGGGCGATGGTATGAAATCGCCCGCCTGGACCACCGCTTCGAACGGGGCTTGCAGGCGGTGAGCGCCGATTACAGTCGCAATGCCGACGGCAGCATCCGCGTGGTCAACCGCGGCTTTGACACCGCCGCCGCCAGTTGGCGCGAAGCCGTGGGCAAGGCCTGGTTCAACGGCCGCACCGATGTCGCCTCGCTGAAAGTGTCGTTCTTTGGCCCGTTCTACGGCGGCTACCACGTGGCGGCGCTGGACCCCGGCTATCGCTGGGCGGTGGTGGTGGGACCGGACAAGGACTATTTGTGGCTGCTGTCGCGCGACAAGCAGCCCGCCCCCGAGGCCAAGTCCGCTCTGTTGGCGGTGGCGGCCAAGTTGGACATACCCGCGGAGAAGTTGATTTGGGTGAGTCAGGATCGTGACGACAACTAGGCGGCTCAATCCGGAAAAATTGCTGCTGAGCAAGTGGACCGCCGCCGCGCCGCGCGACAAGGAGAAACACTTCCTGGTGGTGGCGCTGGGACGGCTCGCGCCCGACGGCCCGGTAGAAACGGTAACGCTGGAGGCGGTGTACACCCGGCGCCAGCGAACCGTGCCGTGGCAGGCTCTGCGCGACGACGAGCAATGGCGGCAAGGATGGAAATAAACGCCCAGCCCTATTCACAAGGTTGACGCTTGCCTCGTGCCGGCAATCTTTTTATCGTTAATGCATGTCTTCGCGTCCATTGTCATGGAGTGTTGCCGTGGAGTTGTTCGATACCTTGTCCGCTCAAATCCGCCATATGCGTCTGCCGCTATTCGCGGTCAGTCTCAGCGCGGTCCCCTTTCCCGATACGCCCTTGCTGTTGATGCTGCATTGGCATGGTTTCCGCCGCCCTGAGCCCGGCCGCGGCCAAAATGGCGAGCCCTTGCTTCGGCAAGTGCCGGCGTCGGCCTTGCAACTGACGCGCAGATGGGGGGCGCTCTCCCTGATAGAAGAAGATATTCTGGACGCGGCCTGGCAGCTGGGCGCCTGGAACCTGCTGCGCGACGAGCGGCGCGGCTGCAACACCATAGGCGCGGCCGCTGGGGAAGAGCTGGCCTGCCGCCAGGCTTTCGGCGATCTGCCCCCTATCGCTGGGCAGGAAAGTGTCTTGGCGGAAGCGCCCGACGGCCCGGACCTGATGCGGCTGGCCTCCCGCCGAGGCTATGTTTCCTGGCAGTTCCGCCCCGTACACGGCGGACTATGGCGCGACCTGGCCGAAGACGACACCCTGGGCGAGGAAGGCCTGCGCAAACCACCCTGCCCCCTTAGGCCGCGCGCCTGCCATGGCGGCAAGGCGACCAGAACGGAGTACCGTTTTGGCCGTGTCGAGCGCATCATTTTGTAGTTCCATTTTTTCTGCAAAAAACCTCTTGAAAAGTTTTTGGCCCGCCCTTACTTCGTCTTTCGTCAGCCTTTCCGACTGACTTTGACCGGTAAGAGCGGGCCTTTTCGCGCCTGCCACTCGGTCTTACCTACTGTTTCCAATGATCTGAATCGCACAGGAGATTGATATGCAAATCCGTCCTCTGCACGACCGGATTATCGTCAAGCGGATCGAGAAGGTCCGCCAGACTGCTTCCGGCATCGTCATCCCCGATAGCGCCGCTGAAAAACCGGAGCAAGGCGAAGTTCTCGCCGTTGGCCCTGGCAAGCGCCTGCAAGACGGCACACTGTTGCCGATGCAGGTGCGGGTGGGCGATCTGGTTCTGTTCGGCAAATACGGCGGCCAGACCGTCAAGCTAAACGATCAGGAGTACTTGGTGCTACGCGAAGAAGACGTCTTCGGAGTCGTTGAAGACGCCTCCCAATCCGGCCGTAAGGCTGCCTGATTCCCCACAATCATCACAGGAGTTAAACCATGGCTGCGAAAGAAGTCCGCTTCCACGACAACGCCCGTGAGCGCATCGTCAACGGCGTCAATGTGCTGGCTAATGCCGTCAAAGTCACCTTGGGTCCGAAAGGCCGCAACGTACTGTTGGCGCGCAGTTTCGGCGCGCCGCACATCACTAAGGATGGTGTGTCGGTTGCCAAGGAAATCGAACTGAAGGACCCATTCGAGAACATGGGCGCCCAGATGGTAAAAGAAGTGGCGTCCAAGACCGCCGACGTGGCGGGCGACGGCACCACCACCGCCACCGTGCTGGCCCAAGCCATCGTGCAGGAAGGCATGAAGTACGTCGCTTCCGGCATGAATCCGATGGACCTGAAACGCGGCATTGATAAAGCCGTGCATGCCGTAGTGAAAGAGCTGCAAACCCTGTCCAAGCCGGTGACCAACAGCAAGGAAACCGCCCAAGTCGCCGCGCTGTCCGCCAACTCCGACGAGGCCATCGGCAAGATCATCGCCGACGCCATGGAGAAGGTGGGCAAGGAAGGCGTGATCACTGTCGAGGACGGCAAATCCTTGGACAACGAGTTGGCCATCGTCGAGGGCATGCAGTTCGATCGCGGCTATCTGTCGCCCTACTTCATCACCGATCCGGAAAAGCAGACCGCTGTGCTGGAAGACCCGCTGGTGCTGCTCTACGACAAGAAGATCAGCAATATCCGCGATCTGCTGCCGGTGCTGGAGCAAGTGGCCAAGGCAGGCAAGCCGCTGCTGATCGTAGCCGAAGACGTGGAAGGCGAAGCGCTGGCCACCCTGGTGGTGAACAGCATGCGCGGCATCCTCAAGGTGGCCGCCGTGAAGGCTCCAGGCTTTGGCGACCGCCGCAAGGCCATGCTGGAAGACATCGCCATCCTAACCGGCGGTACTGTCATCTCCGAAGAAACCGGCCTCACGCTGGAAAAAGCCGGCCTGCCAGAATTGGGCAGCGCCAAACGCGTGGAAATCGGCAAGGAGAACACCACCATCATTGACGGCGCAGGAGACAAGGCCAAGATTGATGCTCGTGTTCAGACCATACGCACCCAGATCGATGCGGCCACTAGCGACTACGACCGTGAGAAACTGCAGGAGCGCGTGGCCAAACTAGCTGGCGGCGTGGCGGTCATCCGCATTGGCGCGGCCACCGAAGTGGAAATGAAAGAGAAGAAAGACCGCGTGGACGACGCACTGCACGCCACCCGCGCCGCAGTGGAAGAAGGCATCGTTGCCGGCGGGGGCGTCTCCCTGCTGCGCGCCCGTACCCACATCGGTGACTTGAAGGGCGACAACGCCGATCAGGATGCCGGCATCCAGATCGTGCTGCGCGCGCTGGAGGCGCCTCTGCGCGCTATCGCCGCCAATGCCGGCGACGAGCCGTCGGTGATCGTCAACAAGGTTCTGGAGGGCAAGGGCAGCCACGGCTACAACGCTGCCAGCGGCCAGTTTGGCGACTTGGTGGAAATGGGTGTGATCGATCCGACCAAGGTGACGCGCACCGCGCTACAAAACGCCGCTTCCATCGCCAGCCTGATCCTGACCACCGACGCCACCGTGGCCGAAGCGCCGAAGGACAGCAAGGAGAAAGTCCCGACCGAGTTGGATTACTAATCCGCAGACCTGGTCCTCTTCCATCATTTGCCCGCGCTCACGCGCGGGCTTTTTTATCCCCAAAATCTCCGTGTTCTGATGACCACGGCGACCTCGGCCCTCTTTCCGTTTTACCTTAATACGCCTACCCTCAGCCTCCCGACACTATGGCGCCCGGAAAGAGCTAGTCCAGGCGGCAAACTCCTCTGCCGGCATTGGCGAGGCGATGAAAAACCCCTGCGCATAATCACATCCCATCTCTCGCAAGCTTTGCCAATCCGCAGCGGATTCAACGCCCTCCGCCACCACCAGCCGTCCCAGATGGTGCACAAGTTCGATGGTGGATTTCACGATCATGGCGGAGTCTTTGTCCTGCGACATATTCATTACAAAAGACTGATCAATCTTGATGTAATCCACCGGTAATTTTTGTAAATAGCTCAGCGATGAATAGCCTGTGCCAAAATCATCCACGTACAATGCGGAGCCAGCGCATCGTAGTTCATTCAGCAAGGCCAGCGCCAATTCCGGATCCAACATCATGGAGCTTTCCGTGATTTCCAGCTCTAACAAACCGGTGCGAATCGAACGCTGCTCCTGCCAAAGTCGCAGCTTGTCCGGCAAGGTGTCGTCCTGCAGATTGCGCACCGATAGGTTGACGGCGATGGGCAGCATGAGCTGCTGCCCCTGCCAAGCTTGTAGTAAATCCAGCGTTGCCGTCACAACCCACTCGGTCAATGGGTGGATTAGCCCGGACCGTTCCGCGATATCGATGAAGGCGCTGGGCGCCAACAAGCCGTGCTGTGGATGCTGCCAGCGCACCAAGGCCTCGGCGCCGCAGATCTTGCCATCGGCCAGGCTGACCTTGGGCTGCAGGTATAGCCGCAGCTCGCCCTGCGCTATGGCATGGCGTAGCTCTCTGGCCAGCACCAGCCGCTCGGCTTGCGTCTCGGCTTTGCCCGGCTCGTACAAGTAATACGCCACCCCTCGCTGCTTGGCCTGCTGTGTAGCCTTGTCCAAGTGGCGCAACAAATCGTGTACGTTCCTCCCATGTTGGGGGAACAGCACCATGCCCACTCTTACGGCGACATCCAGCGTCAGCCCCGCCACTTCAAAAACCGTGGTCATCGCCCAATTGACCGCAGTGACCAGCACCAATGCCTCCTGTCCGTCCGCACCGGGAAGCAGTACCGCAAATTCGTCGCCTCGCACGCGCGCGGCCAACGCGGCAGTCGGCAGGCAGGCCGTCAGGCGAGCGCCAAACTCCCGCAATACTTGGTCTCCCTGCGCAAAGCCAAGCACCTCGTTGATTTCTCCCAAACGCTCGATATTGAACTGCAGCACGGCCAGCGTGCGGTCCTCCTGGCTTGCGTGCACCAGCTCCAACGTCAGCGCCTCTTCAAACTGCAACATATTGGGCAAGCCAGTCAGTTGATCATGGCGCAGCATTTGCTGCATGGCGACGCGGGCCTGCTCTCGTTCCCTCTGTGCCCGCAAGGAGCCGATGCCGAATGCCAGGTCGGCACTGGCCTCGATCAGCAAATCAATCTCGTCGTCGTCAAAGGTATTCGCCTGCCTGTCGTAAATGGCCAATGCGCCGATAACGCGGCCATCCACCTGCAACGGGCAAGCCAAGCCGGATGCCGCCCCATGCAGCATGGTCCGCAGCGCCTCATACCGGCTGTCGCTTTGCATATCGCGCGCCAGTTGCACCTTGCCGGTACGCACGGCAGTGGGCGTGATGCTGATGCCGCCGGCGGCGTCCGCCCTGCCCAGAACGATATCTGCCAGCTCGCTCAGCTCACCGGCAAAGCCGCATTGAGCCATCGGCTTTAGTTCTTGCGCATCCCCGTCGCCATACCAAATCACCGCCGTGTTATAACCGCCGGCCTCAACAATGGCCCGGCAGCTGCTATCCAGCAATTGCCGCTCATCCCTTGCGCGCAACATGGCGCGATTCCCGGCGCTCAGGGTACGCAGAGCGCGGGAAACATGCTCTAGCTCACGCACTTGCTGAGACAGTTCGCTGTTAAGCAACTGGATATGCTCTTCCGCCGCCTTGCGCTCGGTGACGTCGATGCCCAGCACGTAATAACCGATCACCTCCTCCAGTTCGTTGCGCTTGGGCACATAGCGGATGTTCTGCCAAACCCCAGGGAAAGGCTGCCAATCATAATTCAGCGGCTCGCCGGCCAACACTTTGTCAATGTACGGACAGGCTATGGCGTAGCGCTCCGTCCCTAGTATCTCGCTCACGGCGTAGCCGGTGATGTTCGCATGATCAGGCGCAAAGCGTAGCCGATACTGCTCATTGACATACACGTAAAGGCGATCAACATTGACATAGGCAATCAGCACCGGCACTGCGCTGAGAATGGCGTCCAAGTGCGCCTCGCTTTCCAGCAAACGCAAGGACCGGTCCTGGACTCTTTCGGTAAGCAGGGCATTTTGCGCAAGGATGGTCAGTCGGACGTCCCGCTCGGCAGTGGTATCGCGGAATACGACCACCACGCCGTTCAGCAGACCGCTACCGGCAATAATCGGGGCGACGGTGTAGCTGATCGGACACTGCTGGCCATCGCGCGCCACCAGTTCCCCATGCCAGGACTCCGGGATGTGCTGGGCCTGCGCGACCATTCTTGTACCGCATGCAAACAAATCGATAGGCTGATCGTCTTTATCCCGCCTCACGGTCAATATCTGTGACAACGGCAAGCCGACAGCCTCGGCGGCAGGCCAACCGGTGAGGAATTCGGCCACCCGGTTGCAACGAGTAATCAAGCCATTGGCGTTGACGGAGACTACCGCGTCCCCAATCGAATGCAGCGTGGCGGCCAGATTTTCCTCGCTGGACACAAGGGCCCCTTGGCTGACGCTCAGCGCCCGCCATTGCCGCCGCACCATGAAATAAGTCCCGCCCAGCAGCAAGAAGAGCGTGATACCGCTCAGGCTGTTCCACCATATTTGCCACTGCTGCGAATGCTCGTAATCGACCAGCCGCCCCTCAAGCACGCGGTGCTCTTCATGGTCCATTTCGTCCAGTAAGCTATACACCTGCGTGCGGGTGGCGCGTAGCGGTGCGCTCGTGACGTAGGCGCTGGCCGCGGCTCCACCATACTGACGGTACAAGCGCTCCACCTCGCGAGAGATTGCCACCCGCTGAGTGACGACCCGGCGCAGGGCCATCCAGCGATCAAGCTGCCTGGGGTTGTCGCCGATTCGTGTGCGGATCTGCGTCAGCAATGCCTCGCGTGCCTCAATTGCCCTATCGCGCTCCTTCAGATTGGCTTCATCACCCGTCAGGCGAAAGTTCTGGGTGCTGATTTCCGCATGCACGGTAAAACCGCGGATGTGCGCCAACTGGTCCGCGACCATCACGCTGTTCGTCAGCCAGTGTGCTGCTTGCTTAGCGCTGTCGACAACCTTCCAGATGGAAAGCGACAGCACGGCTACAAACACCATGGAAACGGCAATGGCTACTCGCAACTTGGCTTCAAATCGGTCTGGCAAGATATCCACCCCGGCATACGTACACCCATCGATATCTTCTATAGATAGTAAAGTCCGCCCCGGTAAAACAAGACTTCGGGTAGAGGTTTTGGACTGCTCCGGCTTCCGTAGGCACCTCAGATATCGGTCTTGGCGATATTCACTCTCCGCGGGCAAAATCTAGTCGCTGCAGTTGCCAAGGCAGCGCTAGATTCCCGCATTGCGCGGGGTGGCGGCTGGAATAACCTTCCTGCACAACGCTGGCGCGACAATGTCTCCATTGTCTATACCGGAGGAAAGCCCCTGCGGCTAATTGGCACAGCGTGAAGAAGCTATTGAAAATGGGGAGGTCATGCTCAGCTCGTTTTTCATTGACGCTTACCAGTCCTATTTGTTTTTGCCAACCAGATACAACTTGTGGCTGGTGGCGCTCTCCTTGCTGGTCGCCGTTTTCACCTCTTGTCTGGCGCTGCAGATAGCCGGCCTGGCTCGCGAGGCCAGCGATCGCTGGCTGCGCCGGGTCGCCCTTGCCACTGGCTCTTGCGCGATGGGCGGCGGCATCTGGGCCATGCACTTTGTCGGCATGCTGGCCTTCAGCGTTTGCAGCACAATCCAATACGCGTTGCTTCCCACCCTCCTGTCCATGCTACCCGCCGTCGCCGCCTCGCTGATTGCCCTGCACTTGCTGTCTCAGCCCAAAATCGACGGAAAACAGCTGTTGATCAGCGGGGTGCTGGTGGGGAGCGGCATCGGCACCATGCACTACTCCGGCATGGCGGCCATGCGCATGACGCCGCTGCTGCGCTACGATCCCTCGTGGTTCGCCGTTTCCATCCTGCTCGCCGTGCTGCTAAGCACCTTGTCGCTATGGATACGTTTTGGTCTGGACAAAAAGAAAATGGGCAAGGGAGGGATGACGCTGCTCAGCGGCGGGGTCATGGGGGTCGCCATTGCGGGCATGCATTATTTCGGCATGGAGGCCGCCCGTTTCATCGGCACGCCGGACCCGGCTTTCCGCAGCGCCTTTGAAGACAATGAAAACCTGGCCGTCGCCATCGCCATCACGGTGCTCCTGCTCGGCAATATCGTCTTTGTGGGCAATGTGTTGTTGCGCTACCGCCCCTTGTATCAAAGAACGCTGAGCAACGAGCTGAAGCTGCAAGCCACGTTCAACACTTCGCTGGACGGCATCATCACCATTGATGAGAAGGGCCGCATTTTGAGCGCCAACCCCGCGGTGGAGCGGCTGTTTGGCTGGAAGGTGGAGGAGTTGCTGGGCAAGAACATCAATTTGTTGATGCCGGAGCCGCACCACTCCAAACACGATCGCTTTCTTGCCGATTATATGGAAACCCAGATCGAGAAATTGGTAGGCAGGGAACGCGAGGAGGTGGCGCTCAAAAAGGACGGCAGCCAGTTTCCCATCCGCCTATCGATAGGCAAGGTGCTGCTGCCCGAGCAAGTGATTTATGTCGGCTTCATCGGCGACATCAGCGCGCGCCACCGCATCCAAAAGGAGCTGGAAGAGCGTGAAAGCCAGTTTCGCAGCTTGATCGACAACATCCCCGGCGTCGCCTTTCGCAGCCATTCCCAGGAACCGTGGAAAACCATCTTCATCAGCGAAGACATAGAAAAACTATGCGGCTGGCCCGCCAAATCTTTCCTGGACGGCCGTATTCAGCTACTGGACATCATTCATCCGGAAGACAAGGAAAGGGTGCGCGAAACCATCCGCTACGCTTTGGAGCAGCATCAGCTTTATGTCGTCGAATACCGCCTGCTCTGCCTGAATCAGGAAGAATGCTGGGTATTGGAAAGCGCCCGCGGCGTATACGACGACAACGGCGCGCTGCGCTTGATAGACGGGGTGATCCTGGATATTTCGGAGAAAAAAGCGGCGGAGTTCGCTTTGATTGAAGCCAAAAACCGCGCGCTTTCGGCCGTTAAATCCAAAAGCGCCTTCCTGGCCAATATGAGCCATGAAATCAGAACGCCGATGAACGCCATCATCGGCTATACCGATTTGCTGCAAGACACGGAGCTGGACGACAAGCAAAAAAGCATGCTCAAAACCGTCAACCACTCCGCCAAAAGCTTGCTGGGCCTGCTCAACGATGTCCTCGACACCGCGAAGCTCGAACAAAACGCCTTGGAACTGGAGGAAGCGCCCTTTTCATTGCGCGAGGTGGCGGAGCACGTGATCGACATCCTGCGGTTGAGCGCCAGTAAAAAAGGCATCACCTTGCAGCTGAAATACCCGGCCATTATCCAGCAGGCCTTTATCGGCGACGCTTTCCGGGTGCGGCAGATCTTGATGAACCTGGTGGGCAACGCCATCAAGTTCACCGCCCAGGGCGGGGTCTGGCTGACGGTGCTGTCCGCGGAAGAATACGTGGTCGTCATTATCCGGGACAGCGGCATTGGCATGAGCCAGGACACCCTGGCCAAATTGTTCGAACCCTTTTCCCAAGCGGACGCCTCAACCACCCGCCGCTTTGGCGGTACCGGCCTGGGCACCACCATCGCCTTGCAACTGACCCAGAAAATGGGCGGCCGGATCGAGGTGCAAAGCACCCTCAACAAAGGCTCCGTCTTTCAGGTTTACCTTCCCTTGCGCCCTGCGCCGCTTGACGCCTTACCCTGCCTGGAGCCGCCCGATGCGGAACGCACGTCCGCCCCCCTGTCTCCCTTGAACATCCTGGTGGCCGATGACGATTTAATCAATTTGGACATCGTCACCATTCTGCTCAAAAAATACGGGCACCGGATCTACACCGCTTCCAACGGGAAAGAAGTGATCAACGCGTGGCAGCACCATGATATAGACCTCATCTTGATGGATATTCAGATGCCGGTGATGGACGGCATCACCGCCTGCAAGTTCATCCGTCAGGTGGACCCCGACAGCGACAAGCGCGCCACGCCCATCATCGCTTTGACGGCCGGAGCGTTTCAGGAGGATCGCGAAGCGGCCATGGCCGCCGGCATGGATGGGTTCATGACCAAACCCATAGACGTTGTCCGGCTGCAGGATGAAATCGAACGCGTGATGAAGCGCATGGCGGGCTAGCCGCCGGCATTGCACGATGAGCGCCGCTTCGAACCCTCTGCGCCGCGTGCGCTTTCCGCTCCCCCAGGGCTTTACATCCTTCCTCGCACCGGCTCGCCGGACTTTGAACCGCTTGCAGGATGTGAGCCGTCGGCCCCTTTCGTTTTTGCTGGTTCCACCTCGCCATAGTTCATTTATTGCGATAAAACCATATTTATTTAATGACATATTCATTTTGTATTGATATGCTTATAGGATATTTCTGCACTTTGATGCAGACAAATCTCATAAGACAGTCACAGGGAGAAGTGTCATGGCGAACCCGTTCGACAATAAGGAAGGCGTTTTTTTCGCCCTGATCAACGATGAGGGCCAGTACTCGCTCTGGCCCGAGTTCGCTCCTGTTCCGGAGGGTTGGCAAGCCTGTTTCGGCCCCTCCGACCGCCAGTCCTGCCTTGAGCATATCGAACAAAACTGGATAGACATGCGGCCCGCCAGTCTGGCTCGCGCTCAGGACGCCTTGCTCTCCACCGGCTGATTCCCGCCCCGGCTCAAGGGGGCCATGCCGGGACGCGCCCGCTTTGAAGACAAAGCGCGGCGCTTCTCTTCCCGTATTGCGGCGGCGCGCTCGCCGCGGCCCCTCGACAGTCATCCCGCTCCACACCGAAAAAATCGCCGGCCGGCCGCGCATGCGCGGAAGGTTGCGGCCTCACGCCTGTACCGCAAGCCATCCAAGGTGCGACATGAACGACAACGCCGTTTTCCCCTCCCGCAATCCGCACACCGCGGCCGCTCCCGCCGAAACCTTCGCCGCCCTGTTCGCCCGAAGCGCGACGGACCATCCCGACGCCATCGCGCTGCGACACGGCGCGCGCGCGCTCAGCTACCGCGAGCTGGACGGCCAGGCCAATCGTCTGGCCCATTATCTGCGGGAACTGGGCATAGACCGCGAAACGCCGGTGGGACTGTGCCTGGACCGCTCGCCCGAACAAATCATCGCCATGCTGGCCATTTTCAAGGCCGGCGGCGCCTATTTGCCGCTGGACCCCGACTACCCGCGGGAAAGGCTGGCCTACATTCTCAACGACGCCATGCCGGCCGCGCTGCTGACGCGGGCCGCGCTGACCGAGCAACTGCCGGTCCACTGGGCGCGGGTGGTGGAACTGGACACCGAACAGCCGATGTGGCAGGCGCAGCCGGAACAGGCGCTTCCGCTTCTAGATTCCCCGGACCAGCTGGCTTATCTGATCTACACCTCGGGCTCCACCGGACAGCCCAAGGGCGTGGCGGTGACTCACCGCGGCATAAGCGCTCTGGCGCGCGCCCAGAGCCGGCGCTTCGGCATCCGCCCCGGCGCCCGCGTGCTGCAATTCGCGTCTTCCAGTTTTGACGCGGCCTTCTCCGAAATCGCCATGACCCTGCTTTCCGGCGCCTGCCTGGTCACCGCGCCGGCGGCGGAACTGACGCCGGGCGCGGCGCTGGCGGACTTGCTGGTCCGTCAAAAAATCAGCCATCTGACGCTGCCACCCAGCGCGCTGGCCCTCATGCCGGACGGCGGCATCCCTCCCCATTGCGGCCTGATCGTCGCCGGCGAGGCCTGCCCGGCGGCCCAGGTGCGGCGCTGGTCAGCCGGCCGGACCATGCTGAACGCCTACGGCCCCACCGAGGCCACCGTATGCGCAACGATGAGCGGCCAGATGCGGGACGACGAGCCCGCCGATATCGGCGCGCCGCTGCCCGGCGTCCAGGCTTACGTGCTGGACGAAGCCCTGCAACCGCTGCCGCCGGGGGTGGAGGGGGAGCTGTATCTCGCCGGCGACGGGCTGGCCCGCGGCTATCTGGGCCGGCCGGCGCTGAGCGCCGAGCGCTTCGTCGCCAATCCCTTCGGCCCCGCCGGCAGCCGCCTGTACCGCAGCGGCGACCTGGCGCGGCTGCGCGCCGACGGCTCGCTGGACTACCTAGGACGGGCGGACGAACAGCTCAAGCTGCGCGGCTACCGCATCGAGCCCGGCGAGATCGAACACCTGCTGACGCAACAAGCCGGCGTGAGCCAGGCCGTGGTCCGCCTGCGCGAAGACCTGCCCGGCATCAAGCAGCTGATCGCCTACGTCGTTTCCCGCGCCGGCCTGCAAGCCGACGGCGCGGCCTTGCGCGCGGCGCTGGCCGAGCAACTGCCGGATTACATGGTGCCGGCGGCGGTGGTGCCGCTGGAGCGCCTGCCGCTGACCCCCAACGGCAAGGTGGACAAACAGGCGCTGCCCGCGCCGGATTTCGAAAATGCCGACGCCGGCGAGGCGCGGGACTGGCTGGAGAAAACGCTGGCCAAGCTGTACGCGGAAGTGCTGGGGCTATCCAGGGTGGGTCTGGGCCAGGGCTTCTTCGACCTGGGCGGCGACAGCATCAGCGCCATTCTGCTGGTCAGCCGCGCCCGCGCCCACGGCCTGCAATTCAGCCCGCAGGATGTTTTCGACCATCCCGGCATCGAGCGTCTGGCGCTCCGGGTCCGCCCGGCGGAGCCCGACGCGGCGGCGGGCGAATTGCCGCCGGCCAGCGCCGCGGACCTGGAAAGCATCCGCGCCCGCTATCCGGCGGTCAGCGCGGTGCTGCCCTTGTCGCCGCTGCAGCGGGGCCTGCTGTTCCATCTGTTGTACGACGAGGGTCAAAGCGACGTCTACCTGATACAGATGGGCTTCCAGCTGGACGGCCCGCTGGACGCGGACAAGCTGCGGGCGGCCACCGAAGGCTTGCTGCAACGCCATCACCATCTGCGCGCCGCCTTCGCCGCGGACGGGCTGGAACAGCCGGCTCAAATCGTACTGGAGCGCGTGGAGACGCCTTGGCGCGAGCTGGACCTGTCGGCGCATCAGGCCGATGAACAGCAGCGCGTCCTCGAGCGGCTGCGCGAGGACGACTACGCCGCCGGCGTGGACCCGGCGCGCGCGCCGCTGCTGCGTTTTACCCTGGTCAAGCTGGACGCGGAGCGCCACCAGCTGCTGTGGAGCTTCCACCACCTGTTGTTCGACGGCTGGTCGGTGCCGGTGCTGCTGCGCGAACTGTTCGCCCTCTACCGCGGCGACACGCTGCCGCCCGCCATTCCCTACCGCGACTACCTGGCCTGGCTGCACAACCGCGACCGCGACGCCGCCAAACGCCAATGGATCAAGCATCTGGCCGGGCTGGAGCAGCCGGCGCGCCTGGCGCCCAGCGCGCAAAAAAGCCGGCAGCTGCCGCGCAACCACAATGTGACGGCGGACCCGGCGGTCTACGCCGCGCTGGAGCGGCTGGCCCGCCGGCAAGGCCTCACCCTCAACACCTTGCTGCAAGCGGCTTGGGCCATCCTGCTCGCCCGGCTCACCGCCGCCGACGACGTCGTCTTCGGCGTCACCGTCTCCGGACGCCCGCCGGAGCTCCCCGGCGTCGAACGCATGGTCGGCCTGCTGATCAACACCGTCCCCCTGCGCCTGCGCCTGCAGCCCGAGGAAACCCTGGCCGCCCTGCTGCAACGCTTGCAAACCCAGCAGGCCGCGTTGATCGAGCATCAGCACCTCAGCCTCGCCGAAATCCAGCAGGCCGCCGGCCTTGGCGACTTGTTCGACACCCTGCTGGTCTTTGAAAACTACCCGATCGCCGATGACGATCGCCGCGTGGACGACACACTGTCCATCGGCTACCTGGGCGGCCAGGGCGTGGACACCTCGCACTATCCGCTCAACCTGTGCGCCGTCCCCGGACCCGCGCTCGAGCTGCGCTTCGGCTACCGGCCCGATCTCTTCTCCGCCGACGCCGTCGACGGCATCGCCCGGCAATTGCTGGAACTGCTGCGCCTGATCGCCGAACAGCCCGAGCTGCCGCTTGCACGCATCCCGCCGGCCACCCCGGCCCAGCAAGACGCGCTGGCCGCCTGGAACCGCACCGACGCCGCGCTGCCCGCCGCCACCCTGACCCAGTTGCTGGAACGCCAGGCGGAACTCAGCCCCGACGCCGAGGCGCTGCGCTTCGACGATGTCGCCCTCAGCTACCGCCAGCTGCACCAACGCGCCAACCGCCTCGCCCGCCGCCTGCGCGCCGACGGCGTCAGCCCGGAAACCCTGGTCGCCGTCGCGCTGCCCCGTTCCATCGATCTGGTCGTGGCCCTGCTCGCCGTGCTCAAGGCCGGCGGCGCTTATCTGCCGCTTGATCTCGACTATCCGGCCGAGCGCATCGCCTTCATGCTGGCCGACGCCCAGCCCGCCGTGGTCCTGTCCCGTTCCGAGCTGCTGGCCGGCCTGCCGGTCGAACGCGCACTGTGCCTGGACCAGATCAACGATGCGCTCGAGACCCTATCCGACGCGCCGCTGGACCTCGCCGGCGACGACAGGCATCCGGCCTACGTCATCTACACCTCCGGCT
>NZ_JAAOMA010000109.1:0-1522 GCF_011602385.1 Chromobacterium fluminis | reverse complement strand
TGCAAGAAAACCTGCTGTTCAACCAAAGCATCCGCGACAACATCGCGCTGGCCGACCCCGGGCTGGCGCTGGACCACGTGATCCACGCCGCCAAACTGGCCGGCGCCCACGACTTCATCATGGAACAGGCCGAAGGCTACGACACCATGGTGGGCGAACACGGCGCCAGCCTGTCCGGCGGCCAGCGCCAGCGCATCGCCATCGCCCGCGCGCTGATCAGCAATCCGCGCATCCTGATCCTGGACGAAGCCACCAGCGCGCTGGACTACGAATCCGAACGCGCGATCATGCAAAACATGCGCGCCATCTGCCAGGGCCGCACCGTGCTCATCATCGCCCACCGCCTCAGCACCGTGCGCGGCGCTAGCCGCATCATCGCCATGGACCAAGGCCGCATCGTCGAAAGCGGCCGCCACGAAGACCTGCTCCGCCAGCCCGACGGCTACTACGCCCGCCTGCACAGCCTGCAACAAGGATAAACCCGCATCATGAAGCACCAACTGCACGCGCTGCGCGACTTCGCGCGGCGCTACCGGCAGGCCTTTGCCGCGCACTGGGCCATCCGCCATCAACTGGACCCGCAACCGCGACGCGAAGACGAACTGGCCTTCCTGCCCGCCCACCTGGAACTGACCGACAGCCCGCTGTCCCCGCTGCCGATGTGGAGCATGCGCCTGATCGGCGCGCTGTTCGGCGTCGCGCTGCTGTGGTCCGCGCTGGGCCAGCTCGACATCGTCGCCGTCGCCGGCGGCAAGACCGTCAGCGGCGGCCGCACCAAAATCCTGCAGCCGCTGGAACCCAGCGTGGTCAAAGCCATCCACGTGCGCGACGGCCAGCAAGTCCAGGCCGGACAAGTGCTGATCGAACTGGACGCCACCGGCGCCAGCGCCGACAAACAAAAGGCCGACGACGCCCACGCCGCCGCCGCGCTGGTCGCCGCGCGCTATCAGGCGCTGCTGAACGCGCTGGACAGCGGCCGGCTGCCGCAGCTGCCGGCCACCCCCGGCGTCGCCGACAGCCAGCGACTGGCCGAAGAAAGCCTGGCGCTGGGCCAATGGCGCGGCTACCAGGCCAAGCTCGAAGCGCTGGGCGCCACCCTGCGCCAACGCCAGGCCGAACACGCCACCACCCGTCAGCAAGTGAGCAAACTGCAAGCCACCGGCCGCATCGCCGCCGCGCGCGAACACGACTACCAAGACCTGCTGGCCAAGAACTTCATCTCCAAGCACGCCTACCTGGACAAACAACAAGCGCGCATCGAACAAGCCGGCGACCTGGCCAGCCAGCAAAGCCGGCTGCAAGAACTCAACGCCGCCATCGCCGGGCAAGAACAAGAACGCAAAGCGCTGCAAGCCAACTTCCGCAGCGAGGCCCTCGACAAACTGCGCGAAGCGCGCGAACAAATGCGCCAATACGGCGAAGACCAAAAAAAGACCGGCCAACGCCAGGCGCTGACCCGGCTGACCGCGCCGGTGGCCGGCAGCGTGCAGCAACTGGCCATCCACACCGTGGGCGGCGTGGT
>NZ_JAAOMA010000107.1:0-1943 GCF_011602385.1 Chromobacterium fluminis | reverse complement strand
GCCAAGCCCTCCCCCACGTCCCAATCGCCGTTTTTCACGCAACGCCCCTTCCTTCACTTTGTTCCCCATTCTGAAAAAGTACGTTTTCAAGTTTCGCCGGCGCTGAACGCGCGCGGCTGACGGCCCTCGACGTGCCCGGCCCGGGCGTCGACCCGGTCGCACGGCGGCGGCTGCCCGCGGCCGGCCGGCAGGGCGCGCGGCCGACCTGGAGCGGGTGGCGGTGGGCGCCGGCGGCGTGGTGACGGGCTGGGTCCGGATAATTGCCATTCTCCGGAGTCAGAAAAACGCGATTTGTTTGATTGGTTGGTTGATTTGTTGGCTATTTGTTTGTTGGTTTATTTGTTTGTTGGTTTATTTGTTGGTCAAATTATTGGCAACCAACAAATACTATGCTACGCTGATGACATACCAACTTATTGAGGTGCGTCCATGCCCATCCCATCCGAACTCGTCAAAACCTTCGCCGACAACGTCCAGGGCCGCGCCGGCCGCAAGGCCACCATCTCCGACGAGGCCATCCTCGCCGCCGGCGACGCGCTGCAGCGCCAGGGCCGGCAAATTTCCAAGTGGGGTCTGCACAAGATCATCGGCGGCGGCAATCCCCAACGATTGTTGGAGGTCTGGCAGCATCACCGCGGCGACGTCGAGGCGCCGGCGGCCGCCAGCCCCAGCAGCTGGGCAGCCGAGGTCCAGGACCTGGCGGGAAAGTTTCACGATCAGACGACCAAAATGATCGGCGTGCTGTACCAGACGATTGAGCAGACGCTGGAACGCCGCCACAGCGACGTGGCGCGCCAACTGCGCGACCAGCTGGCCGACATCGAGGAGAGCGCCACCGCCCTCGCCCAGGACAACGAGATGCTGCAGAGCGAACGCGACGACCTGGAGCGCGAGCTGGCCAACCTGCGCGACGAATTCAGCCAGGCCGCCGGCCGCCAGGAACAGACCGACACCGACCTCACGGCGATCCGGGCCGAAGCCAGCCAGCTGCAGACCACCGTTGACAGCCTGCGCGATGAACTGGGCCGCGCCCGCCAGCAATTAGCGGATCTGCCGGCGCTGCACGCCCAGCTGCAGGCCGCGGAGCGCGCACGGCAAGCCGCTGAACAGAGCCAGGCCTCCACGGCAACGGAACTCAACATGCTGCGCGAGCAGCGCCAGGAAGAACGCGAACGGGCAGCTCAGGCCCTGGAGCGGGTCGAGCAGTTGCAACAACGGCTGGAACAGGAACAGGCTCAACGCCAGGCCGCGCAACAGGATCTGGCGCAGGCACGCAGCGAGCTGGCCAGCGCCGGCGCCGCCGCAGCCAAGGCCGAGCAGTTGCAAGCCAAAATGGAAGCCGAGCTGGTGGACTTACGCGCCGGCGCGCGCCAGGACGCCGCCGAGGTGGCCAAGTTGCAGGCCGGCCTGCAAAGTGCCCAGGAGCAACTGCAAGACGCCAGGACCAACCTGGATCGCCAACAACAAGAAAATCAGCGTCTGATTGGTTTGCTGGCTCCAGCAGGCGCGAAAACGACTGCGGTGCGGGAACCTGCAGCAGCGAAGCCGACGCCCAGCGCCAGCAAATCTACAAAGTGAGACAGGCATGCCAATCGAAGAGTGGGAAAAGAAAGACAACTACTATTTGCAAGGTCCAGGCAGCTGGACCATTTGCAAGATCAGCAGCTGCGGCGAAATCAGTTACGAACTCTGGAACACTACTGGGCGCTATCAGAGTGAGATTGTTGCAAGGACTACAAGTGCAGAACAGGCAGTGGCCAAATTTGATTCGATGATGGGCGAGTCGTTGTCGATTTAAAGCTTGTGCCGTTAACGGGCCATTTACAGCCGTTTCAAAGGGGGGCTAGTGTTTATGTGGCCTCCTATACCAAGTGAACGTTTTGTGTAGCTATGCTCTTGAGCTTGTCAGGAACGGCAAGATTCGTGAGCCCTCCCCTCCCCTC
>NZ_JAAOMA010000106.1:0-2764 GCF_011602385.1 Chromobacterium fluminis | reverse complement strand
AAGTAGGGCGGGACACGAGAAATCCTGTCTGAAGATGGGGGGACCATCCTCCAAGGCTAAATACTCATGATCGACCGATAGTGAACCAGTACCGTGAGGGAAAGGCGAAAAGAACCCCGGGAGGGGAGTGAAATAGAACCTGAAACCGGATGCATACAAACAGTGGGAGCGGACTTGTTCCGTGACTGCGTACCTTTTGTATAATGGGTCAGCGACTTACGTTCAGTAGCGAGCTTAACCGAATAGGGGAGGCGTAGGGAAACCGAGTCCGAATAGGGCGATTTAGTTGCTGGGCGTAGACCCGAAACCGAGTGATCTATCCATGGCCAGGATGAAGGTGCGGTAACACGCACTGGAGGTCCGAACCCACTAGTGTTGCAAAACTAGGGGATGAGCTGTGGATAGGGGTGAAAGGCTAAACAAACTCGGAGATAGCTGGTTCTCCCCGAAAACTATTTAGGTAGTGCCTCATGTATCACTTCCGGGGGTAAAGCACTGTTATGGCTAGGGGGTCATTGCGATTTACCAAACCATGGCAAACTCTGAATACCGGAAAGTGCGAGCATGGGAGACAGACGGTGGGTGCTAACGTCCATCGTCAAGAGGGAAACAACCCAGACCGCCAGCTAAGGTCCCAAATGATCAGTTAAGTGGTAAACGAGGTGGGAAGGCATAGACAGCCAGGATGTTGGCTTAGAAGCAGCCATCATTTAAAGAAAGCGTAATAGCTCACTGGTCGAGTCGTCCTGCGCGGAAGATGTAACGGGGCTCAAACTGATAACCGAAGCTGCGGATTTGCGCGTAAGCGCAGATGGTAGGGGAGCGTTCTGTAGGTCTGAGAAGGTGTCTCGTAAGGGATGCTGGAGATATCAGAAGTGCGAATGCTGACATGAGTAGCGATAAAGCGGGTGAAAAGCCCGCTCGCCGAAAGCCCAAGGTTTCCTACGCAACGTTCATCGGCGTAGGGTGAGTCGGCCCCTAAGGCGAGGCTGAAAAGCGTAGTCGATGGGAAACGGGTTAAAATTCCCGTACTTTTATGCAGTGCGATGTGGGGACGGAGAAGGTTAGGTCATCAGACTGTTGGAATAGTCTGTTTAAGCCGGTAGGCTGGGGAGGTAGGCAAATCCGCCTTCCCTTAAGGCCGAGACGTGATGACGAGGGTCTACGGACCTGAAGTGACTGATACCACGCTTCCAGGAAAAGCCACTAAGCTTCAGCTGCATAAGAACCGTACCGCAAACCGACACAGGTGGGCAGGATGAGAATTCTAAGGCGCTTGAGAGAACTCAGGAGAAGGAACTCGGCAAATTGATACCGTAACTTCGGGAGAAGGTATGCCTCTTAGAGTGAATCCCCTGCGGGAGGAGCTTTGAGAGGTCGCAGAGAATCGGTGGCTGCGACTGTTTAACAAAAACACAGCACTGTGCCAACACGAAAGTGGACGTATACGGTGTGACGCCTGCCCGGTGCTGGAAGGTTAAGTGATGGGGTGCAAGCTCTTGATCGAAGCCCCAGTAAACGGCGGCCGTAACTATAACGGTCCTAAGGTAGCGAAATTCCTTGTCGGGTAAGTTCCGACCCGCACGAATGGCGTAACGATGGCCACACTGTCTCCTCCTGAGACTCAGCGAAGTTGAAGTGTTTGTGAAGATGCAATCTCCCCGCTGCTAGACGGAAAGACCCCGTGAACCTTTACTGTAGCTTTGCATTGGACTTTGAACAGACTTGTGTAGGATAGGTGGGAGGCTATGAAGTGGGAACGCTAGTTCTCATGGAGCCGTCCTTGAAATACCACCCTGGTGTGTTTGAGGTTCTAACCTTGGTCCGTGATCCGGATTGGGGACAGTGCATGGTAGGCAGTTTGACTGGGGCGGTCTCCTCCCAAAGTGTAACGGAGGAGTTCGAAGGTTACCTAGGTACGGTCGGAAATCGTGCTGATAGTGCAATGGCAAAAGGTAGCTTAACTGCGAGACCGACAAGTCGAGCAGGTGCGAAAGCAGGACATAGTGATCCGGTGGTTCTGAATGGAAGGGCCATCGCTCAACGGATAAAAGGTACTCCGGGGATAACAGGCTGATACCGCCCAAGAGTTCACATCGACGGCGGTGTTTGGCACCTCGATGTCGGCTCATCACATCCTGGGGCTGTAGCCGGTCCCAAGGGTATGGCTGTTCGCCATTTAAAGTGGTACGTGAGCTGGGTTCAAAACGTCGTGAGACAGTTTGGTCCCTATCTGCAGTGGGCGTTGGAAGTTTGACGGGGGCTGCTCCTAGTACGAGAGGACCGGAGTGGACGCACCTCTGGTGTACCGGTTGTGACGCCAGTCGCATTGCCGGGTAGCTAAGTGCGGAAGAGATAACCGCTGAAAGCATCTAAGCGGGAAACTCGCCTGAAGATGAGACTTCCCTGAGGGCTTGACCCTCCTGAAGAGTCGTTCGAGACCAGGACGTTGATAGGTCGGGTGTGGAAGCGCTGTGAGGCGTTAAGCTAACCGATACTAATTGCTCGTGAGGCTTGATCCTATCATTTGAGTGGCTTGGGAAACCGAGTGACGAGTTGGTGGATGTGCGACACAATTGAATACCGAATATATGCGGGTTGATCGAGAATCAACCCAGGCTTCTTCAAGTTTGTACCAGTTTATGTCTGGTGGCCATAGCGAGGTGGTCCCACGCCTTCCCATCCCGAACAGGACCGTGAAACGCCTTAGCGCCGATGATAGTGTGGCATTCGCCATGTGAAAGTAGGACACCGCCAGACGCCC
>NZ_JAAOMA010000105.1:0-2766 GCF_011602385.1 Chromobacterium fluminis | reverse complement strand
ACTATAATCATGCTCGCCCGCATAGTGCATTGAATTACCTGACCCCGACCGAGTACCGGGAGAAACACTTACCCCAACCACGCCTGATTGCTACCTAATCAGTGGTATACCAACTGGGGGAAGGTCAGAGTCAAGGGTGGGGGATTAAATTGAATGACAGAGAGTCCGCGGATACGATCAAAACAGGAAGCTGCCGGATTAGGAGTGGGCTTCTGAAAATAAAAATGGCGATATGTATTATCGCCGTTTTTATTTATTCTGGGATGATGAATTTGTCCGAGGTTGGAAAAGTCATGTTCCTCAGGTGACTTTCAACTTCCCTGCTAATATCTTCGGATGTTTCAGGACGCTCTTTGATCTTTGTGGCCCAGTCGCGCCCTGGGTGAAGCATATCCCAGCGTGGTCGCTTACTATCACGGCGTCCCTTTCCTGGGTTGTGGTTGCCAAACCCATCCACTAAGGAGTTCCACACCGGTGAATACCGGGCGATAAGCAATGATTCGCCTAGAGGAATCCAAATGTCTTCCACGACTAGGAAGCGACATGTGAAGTCTTTTATATCTAGATTGTTAACCGCGCGGATGCTTTCCGCATGCTCGGATAGGCGGCTAAGCAGAGCTTTCCCCGCCTTACTGTTAACGGCGGGTTCCCCTCCTTTACGAGATCCTGAGGGAACTGCTTTGCCCACATAAATCGGAATCTGCTTGGATTCTCGGTTTCGTTTGGCAATTTCTTCATACGGAGCAAATGTTCCAGAGTAATAAATTGCATATATGCCCGCGCCGCGAAACTCGGGAAGGTCGCCTAGCTGGTGAGTTTTGCCTGCGAGAAGGGCCTCGGCCACCGAAGCACCTAGATTTTTCTTGTCGAGTGGGTTGAATGGGATGACTTCCGCGGTCATGCGACACCCTTTGTTTTATTTTTGGACAACAGAGCCTCAAGCTCAAGCATCTGGGAAACAAGAAGGCGTTCGGCGACACTGGATGCCACGATGCGAGCCAGCATTACGGGAACCGCGTTTCCGAGTTGTCGCATTGTTTCAGTCCATGAACCATGAAAATGGTAGCCATCGGGGAAGGTTTGGATGCGAGCGGCTTCCCGGACTGTGAAGTAGCGAACCGATCCATCCTCGTGGACTAGCATGTTCTCCCCTCCAGGGACTCCATGAGCTCCCGCTTTCAAGGTCTTTGCAGGCAGGTCGAGTGGACTGCCTGTGTGGCCGGGGTATACTCGCGCGCCATCTTGAAAGAAGTGGTTGGCAATATGTTTCGCTTTCTTGGCGCGCGGGTCGGGTAGGCCCACTAATGCATCACGGACAGTTCGCCATGGGAGAGTTTCGGGTGGTAAAAACTCAAGGCTGTTGATGCGTGATTGGAGTTTTTCCGGGGGCAGCGGCCGCATATTACTGGGAATGGCATGCCGTTCCCAATATTCACCAGTTACCCATTGTTCATGCAGCAAGGCATCAAAACTGTGTGTGGCTTTGGGGAATGACCACTCGATGCCTAGATCGGAGCGGAAACCGACGATAAAAACACGTTCCCGCTTTTGAGGGATGCCATAGTCCGCCGCATTCACCAGTGTTGGAACAACATTATAGGTTAGGCCCGAGTTAAAGGCGTTTCCGGATGCTTTTTCCTTCTGTAGGCGAAGAAAGTGCTCATACCAACCTTCGGAGCTGAGTCTTCCTATCTCGGGAAAGGTAAGCTGAAGCAGAATATATTGGTAATAGTTAGCAAAGGATGAGCGCGTCAGGCCTTTCACGTTTTCCACGATGAATGCGCGCGGACGTAGCCTACGAATGATATCAACCGTTGCGGGAAACATATCCCGACCATCATCATGGGCCTTGTGTTTACCTCCCATCGAAAATGGTTGGCATGGCGGGCCGCCCGCGACGAGATCTATCCCATCTCCCAGGCCAGACCAGTCGAAGTGGCGAACATCGCCCTCAGCCACGTTCCACCCTTCAACCAGAGGATATCCACGTGCGCCATTCTCTCGGATTGTGTCGCACGCCCACTTGTCCCACTCGACAACGGCCTGAGGCTCGAAACCAGCGAGGTGGACGCCCATTGCGAGTCCTCCCGCGCCAGCGAACAACTCAACACATTTCATCTTGTTTCCCCTTCATCAAGGAAATGCCGTAAGCGTTCGGCAAGTTGTTCCTTGAGTTTCAACTGACATTCCCAAACTATGAGGATTCGCCAACCCGAGGCTTGCAATGCCGCGATTTTGAGGGCATCCCTTAGTCGGTTTCCCTCGAGCTTTGCTGACCAAAACTCGACACGTGACTTTGGCATTCTGGCCAGAGAGCACATCTCATGGCGATGCCAGAAACAGCCATGCACAAAAATAATGGCTTTTCGAGATCGGAAAACCAAATCAGGCTTACCAGGGAGATCGCGGCAATGTAGGCGATACCGGTATCCCATGCCGTGGATGAGTTTCCGAACGAACATTTCAGGCTTGGTATCCACAGAGCGAACCCTCGCCATCCGTTGGCTTCGCTCCTCGGGTGTAAGCGTATCCATGGCCGTTAGCTTAGCGCATTCCGAGGCTTGACACGTGAGTGAGCGCTACAGACGGATTGCGGTTTTAGCATGAAAAAAGCTCTCCTGAACGGAGAGCTCCATGGTGGTTTCGATCAGAGCCCTAAGCGCTGAAGGCAACTCAAGGTGGTGATTCTATCAGTAGCCCCTCTCCCTTACTAGTTTGTGGCGGAGGATTTCATGGGCTTGTGCTGTGGCTGCATTACCACGCATC
>NZ_JAAOMA010000104.1:0-4488 GCF_011602385.1 Chromobacterium fluminis | reverse complement strand
GATGCCGCCGATCACTTGGAAGCAAGCAGCCAACCAGTTTGCTATTCTGTTCGGCGAGCGCTTCACTGACGCTCTCGGCTGAGATTTGTTTAACCGACCTCGGCACACAGAATTCCTGACACCTCCGACGCGGCTCAATATCCGCCACGCTGAGCGATGCGGCATTGAACCGCTTCTTGAGACATTCAGATGTAGAGGTTCAGACTTGTCCGTCTCTTTGCGCCCGCACCTTGCTCAGCAAAGCGTCCAGCACCTCCCGCGTACGCTCCGGCGGGGCCGCGGCAATCGCGTACTTGCCGTCCACCACCAGCATGGGCGTGCTGAAGATCCGGTAATCCTTGGTGAACTTGGCGATAGCCTCCACTTGCGCCTTCACCGCGAAGGATCGATACACCGCCATGGTCTTGGCGACGTCCACGCCTGGCTGGCGGCGTAGCCATTTCTCAAATTCCGCCTCATTCCCCAAATTGATTTTGTCATGCTGCACCGCGCGGAAGGCCGCGCCATGCAAACGGTCCGAGAGACCGGATACGTTCAAGGTGGCGAACACCCGCGCGTACCCTTCCATCGGCTTGCCCCACACCACGTGCTTGCGCACCACGCGCACATCCGCAGGCTGGGTCTTCAGCCAGGCCGATATCGCGGCGTCTTGAGAGTAGCAATGTCGGCATGGGTAGGAGAAAAACTCCGCCACCTCGATCTTGTCTCCGCTGGATACTGGGTGCGGCTTGGGCAACACCAGATAATCCTTCCCTACCACAACCTGCGCTTGCGCCGCGCCCAGCGCCAGAACAAACCAACACAACAACAGTAATGCTCTCATTCACTACACTCCATTGATTCCGCCGCCGGGCTCCGTCGCAGTGCGCCCTCGCGTTCAAGGGCGGAGATGAAACCTCAGGCCGTTGCCAGCAAAGTCGGCACCTCGGCCGTCTTTTCCACCTTGTTCAGCTTGACGCTCGCCTTCTCCGGGCCACGCAGACGCTGCAACTCTTCCCTCAACAGCTTGATTTCTTCCTGCATTCTCTGGCGCATATCCGCCTCCGCCTTACGCACATCCAGGCTCAGTTTTTTGTCCATTTCCGATGTCAATTTTTCATCCAGAAACGACTCGTACTTTTTGAACAGCTCATCGCGGTAAACATCCAACTGCAAACGCAGCATGAGGTTTTCCTCTTCCATTTCGGCCAATTTGTGCTGGAACTGGGCGGCATTCATATTGAAGTTCATGCTTTCTCCTAGCAGATGGCTCGCAAACGGCGCGATCAGCGCATGCCGACAGGCCGGAGCGGGGTTCCGGTTAAAAAAATATCCCTCTCCACGCAGGGAGAGGGAGGCAAACATGATGGGTTTGCAATAGACACTAGGCAGCTCAACACCGGGGGATCGGCGTGAGACCCTATGCAAAGAACGCCGCATAAGATGGGCAAAGTATGCGCAAACGCGCCGCGAAAAAATATCTGACCAGTACGAAAAGACGGCTCAGCCGCGCTTTATTTTTGCGCGCGCGAAAGCAAGACTCAAACCAGGCGGTTAAGGCCGTTCAAGCCGTGGCACAGACGCTGTTGCACCGGCTCCAGCAAAGCCACCGCCTCCTCGCTGCTGAACAGCAAGGGCTCGTCGCGGCGCTGCAGCAAAGTCAGGATGGCTTGCAAGCCGACATGAGCCGAACGAATCTCCATCAAGCCTTGCAACAGGCAAGCGTCCATTTCCGCGCACTGCTCGGCCATCTGCCGGCCAAGCTGAGACAAAGCGGTCTGGTCCGGCCTAGCCTCGAGCAAATCCTGGTTCAGTTGTTTCAGCTGCTCCATCACGGGCAATTGGTCTTTCATCGCCGCTCTCCTTATGGGTAAGCCAGCGCGCGCTCAACGCCGGCGGCGATTTTCAGGATATGGGAGTCGTGGCCATGCAGCCCGCACACGCTCAAGCCGATCTGATCCGTCAGCGGCAAACTCACCGCGCAACCGTCCAACAGATTGACGACCGCGCTATTGCGCAGAACCAGCCGGTTCAGGCGAGCGTAAACCTCCTCGTTCTCCAACTCCGCCAACTTGGGCGGCAAAATCGCCACGGTGGGCATCAGCCAGGCGTCGGCCATGGACAAGCGATACGCGGCGGCGGCTTGCAGCTCGCGGCGTTGCTCCATCAGCTCCAGATACCTGACCGCGCTCAGGCCGGCCCCTTGCCGCAGGCGTCGGGCAGTGCGCGGGTCATAGCAAGCGCCGCCCTTGCCCTCCAGCTGCGGGCCGTGCCAGCGCCAGGCCTCCGCCGCCGCCAAGCCGCCTTGAGCCTCCATGTCCTCAATCCGCCGCAACTCCGGAAAATCGAAACGGATGATGCGAGCGCCAGCCTGAGACAAGCGCGCCAGGGCGTCGTCGAAGGCCTGCGCCACAGCAGGGTCCACCTGCTCGGAAAGGTAATCGTCAGTCACGTAGAAACGGCGCTTTTTCACATCAGGCGGCAGGCCGCGCGCGTGGGAGGGCGTCCAGCCGCCGCTAAGCACCGCGTCCAGGATGGCGCAGCAAGAAACCGAACGCGCCAGCATCCCGATGGAATCCAGCGACGGCGATAAAGGAAGACAACCCTGCATCGGCACCCGCCGCGCGGTGGGTTTAAAGCCAACCAGGCCGCAAAAAGCGGCGGGGATGCGCGCGGAGCCGCCGGTATCCGCGCCCAGCGCGGCCGCGCTCATGCCCAAAGCCACGCTGACCGCCGCGCCGGAGCTGGAGCCGCCCGCCACGCGTTCCGGATCTCCGGGATTGCGCGGCGTGCCGTAGTGCGAATTCAGCCCCAGGCCGGAGCAAGCGAACTCGCTCATATTGGTGCGCCCCAACAATACCGCGCCGGCTGCGCGCAACGTCGCCACCACGGCCGCATCCTGGACCGCCGGCGGGTTGCGCTTGAACACTACGGAACCGGCCGTGGTGACCTGGCCCTGGATATCAAATAGATCCTTGATCGATACGGGAATGCCGGCCAGCGGGGTGGGATAGAGCCCGGCGGCGTCCATCCGTCGGGCCGTGGCCAGCGCGGCTTTAGCGTTCACCAGGGTGAAAGCCAGTTTGCCGGCTTCCCGGTGGCGGGCGATGGCGTCCAGCGCCTGCTCCGTCAGCGCCACACTGCTGGTATTGCCCAGCAGCAAATCCCTGTGCAATTGCATCACGGTGGGTTTCATGCCGCCTCCCCTTCCTGGGCGAAACAGAAGCGTTGCATGGCCAACGCCTTGCTGTGGCGCGAGGCAAACTCATGACATTGCGACATAAGGCTCTCCTAAAGGCGGTAGGCGATTGAACGCCTAATTGAACTCCTAGATTGAACGCTTAAGAACGTGTTCACGATCTCGCGAGCCAAGGCGAGGCAAGGCGAAAACCGCTGAGAAAGCGGAATGGTCGAGAGGTACATGAGCATTTCGAAACGGCACTCACCGTGCCACGTCTCACCACGCGCAGCAGATCGTCAACAGGTTCTGAGGCCGCGAACGGACACCGCGGCTATCGCCTTGCTACCGGCAAGTAGCGCCCGCGCCTCCGCCGACGCCTGCATGGAAAGGCAATGGCGCCGTTCCCTGCTGCTCGTCTTGGACAGCGGTGCTGAGTTGTTGCAGGCGGGCGGCGTAGTCATCCAGTACTTCAATGGATAGACGCGCCAATAAGGATTGGTGGGAGCCGGGAATGGACCTGGCCTGGATGGCAGCCAAGGTGGAACGCAATAGAGAAAAGCCGTTCAAGGCCAACGCGCAAGCGTCCAAAGTTTGGGACAGCAGGCGCAGTGGATCTTGCCCGTTGACCGGGGGCGGTTTGGCTAAAGGAAGGAGGGAAAACAGTGGAGTCATTGCAGTCTCCAAGTCAGCTTTGAAAGCCTGCTCGGATACGAGCAGGAGCGTGACAAGGTGGCAAGACCGGTTCCCTTATTAAGGCCGGCAGCCCCGTAAGGGGCTCCCTGCCACGCCCTGCTCAGATGCAGATGCGTGGCAACAGACGCGCGCAGTCCAGACGGACTTTGCTTGTCTGCGAATAAGGGAAAAATAGGCTTGCCTGCCCGGCGCGGCGTTATTTGGCGCAGCGCGAGGCAAAGAGTACTGAGACGGGGGCGGAGCGTCAAGCCGGAGACGGCCGCGCGGGGCAGGATTGAGAGACTTAGAGCCGCTCACAAAACCTCGCAGAGAACCTGAGCCAAGGCGCGCCGACGCAGGCAGTACAAGTGGTACGACAAGGAGGCGCAACGCAGGATCAGGGGTTTTGTTAGCGGGTCTTAAGAACCTGTTCAAAGCCCGGCGAACCAGAGCAAGACTTTGAACAAATCCTTGGAGGGCCTCAAATGGTGGAGAGCAGCTTCAACACGGCGGTGGATAGCCGCTCCGCGCGGAGGTGTCAGGAATTCTGTGTGCCGAGGTCGGTTAAACAAATCTCAGCCGAGAGCGTCAGTGAAGCGCTCGCCGAACAGAATAGCAAACTGGTTGGCTGCTTGCTTCCAAGTGATCGGCGGCAT
>NZ_JAAOMA010000103.1:0-5192 GCF_011602385.1 Chromobacterium fluminis | reverse complement strand
AGGTGCAGATCCAGCACGAAGGCATCCGCTGCGGCCAACTGGGGCCGGACCCGACGGCGACGCTGACCCTGCCCAACGGCCGGACGCTGCGCGCCGGCCAGCCCATCGTCAGCTATGTGGCGCGCAATCTCGAACCCTACCGCGGCTTCCACACCTTCATGCGAGCCTTGCCGGCGCTGCTGCGGCAACGGCCGGACAGCCAGATCGTCATCGTGGGCGGGGACGGCGTCAGCTACGGCAGCGCGCCGCGCGACGCGGCCAGCTGGCGCGAAAAACTGCTGCGTGAACACCCGGTGGACCCGGAGCGGGTGCACTTTCTGGGCAAAGTGCCGTACGAGGTTTACCGCCAAGTGCTGCAAGTGTCGGCCGCGCATGTGTATCTGACCTATCCCTTCGTGCTGTCGTGGAGCCTGCTGGAAGCGATGGCGAGCGGCTGCCGCATCGTGGCGTCGGACACCGCGCCGGTGCGGGAAGTGATCCGGGACGGGGAGAACGGCGAGCTGACCGACTTCTTCGACGCGGCGGCATTGGCGGAGAAGGTGGGGGCGGCCTTGGAGACGGACGGCGGCGGGCTGCGGCGTGCGGCGCGGGAGACGGCGGGGCGTTACAGCGTGGAGGCGGGATTGGCGGGTTATCGACGGTTGTTGGGTTTGCCGGCGGAGTGAAGGCGGCTTTGGTGGAGAGCCCGCAAAAGCAGTAGCAAGCAGTAAATCGTAGTGCGTGATGACACAAACAATTATTGATAAGGAAACAAGTTATGACGACAAGCATAACGGGCAGCGACTTGGGCGGCGTGTTGGAAGGCAGCCCGCAGGACGATGTGCTCAAGGGCGGCGCGGGCAACGACACCTTGAACGGCTATGACGGCAATGACTTGCTGCAGGGCGGCGCCGGCGACGACGTGCTCAACGGCTACGCCGGCAACGACACCCTGGAAGGCGGCGCCGGCGACGATCTGCTCAATGCCGGCAGCGGCAACAATGTGTTGGCCGGCGGCGAGGGCAACGACACTCTGATCGGCGGCGCGGACAAGGACATCTATCTGTTCAACCTGGGCGATGGTTTCGACACTATCACCGACAACGCCCAGGACAAGCGCGACGCGGCGGACAGCGATCCGGCCTACCGCGACGAGCTGCGCTTCGGCCCGGGCATCCGCCCGGAAGACATTCAGCTGGAGCATGTGGGCGACGATTTGCTGCTGTCCCACCGCAACGGCGACGACGCGGTCACCATCAAGGGCTGGTTCGCCGACAAGAGCTTCTGGATCGAGCGCATCGTATTCGCCGACGGCGGCGAATGGGGCATTAGCGATCTGGCGCAGCGCGTGATCGTGCAGACCGGCAGCGAGCGCAAGGAAATCCTTAACGGCTGGCTGGGCAAGGATCATCTGATCGGCCTGGGCGGCAATGACGTGCTGAACGGCCGCGGCGGTGACGATCTGCTGGACGGCGGCGCCGGCAACGACAAGCTATTTGGCGAAGACGGCAACGACACCTTGCTGGGCGGCGACGGCGACGACACCCTGGACGGCGGCAGCGGCAACAATGTGCTGCACGGCGGCCGCGGCAACGATCTGTTGATCGGCGGCGCCGGCGCCGATGTCTACCAGTTCAATCTGGGCGACGGCGTGGACGTGATCCGCGACGCCGGCGGCCTGGACGTGTCGGTGAAAGACGAAATCCGTTTTGGCGCGGACATCCTGGTTAAGGACGTCAGCGTGAGCCGCCAGGGCGACAACCTGGTGTTGATCCACGTGAACGGCAGCGACCGTTTGGTGGTGGAAGGCTATTTCGCCAGCGTGTCCAGTCGGATTGAACGCATTGTGTTCGCCGAAGGCGTGGTCTGGACCCAGGCCGACATCAAGCTGACCCAGTTGGGCGGCAGCGGCAACGACACCTTGACTGGATGGGAAGGCAGCGATTTGCTGGACGGCGGCGCCGGCAATGATTCGCTGATCGGCGGCGGCGGCAACGATACCTTGATCGGCGGCCTGGGCAACGATGTGCTGGTCAGCGGCGGCGCGGGTGTCAGCGTGCTGATCGGCGGCGCGGGCAACGACACTCTGGTGGGCGGCGCCGGCGCGGAGATTTACCAGTTCGGGCTGGGCGACGGCGCGGACGTGATCGCCGCGCACGGCGTGGACGTCAGCGTGACCTTGCAGGACCGCATCGTGTTCGGTGTCGGCATCTCGGTGGACGACATCCGGGTGGTGCGTCAGGACGACGACATCGTGCTGATCCACGCCAACGGCAGCGACTCCATCACCATCCAGGCGGGTTTTAGCCTGGAGCATGGCTGGCATGGCCAGATTGTGTTCGCCGACGGCAGCGTTTGGCTGGGCGCGGAACTGGCGCAGAAACTGTTGGAAGTGCAGACCGGCGGCGATGACGACGATCTGCTGCTGGGCTCCGGCCAGTCCGATCTATTGGACGGCGGCGCCGGCAACGACACCTTGATCGGCAACGGCGGCGAGGACACCTTGCGCGGCGGCGCCGGCGACGACCAGCTGCAAGGCGGCGTCAGCGGCCACACCACGATGGAAGGCGGCGCCGGCGACGATGTGCTGATCGGCAACAAGGGCCGTGAAACCTTCGTCTTCGGCGTGGGCGATGGCCGCGATCTGATCAACTACGGTTCCCAGATCGGCAAGATCGCCGCCTTGAGCGCCAACGACGAAATCCGTTTCAAGGCCGGCATCAGCGCTAAGGACATCCGCGTGCTGCGCGCAGGCAATGACCTGCTGTTGCAGCACGTCAACGGCCAGGACAGCATCCGCGTCAAGAACGGCCTGGTCGACAAGACCGGCTGGGCCGGCGTGGTCTTGTTCGCCGACGGCTCCAAATGGAGCGCGGCCGAGCTCTTGACCATGGTGGTGGCCGCGGGCGGCACCAGCGGCAAGGATGTGTTGACCGGCGGCAAGGGCGGCGATCTGCTGGACGGCGGCGACGGCGACGATACGCTGATCGGCGGCGGCGGCAACGACACCCTGAAAGGCGGCGCCGGCAACGATGTGCTGATCAGCAGCGGCAGCGGCACGGCCATCCTGGAAGGCGGCAAGGGCAACGACACCCTGCAAGGCGGCAGCGAACACAATATCTATGTGTTCAATCTGGGCGACGGCAAGGATGTCGTCATCAACAATTCGCTGAACGTGTCTGTGGGCGTGAGCAGCGAAATCCGCTTCGGCGTGGGCATTTCGGTGACCGACATCACCGTGGTGCGCGTGGGCGACGACGTGCTGTTGCAGCACGTCAACGGCAGCGACTCGGTGCGCATCCAGGGCTGGTTCAGCAGCCAGAGCATGCAAGTGGGCAGCGTGGTGTTCGCCGACGGCGGCAGCTGGACCTCGGTGCAGATCAACCAATTCGTCAAAGGCGTCTATGTGGGCGGCAGCGGCAACGACGCCTTCCACGGCGGCAGCGGCAGCGATCTGCTGGAAGGCGGCGACGGCGACGATACGCTGATTGGCGGCGGCGGCAACGACACCTTGCGCGGCGGCAACGGCAATGACGTGCTGATCGCCACCGGCAGCGGCACGGTGATTCTGGACGGCGGCAAGGGCAACGATACTTTGCGCGGCAGCGCGGACCAGAACCTCTATGTGTTCAATCTGGGCGACGGCGGCGACCTCATCATCAACAACTCGCTGAACGTATCGGTGGGCATGAGCAGCGAAATCCGCTTCGGCGCGGGGATTTCGGTGACCGACATCACCGTGGTGCGCGTAGGCGACGACATCGTGCTGCAACACGTCAACGGCAGCGACTCGGTGCGCATCCAGGGCTGGTTCAGCAGCCAGCTGTCCCAGGTGGGCAGCGTGGTGTTCGCCGACGGCAGCAGCTGGACCGCCGTGCAGATCAATCAGTTCGCGGCGGGCATTTTCATCGGCACCAGCGGCAACGATGTCCTCAAGGGCGGTAAGGGACATGACCTGCTGGACGGCGGCGACGGCGACGACGTGCTGATTGGCGGCGGCGGCAACGACACCCTGAAAGGCGGCGCCGGCAACGATGTGTTGATCAGCGCCGGCGGCGGCGTGTCCATCCTGGAAGGCGGCAAGGGCAACGACACCCTCAAGGGCGGCGGCAGCCAAGACATCTACGTCTTCAATCTGGGCGACGGCCGCGACGTGGTGATCAACAACTCCTTGAACGTCAGCGTCAGCCACCAGAGCGAAATCCGCTTTGGCGCCGGCATCTCGGTGACCGACATCACCGTGGTGCGCGTTGGCGACGATGTATTGCTGCAACACGCCAACGGCGTGGATTCGGTGCTGATCCAGGGCTGGTTCCTCAGCCAGAGCAACTGGGTGGGCGGCGTGGTGTTCGCCGACGGCAGCAGCTGGACCTCAGTGCAGATCAATCAGTGGGCCAGCGGCATCTATATCGGCACCGCCGGCAATGATGTGTTGATTGGCGGCGCGGGCGGCAGCCTGCTGGACGGCGGCGCCGGCAACGACACCCTGATTGGTCGCGGCGGCAACGACACCTTGAAGGGCGGCGCAGGCAACGACGTGCTGGAAGGCGGCGCCGGGCGCAATGTCTATATCTTCAATCTGGGCGACGGCCAGGACACCATTCGCTATGGCGAAAAAGGCGTCAACCTCGCTTGGAGCAGCTATGACGAAATCCGCTTCGGCGTGGGCATCTCGGTGACCGACATCACCGTGGTGCGCATTGGCGACGATGTGGTGCTGCGGCATAGCAACGGCGTGGACAGCATCACCATCCAGGCCGGCATGTCGGTTCAGAGCTCATGGTCCGGCAGCATCGTATTCGCCAACGGCGGAAGCTGGAGTCTGCTCGAACTGATCAGCCTGGCGGCCGTGACCCTGAACGGCACCGACGGCGCGGATACGCTGAAGGGCGCCAAGGGCAATGACGTGATCTTCGGCCTGGCCGGCGATGATCAGTTGTTCGGCAATGAAGGCAACGACAGCCTGTTCGGCGGCGCCGGCAACGACACCCTGTACGGCGGGGCCGGCAACGACCTGCTGGAAGGCGGGGCGGGCGACGACGGTCTGTTTGGCGAAGACGGCAACGACACCTTGCGCGGTGGTGCCGGCAACGACACGCTGAACGGCGGCAACGGCGCCGACCTGCTGGAAGGCGGCGACGGCGACGACGTGATCTACGGCAACAATGACGGCGGCAGCTGGCGTGTTGAGGGCGACACCTTGCGCGGCGGTG
>NZ_JAAOMA010000102.1:0-5419 GCF_011602385.1 Chromobacterium fluminis | reverse complement strand
CCCGTTCACCGCGCGGAAAACGGCACCTAAATCAATATCCGCGCAGCGGATTCAAAACTGACCACCCCACCTTGACCCCAGCCGCCCCCTCGGCAACAATCCCCACGTTGCCGCCAAAACTAGTTGCACACGGGATTGGCGTCCCGTCCGCTTAAACCAACTGGCCCTCGCTAGATACAGCGCGGGCTGCTTTACCATGGCCGCGCCATTTGGCAGGCGCATGGTGGGAGAGTGCCATGCACTCACCGGTTTGGTTTAAGCCCGGTACGCCAATCCTGCCACGCGCCTGCCTAATACCTCAGCCTTCCCCGGCAGGTGGTTTATCTTGTGTCACAGCAGGAGAAACACCATGCAACATTCTCAAAACTTCCCCCGTCGTCGTCGCTACAAACTGCACTCGCTGGAGCAGCAGGAAGCCTTGCTTCCCTTCGTTCGCTTCTGCCCCGGTCGCACCTATCGGCATTACTGGCAAATGCCTACGCCCAGCAAGGACTACCCCTCCAATGTCAGCTACGGCCGCGAATGCGCGGCCCACCTGCTGCAATGGATGAAGGACAACCGCGAATACGTCGGCAAAGGCCTGCTCAGCCGCGTGGCCCGCGATATCGATTTTGACGACCGCGACGGACGCGGCCAGTGGATGGGCTTCTTCAACTATCTGGAAATCATGATGCTGTTGGGCGCCGACCGGGTCCGGGTCTATCGCCATGTCGATAGCCAGCATCAGCTCTACCTGGCGCTGGGACAAAGGCTCAAGCTGGAAGCACGCTTCCGCCGCATCCGCCTGCGCAATCGCTGACCTCAGCTGGTGGGTATCGCTGTGCTCCACCCTACGACGAATGATCTTGTAGGGTAGGGGGGAGCCGATAGGCGATACCCACCAAGCCCCACCGGGGATTAGCCTCGCCGCCTTTCCTTGCGCGTCACGGTTAAGGATTTTGTAGAACGACGGCTACCGCAAACAAGAGCTGGAATGAAAACGCGCGTCCTGTCTTTCAGGACGCGCCGCCCTGCCAACAGACGCCGCCGAGCAGCGGTTCCGCCCAGAAAGGCGGCCGGGCTCCCTCATCCGAGACTTTGGCCATTTCCACCCAGGCCTCCTGCTTGCTCCATTCATACAAGACGCCGGGCTGGATCAGATGCAGGTAGACGCGCTCGAATGCCGACGACTCTAGCAAATCATGGGTGGCGGCGGTCAGCGCCGCTTCCTGGATAAAGGCGGGAAACAGGGTGGTGGCGGCCACGCCGCCGAACTGCGGGATATTGGCCGCCAGCAGCAGGCTCAATTCATAGCCCGGCTTGGCCGCGTAGCGCTTCACGCATTTGGCTTGAATCCGGTATTTGATCGCGGCGATGGGGGCGTTGGGCACGCTGATCGGCACATCCTCGCCCTGCTGCGCCTGACGCACTTCGAGCGCGCGCAGACAGCCTTTGCCGCCGCCGAAAAGATGCTCGTCCGCATGAACTTCCGTCACTTCAAAAGCGATCCGCCGGCCGTCGCTGAGGGTGGCGCCGACATCCGGCAGCGGCGGCGGCCAGGACTGCCGGTCCACCGCGTGCAAACCCTTGCGCTGCAATAGACGCAGCACCAGTTCCAGCTCCTTCTGCGCTTTTAACGCCATTGGCCTCCCCCAGCGCACGCCCGCCGGCGTTGCGGCGCGGCTGTGGCCGGAACGCCGAGACGCGGTTATTTTGGCTATCGCTCAACCCAACCCGGCACAAGATATTTCTTTTTAGCACAAAAAATGAGCTATTCAGATTGGATTTAAAGTTTGATAAGCGATGCCCCGTCACCGCGAGGCGTGCTTCAGTGCTGGGAATCGTCTTCGCCGGGCAGCACCACGAACTCGCCGTCCAGGCCGCCCACCGCTTCGCCGTCGCATTCCAGCGCCACCGTCAGCCGCAGCCGTCCCATGCGTCCACGCCGCAAGGCGCGCTCCAGTTTGTCCCAGGCGGCCGGCTCCGGCGCGGTCGCTCGTGCCAGAAAGCCGGCGGCGAGGGGCTTGTCGTAACGCATGCTGTTGCCGTGGATGATGACGCGGCCGGGCAAGCCACGCTCGCGTAGGCGCATGAACACCAGGCTCCAGGCGGCGAGGATGGCCACCGCCGAGGCGCTGCCGCCAAACACGGTGGCGCGGTGATTGATATTGGGCGCCAACGGCGCGTTCAAGATCACGCGCTCGCCGCTGGCCTCGTCCACGCCGACCGCCATCGCGGCGGACAGCGGGATGTGTTGGTGAAGGTAGTCTTCAAGCGCCTTTGGACTCATGTTTTTCTCCCGGTTCGGCGCGGCCGGCTTCGGCGGCGCCGCCTCCATTCTGCCCCAACAGGTGGCGCTGGAAAAACCACAGGCTATGGCCCAGTTGCAGCACCTGGTTTTCGCGCTTGGCCGCGCCGTGGCCTTCGTCCGGGAACAGGATCAGGCCGCCGTCCACGCCCTTGCCGGCCATGGCGCGATACATTTGCAGCGCTTCGCCCACCGGCACCCGCGGGTCGCTGACGCCCTGGATGATCAGCAGCGGATCGCGCAGCTTGTCGATGTGATTAATGGGCGACAGTTGCTCCAGCGCGGCGCGGTCGCGTTCCAGATCGCCGTATTCGGCGGCGCGCAGCGCGCGGCGGTAGGGCGCGGTGTTTTGCAGGAAGCTGACCAGATTGGCGATGCCGACATTGGACACGCCGGCGTCGTAGGCTCCGGCGAAGATGGTCATCGCCGCCAGCGTGGAATAGCCCCCGTAGCTGCCGCCCATTACGCCGATCTTGGGCGCCGCGCCGTTCGCGCCCCACTGGCTGCGGATGTAACGCGCGGCGTCTTCGATATCAGACAGCACTTGCAGCCGGCGCGGGCCGTTGTCGCTGTCCAGCCAGGTTTTCCCGTAGCCGACGGAGCCGCGCACATTGGGCTGCACATAGATGAAGCCGGCGTCGACGAACAATTGCGCCTGCGGCGAGAAGCCGGCGCGGCTCTGGCTCTCCGGCCCGCCGTGAAAGTGGACCACCACCGGGCAGGGCGTGGCCGCGCAGCGCGTCGGCCGGCGCACGAACATCGGAATCGGCGTGCCGTCGCGCGCCGGGTAGCTTTCCAGGCTGACCTTGGCGAAGCCCTGGGTATCCAGTTCCGGCGCGGACGGCAACAGCCATTGGCTGAGTTTGCCGCGCTTGCTGTCCCAAACATGGCTGCTGGCCGGCGCGGTGTCGGTTTCCACGCTGAAGTTCACGTAGCGGCCGTCGCGGCTGAGATTGACCACATTGACCTGGGCCGCGCCGGGGAAGGCCGGCAGTTTCTGCGCGCGGTAGCCGCGGCGGCCGTCCAGCGCCAGCGCCTTGCCGTAACCGTCCTGGCTCAGCGTGTAGTAGACGCGACCCCGCTCATGGTCGATGTTGAGGTTTTCCACGTCGCCGCGCGCTTCCGGCGTCAGCGCCTGGAAGACGCCGGCGCTCCACAGATAAAGACGGTGGTATTCGCCGAACTTATTGCTGCGCACCAGGTATTCGCCGTCGCGCAGGCCGAAATCCATCCGATAGTCGACGGCCTCGCCCTGGCCCAGCAGCGGCTGCAAGGCTTTACCGTCCGGCGTCCATAAATAGAATTCCGCGCTGGCGTTGCTCAGCGTCTTTTGCAGCAATAGACGGCCGTCGTCGCGGTGGTCGGCGATGCTCCAGGCCCCGCGCTCGCCGAACAGACGCTCGCGGCGGCCGTCGGCCAGCCGATAGCGATACAAGGTGTAGCTGTCGGCCCGCTCGTCGTTGCTGCGGTAGTACAACCATTGGCCGTCCTTGCTGAGAAACTGGAACTGGGTCTGCACGCCGGGCTTGTGCTGTACTTCGCGCAGCGCGCCGCCGGCGGCGGCTTGCAGATAGAGGCCAGGATTTTCCTCGCCCTTGCGGTCGCGGCTGAGCACCAACCAGCGCCCGTCCGGACTGACGTCCTGGATCAGGGTGGCGTCTTCGCCGCCCGTAAGCTGAACCGGGAAGCGCTGCGGGCCGTCCAGCCTCCAGACCTGCGGCACGCCGGTGACGCGCCAACTGAAATACAGCGCCTTGCCGTCCGGGGACAACACGCCGGCGCCGGGCGCGCGCAGGTCCAGCATGTTCTGCACTTTGCGGCTCAGTTCCGCCGGCAGCGGCGCGGCGCGGTAGCGCGCCACGTCCTCCGCGCTGACGCTGGCGGCGCCGAGGCCGCTGTAGCCGCCGGCGGCCCAGCCATGAGTGGAAAGCATCATTAGCGTTGCCGCGGATAAAGCACGAACCATCATGACTGCTCCTGAACGATTGGGCGAGCGGACCAGTATAGCGGCCATGACAATGACGTTACAAATGCATTATTCTCATACGAACTATGCGACACTTTGTCGCATGCGGAAGGAATGAGCAGGCGCTAAACTGATGCGGTCAATCCTCATTCGCATTTGCCGCCCCTGGCCGGCAACGGCGCTAACCTTGATCCGCAAAGAGCTACGATGAAAAAACTCGCCCTGCTGGCCTTGCTGGCCGCTTCCGGCTCCGCCTTCGCCCACGTCACCCTGGAAACCCCTACCGCCGCCAGCGGCGGTTATTACAAGGGCGTGCTGAAAATCGGCCATGGCTGCAACGGCAGCCCCACCACCGCCGTCAGCGTGGAAATGCCGGAAGGCGTGCGCCTGGCGCAGCCGATGCCGAAAGCCGGCTGGGAAGTGGAAGTGGTCAAGAGCGCGGTCAAACCTTTCGACAACTACGGCCGCAAGGTGAGCGAGGATGTGAGCCGCATCACCTGGAAGGGCGGCAAGCTGCCGTCCAATTTCTACGATGAGTTCGTGTTCCAGGCCAAGATCGCCGCCCAGCCGGGCAAGCTGTTCTTCAAGGTGAAGCAGCAATGCGAGCAGGGCGAAACCAACTGGGCGGAGATTCCGGCCGCCGGCCAGGATGCTCATGAGCTGAAGAGCCCGGCGGCGGAGTTGACGGTGACGGCCGGCGTGGCCGGTCATCATCATTAAGCCTTCTCCCTAGCTCCCATGAAAAACGCCGACGGCGAGTCTCTCGCGGCCGGCGTTGTTGCATGGATGGGTGGGGCCAGAGCCTATTTACGATCTTGCGAGCTAGAGCGAGACAAGGCGAAAACCGCTGAGAAAGCGGAATGTACATACGGTACATGAGCATTTCGAAGGGGTTTTCAACGCCGTATCGCCGACGCGCAGTAGATCGTAAACAGGGTCAGCTGCGGAACAAGCCCTTGAGCAGGTCCGTCCCCTGGGACAACAGATCCTCGCCCTGCGGCAGCTGGCCGTTGGGGGTCAGCTTGTCCACCAGACCGGGCAGATGTTCGGCCACCAATTGCGACACTTGCCCCTGGTCCAGGCCCACTTTTTCCGCGATGCCGGCGAGTTGATCGCCGCCCAGTACTTGCTGGATCTGCTCGGCGGACACCGGCAGATTCCCGCCC
>NZ_JAAOMA010000101.1:0-5441 GCF_011602385.1 Chromobacterium fluminis | reverse complement strand
AGTTCGTCAGGAATGAGCTTGGGTGCCTTGAGTTTCTTGGGTTTCTTGGTGGTCATTGCAACGGTCATGTAGCGTCCCTTTCGGTATCATCTCATGACCTCATGCACACAGAAAATCTGACAGGCTCACTGCGCGTCGGCGATACGGCGTTGAAAACCTCGTCGAAATGCTCATGTACCACGTGTACACTCCGCTTTCTCAGCCGTTTTCGCCTTGTCTCGCCCTTGCTCGCGAGACTTTGATTAGGTTTTTACAGCTGCGCGGCGTAGGCCTCCAACTGTGCCAACACGCTTTGCGCCTGTTCGCTTAGCTCGCCGGCGCGGGCTTCCGCCAGTTCTTGGCGGAGTTGCTGAAAATCACGGCCGGGGCCGCCGTTGAGCTTGGCTTGGCGCCATGTCTGCCACCGTTGTTGCTCCTCGCCGGACAGGGAGCGCGGGAAGTTGCGCGCGCGGTAGCGGAACAAGAGCTCGGCCAGTTGCGGGTCCTCGAAGAAAGCCATCTCGCCGGCGAGCTGGTCGGCCGACATGCGGCGCAGCTTGGTCAGCACTTTGCGGTCGTTGTTGGAAACGAATCCGCCGTAGAGGTTTTCGTCGACGTCGCGGGGCTCGCCGGACTCGCGTTTATAGACCTTTCGCCAGACCGGGGTCAGGTCCGGCAAGGCGCCGGCGTAGTCGGCGTGACGCTGGATTGGCTCCATGTCCAGGCCCCAATGCGCGGCGCGCTCCGGGCTCAGCACCTTGAGATTGGCGACCACGAACGGCGATTTATTGATGTGCACGGTTTTGAGCGGCAAGCGCTGCACGCCTTCGGGCAGGTCCTCGCTGCGGGTGTACAAGCGTTCGCGGATGGCGTCCGGCCCCAGGCCTTGCAGTTCGCGGGGGTCGTGGGACAAGTCCCAGACAATGACCTCGTTGGCGTTGTACGGGTGGGCCGCCAGGGGCCAGACCATGGCCATATTGCCGCGCTCCGCGCCATACATGCCGGAAACGTGGAGCACGGGTTTGGGCGCGTGAAGGCTGAGCTGGACCTTGACCGCGTCTTTTTTGCGCAGCGACAGGTAGAAGTCGAACAGCTTGGGCTGGTGTTGTTTGATCAGACGCGCCAGTGCAATGGTGGCTCGCACGTCGGAGAGCGCGTCGTGGGCGGTTTCGTGGGCCAGGCCGTTGGCGGCGCTTAGATGTTCCAGTTTGAAGCTGGGGCGCCCGTCTTCGTGCTGCGGCCATTGAATGCCGTCCGGGCGCAGCGCGAAGGTGGCGCGCACCAGGTCCAGCAGATCCCAGCGGCCGCACTGGTTCTGCCATTCGCGCGCATAGGGGTCCATCAGATTGCGCCAGAACAGGAAGCGGGTGACTTCGTCGTCGAAGCGGATGGAGTTGTAGCCGACTCCAATGGTGCCCGGCGTCGCCAGCTCGCGTTCGATCACGCCGGCGAATTCGTGCTCGGCCACGCCGTGCTGCAAGCACCACTGCGGAGTGATGCCGGTCAGCAGGCAGGCCACTGGGGATGGCAGGTAATCGGGCGCCGGCCGGGCGTAGAGCATGACCGGCTCGCCGATTTCATTGAGCTCGGCGTCGGTGCGGATGCCGGCGAACTGCGACGGGCGGTCCTGGCGGGGCACGGCGCCGAAGGTTTCGTAATCGTGCCAAAAGAAGCTGTGATTGGACATGGCGGCAACAATGCGGTGAAGTTGGCCGCATTGTCGCATCCATGGGGCGGCGGGGCCAGCCGCGCCGTGCTCCTTCGTCCGCGGCGCTCAATCCATCCATGAGGGTTTGCGTGTTTCCAGCATGGCCTGGATGCCTTCGCGCCCTTCTTCGCTCAGGCGGATGGCGACAATGCGCTGGATGCAGATTTCCATGCCGTCTTCCCCCATGCCCATGCCAGCGATGTCGGTCAGCAAGCGTTTGGCTTCCAGCATGGCCGCCGGGCTGTTGATCAGCAGATGATTGATCAGGAAGTCCACCGCCATGTCCAGCTCATCGCTTTCCACCACTTGGTGCACCAGCCCCAGGCGCTTGGCCTTGCCGGCGTTGAAGCGCTCCGCGGTCATGAAGTAGCGGCGCGTCGATCGCTCTCCGATGGCGCGAACCATATAGGGGGCCACCAGCGCGGGGATGACTCCCAGTTTGACTTCGGAAAAGCTGAACAGCGCTTCCGAGCTGGCGATGGATACGTCGCAGCAGGCGACTAGCCCCGCGCCCAAGCCGAAGGCGGATCCCTGAATTTTGGCGATAGTGGGTTTGGGCAAGGTGTCCAGCGTGCGCAGCAGCTTGGCCAGCAGGCGGGCGTGACGTTCCAGCTCTTCGCGTCCGAAACCGGCCATCCGCCGCATCCAGTCGATATCGTGGCCGGCGGAAAAGCTGATGCCGCTGCCGGTCAGCACCACGGCGCGCACGCTTTCGTCTTCGGCCAGGGTTTCCAGCATCGCGGTCAGCAGGCCGACGCTGCTGTCGTCCAGCGCGTTCAGCAGCTCGGCGCGGTTGAGGGTGATGGTGGCGATTCCCTTTGGATCAACGGCAAGCAAAACGGACTCGACGGTCATTCGGTTCTCCTTGTTCTGACGATGGGCGTTTTAGCTGTGGCCAAAACGGATAATGCTGCGGACAAAGGCGTCCGCGGCCTCGATATGCAATACATGGCCGGCGCCCGGCAGGATTTCCAGCTGCGCGCAGGGCAGGCGTTCGCGCAGCAACTCGGCTTGATACAAGGGCGTCAGGCGGTCTTCGTCGCCAACCAGTATATGGCAGGGCATGGCCAGCTCGTGCAGCCAGGTGCGCGCGTCGTGCTCGGTGACGCCGGCGATCAGCCGGATCACCGCGTCCCAGTCCACCATGCCGGCAATCAACTTCATATCATCCAGCATGGTGGCGTTGCTGGCGAGAAAACGGCTGGAAAACAGCCAGGGCACGCTGACCGCGTAGCGCAAGTCCAGCCCGCCGCTGTGATTGGCCGCGATCCAGCTGTCGCTGATGTGATTGTTGACGCTGTCGGCCCAGGCCAGCGTAGCTGCCAATAGCAGCCTCGACACGCGGTCGGGATGACGGCGCGCGAAGTGCTGCGCCACCATGCCGCCGTAAGACAAGCCGGTGAGATAGACCTCGGCAATGCCCAAATGATTCAATAGACCGGCGGCGAGGTCGGCTTGTTCGCTGAGCGGATATTTGTCGCCGCCGGGATGGTCGCTTTGGCCCTGACCGAGAAAATCGAAGCGCAACAGCTGGAAATGCGGCTCCAACTGAGGCTGGAGCAGAGCCCAGGCCGCGGTGGACATGGTGATGCCGTTGAATAGCACCAGCACTTGGGCGCCCTGTCCGCTGAGTTCGTAATAGACATTGTGTCCGGAGATTTCGGCATAGGGCATGGCGTTGTTCCTTTGATCAGGCGTTGGGCGACGTCAACATGCATGCTTCATTCTAGAGCGCGCCGGCGCTTGCGGGGTAATTTGCTGGCGGCGCGAGCTCAGGAAGACGGGCTGGCGCAGCGCTACCGGCTCCCAAGCCTTGGATAAGGGTAAAGTGTTTGACGAATTAAACAATGTTGATCACGCAGAGCTTGCCGGTCCTTGTGGGCGCGCTGGCCGGATTGGCTGGCCTGTATGGTCTGTCAGGGTGAGGCGCGCGCGCCACAGAGAGGATAATTTTTCGAGAGCGATTGCACTAGATGTTGTCAAATTTATTAAACGTGTCATAGGCTTCTGTTCAAGACTAAAACGACAAAGGCGCATACCGCCGTCGCGGCCGTCTGGCCGCGGCAGCTATCGGCGCCGCACAGAGGAGACATCATGTTGGCAACAGACACGGCGGTGGCGGCATGGCCACGCGCTCTCGCGGCGGGGCCGCCGGCCGGCGCGGAAAGCCGGACGGACTCTTGACCCCAAGCGCGCGGGCCTTGGCCAGCGCGATCATCAAGCAAGGCATTCGATTGCCGCCGCACCGCCTCGAGACGAGGGCCGCGCGGCGGACGCAGCAGGCCCGCGCCGCTGTGGGATTGCAATAGAGGGAACGACTCAATGACGCAAGCTGTTGCCGCCAAACCGGCCCAAGCCGCTTTTTCCGCCCACAATGCCCAAGCCGCCGAGACGCAGGCCGACGCAGACAAGGCTTATCTGCGCATTGCCGGCGTGCTGAAAAAGTTCGGCGATCATGTCGCGGTGGATCATGTCGATCTGGATATCCGCAAAAATGAAATTTTCGCCTTGCTCGGGAGCTCCGGCTGCGGCAAGTCCACCCTGTTGCGCATGCTGGCGGGGATGGAGGCGCCGACTTCGGGCCGCATCATCCTGGATGGGGAAGATATGCAGGGCCTGCAGCCGTACGAGCGGCCGGTGAACATGATGTTCCAGAGCTACGCGCTGTTTCCGCATATGACGGTGGAGCAGAACGTGGCGTTTGGCCTGAAGCAGGATAAGGTGTCCCGGGACGAGATCGCGGAGCGGGTGGGCAAGATGCTGGACCTGGTGCAGATGCGCAAGTACGCCAACCGCAAGCCGCATCAGTTGTCCGGCGGCCAGCAGCAACGCGTGGCGCTGGCGCGCAGCCTGGTCAAGCGCCCCAAGCTGCTGCTGCTGGACGAGCCCTTGGGCGCTCTGGACAAAAAACTGCGCCAACAGACCCAGCTGGAACTGGTCAACACCATCGAACAGGTGGGGGTGACCTGCATCATGGTGACCCATGATCAGGAAGAGGCGATGACCATGGCCAGCCGCATCGGCATCATGAGCGAGGGCTCCTTGTTGCAAGTGGGCACGCCGTCTGAAATTTACGATTACCCCAACTGTCGCTTCACCGCGGAGTTCATCGGCGAAAGTAATCTTTTCGAAGGCGCGGTAGTGGTGGACGAGCCGGACCTGGTTGAAGTCCGCTCGCCGGAGCTGGGCGGGGATATCCGCATCGACCATGGGATTACCGGCCCCAAGGGCATGCGCGTTTGGGCCAGCATCCGTCCGGAGGATGTGCGGCTGGACATCAAACCGCTGCCGGCGGGGCCTAACATCGCAGCCGGCGTGGTGGAGGACATTGCCTATCTGGGCAGTTATTCCATCTATCACGTGAAACTGGCCAGTGGCAAGGTCGTCAAATCTGTGGTGCCGTCTTCGCGCTGGTATGACGCGGGCGAAACCGCGCCCACCTGGGGCGATGGGGTGTTCGTCAGCTGGCGGCAGGACGTTCCGGTGGTTTTAACCCGGTAAGGGCTGCCCGCAAGCGGATGCCTGCGGCTGGGCATCCGCTTTTTTCATTTCCCATCTCCCATCGCGAAAGGAAAGGCTTTGACGCGTTTTTTCATCCCTTGATCCTGCCGCCGCATCATTTGTTTTCATGAAAGGTTTCCATGCTTCGTTTTGCCCATCAAGCCCATGCGCCATCCTATTACGCCGCCACCGCCCTGCCTTGGGAGCCTGGGGCGACGTTGCAAGGCGCCGTCGACTGCGATGTCTGCGTGGT
>NZ_JAAOMA010000100.1:0-5793 GCF_011602385.1 Chromobacterium fluminis | reverse complement strand
GGCGACGACGACGGGCGCGGAGACAGGCGCTGGAGGGGTGACGTTGGCGCAGGCGCTCAGCAGCGCGGGCAATAGGGCAAACAGCAAGCGGGACGGTTTCACGGTGCGCGGGAGGGGGCGGAATCAAACCTTGAAGGTTAGGCTATCTTGCTGTCATCGGCAATCGCGCTCAGAGGTTCTGGTAACGATTCACGATTTGCTTGTAGACGCCGCTTTTTTGTATCGCGCGCAGGCCTTGGTTGAATTCGTCCTTCAAAGGCGCGCTGCGGAAGGCCATCCGGTACACGGTAGGAGCGAACAACCGGTGGATGTCCACCGGCGCGGTTTTTTCCTTGAACTGGGTGGCGAGCTTGTGGTTCATCCAAGCGAAGATGTTGCGGTCGGCCACCACCACGTCAACGGAACCGCGGAACAACAGCCGGTTTTGATCCACCTGATTGGCGGTTTCCGCGTAATTGGGGTTGTTTTTGGCCATGTCCTTGAAGGCTTCGCCCAGGTATTGCCTGGCCAGAGAAAAGGCCAGCACCCGGTAAGCGCCCAGTTCCTTGGCCTGGTGCAATTGAATGCGGCGGCTGCTGAGGGTGATGGCCACATCCTCGTAACTGATGTAGACATCGGAATACTCGGCTTGCAGTCCGGCTTGTTCGCCGACGGTGGCCACCGCGTCGATATCCTTGTTCTTGAACGCCATCGGCAGGCGGGGCTGGGAAAAGAAGACCGGCTCAATCCTGTAGCCGCGTTCTTGCAGGGCCGCGCGCACGATCTCCAGCTCCAGCCCGCTTTTGCCGCCCTCCATCACATAGGGCTCCAGCGACTCGCCAAACGCCACCTTGACGAGCTTGTGTGCGTGAGCGTTGACACCGAGGGCCAGCAGCAAGCTGCCTAGTATCAGTAATCTCCCCATTGGCTTGCCTTCTTGACTTCCTCGCTTCTGGCGCGCGCAGTGGAAACCACGCTGTCCGGGCGATAGGGTTGCGCATCATGTATGGAATGCATTTTGCGCGTTCGTCGCCGGCGCTGACAAGCGGCCTCGCGGCTCAGTCCGTCAGATAAGGCATGGGGTCGACCGCGGAGGAACGGACGCGCAGTTCAAAGTGGAGCTTGACCCGAGTGGTGCCGGAACTGCCCATGGTGGCGATGGTGTCGCCGGCTTTGACCGCCTGCCCTTCTTTGACCAGCAATGACTGATTGTGAGCATAGACGGTGAGGTGGGCATTGTCATGCTGGATGATCAACAGATTGCCGTAGCTGCGGATGCCCTTGCCGGCGTAGGTGACCTTGCCGTTGGCCGCCGCGCGGACGGGCGCGCCAGCTTCGCCGGTGATGTCTATGCCCTTGCTGCCCTGGCCGTTGAATTTGGCGATGATCGTACCCTTGGCCGGCCAGACCAGTTTGATGTTGGCCACCGGGCGAGCCGCGGGCTTGCTGGGTTCCGAAGCGGAAGGCTTGGCCGCGGGCCGGCTGGGCTGTGGGCGCTTGGCGGGGGATTGAGCGGCGCCGGTGGGCGGGGATACGCGCAGCAACTGACCTGCGTTGATGCTGCCGGGGTCTTTCAGTCCGTTCCAGCGCACCAGGTTCGCCACGCTGACCCGGTGGTTCTGGGCAATGCGGAACAAGGTGTCTCCTGGCTTGACGCGGTAAAAGCCGGCGGACTCCACCGCGGCGGGTTGCGAAGTACTGGCGCAGGCGGCAAGCAGCAGGGATAGGGAAACGGTGATAAGACGGGCGGACAAGGACATGGCGCAGATTCTAGCATTGCCGCCGGCGGCTGCGCGGTTTCTGTGAGCAAACGCCGGCGGCTGGACTAAAAATCATGTTAAGGACTGTGATGGGCATTGGGCGGAGGCAACGGGATGAAACTGGGATGGGTGATGGGCGGCTTGTGGAGCATGGCGACGCTGGCGGCGGAGCCGTCGACGCTTTCCATCTACAGCGTGGAGTATCCGCCGCTGGTGTTGAAGGGCGAGAGCGGAAAATTGAGCGGCATCGCCGTGGAGGCGGTGGCCCAGGCGCTGCAATTGGCCGGCTTGGGCGTGCGCATGCCGGAGATTCCCTGGAAGCGTGCTCAAATGCAGGTGCAGCAAGACGCGGACAGCTGCTTGATGCCTTTTACGCGCTCCCCGGAGAGAGAGAAGATGTATCGCTGGGTGGGTTTGGTGATGGAAAGCAATCAATCCCTGTTCATCAATAGCCATCATCCGGTGGTCTTGAATTCGCTGGACGACGCCAAGGGAAAGCGCATCGTGGTGTTATTGGGTTCGTCGATGGCGGATTATTTGAAAAAGAACAATATCGCCTATTCAGTCAGACCCACGCCTGAGGAGGCCGAGCGCGAATTGGCCGCGGGCGTGGCGGACGTCTGGGCGGTGCATGACGTGGTGGCCAACTACACCATTAAACAAGTGGGCACGCCGGCCGACCATATCCGAGAGGCTTTGCAGGTGCAACCCACCAGCATCTACATGGCCTGCAGCCTGAAAATGTCGGATGCGACCGCGTTGAAGCTGAACAGGGCGTTTCAACAACTGCGCGAAAGCGGGAAGCTGGAGAAAATCGTCGCCAAATATATGAAGTGACGATTGTCGGCGCATGGTATTTTATGGTGACAGTGTCTACTCGTATTAATTTTTCAAGGGTACAGTATCTTGGAAAAACAAGTTGAACTGTCACTGATGGCTGCGAAATGACTGGGCTAGAATGGTGCCAGTTTTTGGGTCGCCACGGATCTGGCGGCGCAATGGTGATTCTTTTGTCATTCCTGGACAAGGACAGTCATGAACCGAACCTACTTAGCCCATCTTGAAGCCACGCTGGCGCAGATTCGCGCCGACGGTTTTGAAAAGCCCGAACGCGTGATCGCCACGCCCCAGCGCGCCGACATCGCCTTGAGCAACGGCAGCAATGTGCTGAATTTCTGCGCCAACAATTACCTGGGCCTGGCCGACGACCCGCGTTTGATCGAGGCGGCGAAGAAGGGCATGGACGACTTCGGCTACGGCTGCGCCTCGGTTCGTTTCATCTGCGGCACCCAGCAAGTGCACAAGGATTTGGAACAGGCGATTTCCGGCTTTTTGGGCGCCGACGACACTATTTTGTACTCCAGCTGCTTCGACGCCAACGGCGGCGTGTTCGAAACCTTGCTGGGCGAAGAGGATGCGGTGATTTCCGACGAGCTGAATCACGCTTCCATCATCGACGGCGTGCGCCTGTCCAAGGCCAAGCGCTTCCGTTATAAGAACAACGACATGGCCGATCTGGAGACGCAGCTGATCGCCGCGGAACAGGCCGGAGCGCGATTCAAGCTGATCGTCACCGATGGCGTGTTCTCCATGGACGGCATCATCGCCGATCTGAAAACCCTGTGCGAAGTGGCCGAACGTCACGGCGCGCTGGTGATGGTGGATGATTCCCACGCTGTCGGCTTCATCGGCGATAGCGGCGCGGGCACGCCGGAATTGTGCGGGGTCGCCGATCGCGTCGACATCTACACCGGCACCCTGGGCAAGGCCCTGGGCGGTGCGTCCGGCGGCTATGTGTCCGGCCGCAAAGCCATCATCGATCTGCTGCGTCAGCGCTCGCGTCCGTACCTGTTCTCCAACACTCTGGCCCCGGCCATCGCCGCCGCCAGCCTGGAAGTGCTGAACATCCTCAAGGGCGGCGAGGGCGCGGAACTGCGCGCCAAAGTGCGCCGCAACGCCGAACTATTCCGTCAGGAAATGAGCGCAGCCGGTTTCACTCTGGTGCCGGGCCAGCACCCCATCGTTCCTGTGATGCTGGGCGATGCTAAGCTGGCGGGCGAGATGGCGGCCAAGCTGCTGGAGGAGGGCGTGTACGTGATCGGTTTCTCCTTCCCGGTGGTGCCCAAGGGCAAGGCGCGCATCCGCACCCAGATGTCGGCGCGCCACAGCGAAGAACAGGTTCGCCTGGCGGTGGCGGCTTTCATCAAGGTGGGCCGCGAGCTCGGCGTGATCTGAGGCGTAGCGCCGCGCGCCCGTGGAGGGCGCGGCGGCGGATAGGAACAGCAATGAAAGCATTATCCAAACTGAAGGCCGAGCGCGGCCTGTGGATGACCGATGTGGCCAAGCCGGAAATCGGCCATAACGATCTGTTGATCCGGATTCGTAAGACCGCGATCTGCGGAACGGACATTCATATCTGGAACTGGGACGACTGGGCACAGAAGACCATCCCGGTGCCCATGCACGTTGGCCATGAATACGTCGGCGTGGTAGAAGCGATCGGCTCGGAAGTGCAGGGCTTCAGCGTCGGCCAGCGCGTGTCGGGTGAAGGGCACATCACCTGTGGCCACTGCCGCAACTGCCGTGCCGGCCGCCGTCACCTGTGCCGCAACACCTTCGGCGTGGGGGTCAATCGCGAGGGCGCGTTCGCCGAGTATCTGGTGATTCCGGCCTTCAACGCCTTCCCGATTCCGGACGACATTTCCGACGATCTGGCGTCCATTTTCGACCCCTTCGGCAATGCGGTGCACACCGCGCTCAGCTTCAATCTAGTGGGCGAGGATGTGCTGATCACCGGCGCGGGTCCGATCGGCATCATGGCGGTGGCTATCGCGCGCCATGTCGGCGCGCGCCACGTGGTGATCACCGACGTCAACGAATACCGCTTGGAACTGGCGCGCAAAATGGGCGCGACCCGCGCGGTGAACGTGGCCAAGCAGGACCTCAAGCAAGTGATGGCCGAATTGCACATGAGCGAGGGCTTCGACGTCGGCTTGGAAATGTCCGGCAATCCGCAGGCCTTCCGTCAGATGCTGGACACCATGAACCACGGCGGCAAAGTGGCCTTGCTGGGGATTCCCCCGGCCGACACCGCCATCGACTGGAACCACGTCATCTTCAAGGGCCTGGAAATCAAGGGCATCTACGGCCGCGAAATGTTCGAGACCTGGTACAAGATGGTGGCCTTGATCCAGTCTGGTCTGGACATCACCCCCATCATCACCCACCACTTCCCGGTGGCGGAGTTCCAGCAGGGCTTTGACGCCATGTTGTCCGGCCAGAGCGGCAAGGTGATTCTGGACTGGAGTTGACGGCCGGGAAGGACTGGACGCATCAACCCTCTTCGCCGGCGAAGAGGGTTTTTCACATGGGGGCGCGGCTTGAGCCTGCTTTGAGATTGTTTGAGTCTTGGGGGCCGGCCGGCGAGAATGCGCTGACAAAAGGGATGGGGCGGAGGGCCGCTGGCCGGTCTTCGCGGCTTGGTCCGCCCGCGCGCGGCGGTGCGTTCCGTTCCGATTGTTTGAGTGAGTTCAGAGTTTGCCCTCTCCACATAGCGGAGAGGGCTTTTTTTATTTCGTTTTATTGCCCGGCGGGCGCGAGCAAGGGCGCATAACCCAGGCCGCGCAACTTCTCCATGGTTTCGTCGGCTTCGGCGCGGCTCTTGAACGGGCCGACCTGCACGCGGGTGACAGTGTGGGCCGGGATGCCGTGCTGTTTCAGCTCCTTCACCAGCTTTTCGGCGTTGCCGATGCTGGAGAACAGGCCCAGCTGGACTTGATAGCCGATGGAGCTGCCGGCTGGTTTTGCCTTGACCGGGGCTTCCTTGACCGGCGCGACGGGCTTGTCTGCCGCGATGGCGGCGGCGGGCGGGGCGGATTTGATGGCTTCGGCCGGCGCGGCTTTGGCGGCTACCGTCTGCGGCGGAGCTGCAGCGGCGCTTGGCGCGGGAGGCGCTTTCGCCGCCGCGCGCTCATGCGCCGGCGCTGGGGCCGCTGCGTGGACGGGCGGGCGGCTGTTGGCCACGGTCGGGGTCTTGTCCAGATCGGGGCTGGCC